>MPNP01000042.1 GCA_002239085.1 Rhodobacteraceae bacterium bin131 | reverse complement strand
CTTTCAAGAACAACTTTAAATGGATGTATGCATTTGGTAGCGCTATTTTAGTTATTTTGATTATGTTAGTGATTCCTGTGGTCATGGAAGTTTTCGCCTTATAATCTTTACATCAGGTTTGCGAACACAACATCCCGACTTTGACCCTATTGACTTGGTTGAAATCATTCCCTTATTCAGGATACTCCTTACATTCTGCTTTTCTATTTGTGAACATTCAGACTGCTCGGTTATAGTTTCAATCTAAAACTATTGAACCCTATGTTCCCAATTTATCCCAAATAATTCGCTCATTTATCAGATGAGAACCATGTTCTAAGTGTCCTCACTTTGCTAAACTTATGTTGGAGATTTAGAGTTGGCTCCACCCTCTAAACTAGTGAGATGGCACCACATGAGAGGTTGTAGAGGAAACCCGGAAACGAAACTATCGGGTATATGGCTATATTTGAAATAAGAGGATATGTAAAAAGTTAAATTTAACCTTAATTTACACTTTTTTTGGGGGAGGGGGATGTTAAAGATGGGCTATAAGATTCAAGCTTAAATTGTGGAAGAGAAACTCCCTACTTGTTCGCGTTATCCATAATCCAATTATAGTATTTCATTTAGCCATGATTCATGAGATATTGTTCGGCCAGAATAGCCGTATCATGGGCAAAATTATCGGCAAGTAGTTTAGGCTCATCTGATTCAAGATGACTACCCACCCAAGCTAACAATGCTAGCCTTCGCAACATAACAAAACTATCAAGAATTTGTATATTGTCTGAACTTAACTCGTTAATACTGCGATAACCATCAACCCAAGACCATTTGAAATCCTCTCTCTCTTCATGTAGTTCCAAGAATGAAAGAGATGCAGCAAAATCATACATGAACCAGCTGAAACCACAGTCATCAAAATCAATTAAAGTGAATTCGTTGTTAGCAACAATGATATTGGCCAAGCGCATGTCTGCGTGAATTAATCCATAAGGTGGGTTGGTAGAATGGTATCGACTAATTTTATTTATGAGATGTGTTGCCACCTGATTAAGTATTGACTGATATTCTTGGGTGATATTGGGTGCATCCTGCCACCTTCCCCAGATGGGACGAGCACCGAGTATCGAATCCAAATTCCAGTGGTCACGTGCTAAAGAATTTGCCTTTTGCCAGTTATGAACATGCGAATGTAATGTGGCGGCAATCGTACCTAGGACATAAAAGTGGTCCTTTGAAATGGTTTCTTCACTCAGGTTAATACCATTAATATACTCAAACAAAATCATTGAATTTTTTTGGCGAAGATGGGGATAATCCAATACCTGAATGAAATCTACGTTTTTACCCTTGATAGCTTTGGGAACTTTCATAAACCCACTGAAACTTAAAGCCTCTATCCAATCAAGCTCCGCTTGAATTTGCTCTAAGTTTCTATAACCAAGCCGATTGACCCTTAGAACGGCTTTAAATCCTTGAGGTGAGATGACCTCATAGGTTTTATTTTCAGAGACATTGATGAGTTGGACACAAATATCATGTGGCACTTCCCATAAACTCAGAATTATATTTTTTATCTGATGGTCTTCCAATTTAAGTGTCATGTGATTGATTGGATTGACCTGAAAATTGACTTTTCCAGTTTTCACATTCGGCTGGAGTGATTTTTTTGAACAGAATAGGGGGCATCTCAACGAGGATTAGAGGGTCTAAACTCTTCAAGCAATGCTCAATATCATGAGGCCAATTTAAAGAAGAACTGGATTTAAAAATACCGCGCATTAATTTTGCTGTTTCAGGTATGTAAGGCTCGGAGACTATTCCATAAAAGTTGATGAGATTAAGTGAAAAATTCATGATTGTAGAAGCGCGTTCCTGATCACTCTTTAACTTAACCCAAGGAGCCGCTTCCTGGATATATTCGTTACCGTAGGACCAGATACGACGAAGTATTTGAGCCGCTTTTCTGATTTCAATTTGCTCAAGGCAGTTTTCGTATTCTTCTAAATTCGTTTTAAGCCGCTTTATGGTATTTAATTCCAATTCTGTCCAGCCATGATTTAGCGGAATAGTCTGCCCAAAATGCTTACGACTGAATTGAGTGACTCGGCTAACAAAGTTGCCAAGAACATTAGCGAGATCATTATTGATGCTCTCCATGAAATTTTCCCAAGTAAACTCACTGTCAGAATGCTCTGGCGCATGTGACAATAACCACCACCGCCAATAATCAGCCGGTAGGATGTCCAGAGCCTGGTCCATAAAAATTCCTCGACCGAGGCTTGTCGAAAACTGACCTCCATCATAGTTCAGAAAGTTGAATGATTTAATGTAATCAACGAGCTTCCACGGGTCATTAGAACCCATAATAGTTACCGGAAACGAAAGTGTGTGAAAGGGCACATTATCCTTGCCCATAAATTGGATATAGCGAACATCTTCTGCCCCCTTGTCAGTCCTCCACCATCTTTCCCAAGCTTCATCCGTAAGATTGTTGGTATCAGCCCATTCTGCCGTTGCCGCAATATATTCAATCGGAGCATCAAACCAGACATAGAACACCTTCTGTTCCATTCCAGGCCAAGGTTCAGTACCTTTTCTTACAGGGATTCCCCAATCCAAATCGCGGGTTATTCCTCGATCCTGAAGCCCCGCATCATCAAAGAGCCATTTCTTGGCAATAGAGGTTGTCAATATTGGCCAATCATTTTTTGAATCGATCCACTCCTCTAACTTCTTACGAAATAAAGATTGACGTAAATAGAGATGTTTTGTCTTGCGAATCTCTAGATCAGTTGAACCTGAAATCGCCGAGTACGGATTAATGAGATCAGTAGGGTCCAACTGCTTTGTACAATTTTCACATTGGTCGCCACGAGCGTTAGCATACCCGCAGCTAGGGCATTCACCGCGCACATAGCGGTCGGGAAGATATCGCTGGTCGGCTTTGGAATAAATTTGCTTTTCGATGACTTCGGTAATGTAGCCATTTTCTTCAAGGCGACCGGCAAAATACTGTGTTAATGCATGATTTCGCTGACTAGAAGAACGCCCAAAATGATCAAAGGACAGGTGAAACCTTTCAGCAAGTTCCTTCTGTACATGGTACATTTCTTGGCAATACGTGGCAACATCTTTGCCGGCATCTTTCGCCGCAATTTCGGCAGGTGTACCATGTTCATCTGTCGCACAAATAAACATAACTTCATGTCCTCTAAGTCGCATGTAGCGGGCAAACAAATCTGAAGGTAGCTGACTCCCGACAAGATTTCCAAGATGCTTGATCCCATTGATGTAAGGGATTGCAGAGGTAATTAATATTCGATCCATGGGTTCACTCACTCGTGGGATTGGTTTGCATCCAAATTGTTCCGGTCTTGATTACGGGTCTTACGAAGTAATCCTCCAATTTTCCAGCTTGTTCTGGGCGTAAAAATATATTTGGTCTTTCGATCGGGTGTCTGACCAATTTTCTCACGGATTATACCAAAAATAACAAGGACAAAATGAATCAATGCGATAAATGCAAACATTGAAAGGGTACCAAATAACTCAATAAGAATCGAAATGAAATAAGGGCTAAAAATAGCTCCAATGCCAAAACAGAACAGCAATGAAGCATTCAACTCTACCACTTTGTCGGGATCAATAAAATCGTTCGCATGAGCGGCTGATACTGAATAGATCGGATAGGTAAAGAAGCCAAAGATAACGGTTCCAAGCATCAAAAATGTGGCATTGAGATTGGAGAGGGTCAGAATAAATACACATGCACCAATAGCAAAAAATGATAATACGATTAATAAGCGGCGCCGGTCAAATTTATCGGCTAACCAACCGATAGGATACTGAGCTAAAGCACCACCAACTAAGAATGAACCCAAGAACAGGCCGAGTTGAAGGTCTGAGAGTTCAATCTGGGCTCCAAAAATGGGTCCGGCCATTCTAAATCCAGCAGAAGTGATGCCAGCAGTGATCACACCAGCAGTCGCCATCACTGAGGTACGATATGCAAGAAAGGGATAAAATTTGAGATTGGGGAGAGTCTTTGGCGCTGGAATCCGAGTGAGGGCAAGTGGAAGCAACGAACTGCAGCATATAATCGCAATAATGTTGTAAGCAATATAATTCCCATGTGGAAGCAACGCGATGAGGGATTGAGCAGCAATTCCTCCAACCATGTCGGCAGTACGATAGGCCCGTAAAGAACGTCCCCGATTGTGGTTTTGTGTTTTTGCTTGAATCCAACCTTCCATTACTGTAAAGCAGCCAGCGACACATAACCCCGCCAGAATTCTCATAAAGCACCAAGCGTATGGGTTAATAATCACCATGTGGAGCAGTATTCCTACTGTGCCTGATGCCGCGAAGACGGCAAACGCACGAGAGTGGCCGATTTGACCGACAAGTCCAGGCCCAATCCAGCATCCAGCAAAGAAACCAATAAAGTGAGCCGACCCGAGCATCCCAATTTGGGTCGTTGAAAAACCTATCTCATATCCAGATAATACATCCAACGGTCCCAATATCCCCGAACTAAGCTGCAGCAGTATTACCGATAAAAGTAGCGAAGAAAAAGAAAGAATTAAAATCATTCGGATCCGCAATTAGGAATTTGGTGAAGTCATACTCATACGACAGTGAAAGTTTAATAAGGGAAGATAATTGGCAAATTCAATTCAGAATTTGAAGCGTTGACTCGTTATTTGGTGGATTCCTCTGGTGGATTGTCCTGAATGATCTTAGCAAGAATGGCGTTTACAAAACCGACTTGGTCAGAATCAGGATAAAAACCGTGGGTGATTTCAACATATTCATTTTTTATTACACCGATAGGAGTGCGTTGGAGTAAATGCTCAGCCAGAGCAATACGAAAAATGGCTCTCAAGGTAGGATCAATGCGGGAAAATTCCCAATTCTCAGCCAAGCATTTTTTTATTGATTCATCAATGGTGTCCTGATTATTTAATGCCGAATTCAACAATTCCTTAAAAAGCGATTTCAATGGTTTTTGAAGTTGTGTATTGCCTATTTTTTGACCAAATCCACACTCCAAAAACTCATAAAGTATTGAGTCCAATCCCTGCTGAGTCGTTTCCATTTGAAACACGGCCTGTACCGCATTAAGCCGAGTTACTCGCTTGGCGACCAGCCGCTGATGACTCTTGCTGGAACTCAGCATCAGTCAGAATGAGCTTTTCTGGGTAAATTAAAGGGCTGTGGTGAATGTATACCTTTGGCTAAATACACAAGAGATAGAAGTGCCTGAGCCGCCTCGCCTCCCTTATTTTTTTGGTTCGGGTCAGCCCTGACCAAGGCTTGGTTCATGTTTTCAACCGTAAGTACCCCATTGCCAATGCACAAACCAGTGGTGCCTAGGGTCATTATGCCCCGAGCTGATTCCTGAGCAACGATTTCAAAATGATAGGTTGAACCCCGAATAACACATCCGAGCGCTAAATATCCATCGTATATTTGGAGGTGACTCGCTTGTTTGATAGCTAAAGGGATCTCTAGTGCTCCCGGAACCTCATAGTAATCAAAAGTAATTTCTGCCTTATTGAATTCTTCACAAGCCCCTTTTAGCAAAAACTTATTAATATCGGCATAATAGGGTGCGGCGACAATCAAAATATTGATTGAATCTACGCTATGTGGAAGTGCGTTCGTTTTACTTGCTTGTTGTGATTGCATTCATTCGGCCTCTTGAATCACTTGCGTTTCTTCAATGGTAAGGCCGTGTCCATGAAGTCCAATAATTCTTGGGGCCGTAGAACTGGTTAACAGTTTAAGACGTCTTATGCCCAAGCTACTGAGAATTTGAGCACCAATTCCATATTGGCGTAACGCTTGGGGTGGTGTTTCAGTTGTCTCAACATTAATTTTCATTCCCGACTCGCGCAATATGATGACTGCCCCGCGCTCTATTTTGGCAATCGCTTTCATTGCATTAGGGATAAGGTTATGTCGGAACGAGTTGAGGTTAATTGTATCAGCCAGTGGATTAAGGGCATGCATGCGCACGAGGACTGGTTCACCGTCGGTAAAATCTCCCTTCGTCAGAGCGATATGCTCTGAACCATTTATGTCGTCAGTGAAAATTTGCATAAACCACTCACCGCCAAATTCTGATACAACTTTACGAGCTGAAACTTTACGGACGAGGTTGTCATGTTGGAGGCGATAGGCAATGAGATCAGCAATCGTCCCAATTTTGATATTGTGACGTTTTGAGAAGGCAATGAGTTCGGGGATTCGAGCCATGGTCCCGTCATCATTTAAGATTTCACAAATCACCGCTGAGGGATTGAGACCAGCGAGGCGGGCAATGTCAACACTGGCCTCAGTATGACCAGCGCGAACAAGGACGCCACCTTTCTGTGATTGTATAGGAAAAATATGGCCAGGGGTCGCTAAATCTTTGCCCGTTGAAAGCGGATCAATTGCAACCAAAACTGTCCGGGCTCGGTCATGAGCCGATATTCCAGTTGTAACCCCCTCTCGGGCTTCAATTGAAACCGTAAAGGCTGTATTATGGCGTGAAGAATTATAAGCCGACATAAGATCAAGGCCAAGTTCTTTAATTTTTTTGGCCGTCATGGCAAGACAAATCAATCCTCGTCCATGTTTAGCCATAAAGTTAATGGCTTCTGGGGTTGCCATCTGGGCTGGAATAATCAAGTCTCCCTCGTTTTCTCGATCCTCTTGGTCAGCCAAAATAAACATGCGCCCATTGCGAGCTTCCTCAATGATTTCAACAATCGGCGAAATATCTGGGTTATTGTGTCGTTTGACCATGATCAAGCTCCTGATTGGAGAATCTGCTTGACATAACGTGCAATGGGGTCAATTTCGATATTGACACGGTCACCAACCTGAGCGTTACTAAAGGCTGTAACTTGGAGAGTGTGAGGAATAAGGTTGACACTAAAATGTTGCGGTGAAACATCATTGACAGTGAGCGAAACACCATTGATAGCGACTGAGCCTTTGGGAGCAATGAAAGGTTGAATTGGTGATGAATTAGTAAATTCATACCGTTGACTATGCCCCACAGGTTCAATTCGGGTGATCTCCGCAACTCCATCAACATGACCCAATACGATATGCCCTCCAAGTTCGTCACCAACTCGCAAGGGTCGTTCAAGGTTGATTAATGTCCCAACGTGCCAGTGATTCACGTTTGATTTATTTTGGGTTTCTTGAGAAGCTTGAACTTCAAACCAAGGTGATGCGGTCGTGTGAGTCCGAATGACAGTCAAGCAGATCCCATTGCAACTAATAGAGTTACCAATATTGAGTGTCTCAACAATTTCTTCCTGGTGAATTCTTAGGGTCACTTCGGTGTGCTTTTCAATTGCTCCTACCGACCCAAGATGCGTAACTAACCCAGAGAACATAAATCCTGCGTGAAATTCAATAAAACTTTAACAGACAAACGACTAGTCTTAAATAAATAGAAGTTCTAGCACAAGGAATAAGGGGTCTAATTTAATTTTGACCAATAGCTCACGACATCACCACCGATTGTGTCAACCCTTTCAAGCTCAAATTGGGGTGCGTCCTCCACTTCGCTATAGCTGAGAAAGCCAATAGAGGGAAGGGCTTGAGAACCAAATGCCTTACCCGCCGTAAAGCTAATAAAACGATCAACATAGTCATTTTGAATAAGCGAAGAGGCAACACGAGGGCCACCTTCGCATAAAACTGAAGAGTAACCCAATTGTACGATTTGTTTAAGGGCAAAATTTAAGTCAATCTGTGTATTTGGATCGCACGGACTCGATATTAGATGAGCCCCTAACTGTTTCCATTGACTAATACGTGATGTGTCCACACTCTCTATATGAAAGAAATACGTTTGAATTGATTTGATTGATTGGCCTATTTTAGAATGCAGAGGGGTCACCAAATGTGAGTCCAGAATGAACCTTGCCGGGGTACCATGAGTGGTCATTATTCTTTGGTTTAGGGTTGGGTCGTCAGCAATGACGGTACCACTACCAATGAGTATGGCATCGGACTGAGCCCTTAGTTGGTGAACCCTTCTACGCGATTGGACGCTCGTTATCCACTTGCTTTGACCTGTAGACGTCGCAACCTTTCCATCAAGTGTCATGGCTAATTTAAGAGTGATTTGGGGTCTTTTTTGAGTCATTGACAGCAAAAATCCTTGATGATGTCTTTTTGCTTGGTCTTCAAGACAACCAACTGATACTTCAATACCATTCTCCTTAAGCGTTATCAGACCTTTGCCTGAAACCAAAGGATTTGGGTCAAGGGTTGCTATGACAACACGGGTAATGCCAGCTTGGATAAGCGATTGGGTGCATGGGGGTGATTTCCCCTGATGGCAACAAGGCTCCAAAGTTACATATGCAGTTGCTCCCAAGGGATCTTCACGGGAAGTACTCAGAGCCATAACTTCGGCATGAGGTTGACCTCCGGGTTGGGTAAATCCACGACCAATTATTTTGTTGTTCTTGACAAGAATGCAACCAACGGACGGATTCGGTGTCGTTTTTCCTTGACCCCGCTTGCCTAAGCGTAATGCCAAGCTCATAAATTGCTGATCTTCAGTTGCTCTATGATTCAACCGAGTTGATCCTGATTAGGTCGTAATTGCCCGATGAAAGACTCAAAATCATCTGCATTCTGAAAGTCTTTGTAAACGCTAGAAAAGCGAATATAAGCGACAATATCAAGGCCAACAAGGGCCTTCATTATATATTCACCTATCGTACTGGAATTGATTTCCTTCTCCCCAAGCTTATGAAGATCATTAATAACTGTTGATACAAGCTGTTCAATCTGGTCAAGTTTTACAGGTCGTTTTCGCAATGCAACCATGACCGACTGACGTAATTTATCGCGATCAAATTCTTCAAATACTCCGCTTGATTTTTTTACATATTTAATGTGTAGCTGAATACGTTCAAAGGTTGTAAAGCGTTCACCGCATTCTGGGCAAAGTCGCCGTCGCTTCGTTGATTCGCCATTTTCTATTGGGCGAGTGTCAGAAACACGACTATTCGTTGAATGACAAAAAGGGCATCTCATAATGCGATAACAGTTTTGAACTAATCACCTACAAAGTCAAGTTCCAATTTTATTCTTCAATAAACGGTTTGAGCGTCTTTGACCGACTCTGTGTTGTAAGTTTTCTTAAGGCTTTGGCTTCAATCTGGCGAATACGTTCACGGGTAACATCAAAAATCTCTCCCACTTCTTCAAGCGTATGTTCAGTTGGCACCCCGATACCAAAGCGCAAGCGTAAAACCTCTTCTTCTCGTCGCGGTAATCCGGACAAGATACGGCCTATTGTTTCCTTGAGATTTTGCTGAATTGCACTGTCGATTGGAAGAATTGCATCTTGATCTTTAATAAAGTCTCCAAGTTTACTGTCATCTTCATTACCAATGGGTGTGTCTAGGCTGACGGGTTCACTCGCAACTTTTAATACTTTATTTATTTTATTAAGTGGTAACTGTAACTTTTCGGCGAGTTCCTCTGGTGTGGCTTCACGTTTGAGTTCATGCTGGAGTTGGCGGCGAGTTCGCCTTAATTTGTTGATGGTTTCAATCATATGTATTGGGATTCTAATGGTCTTGGCCTGATCCGCTATTGAACGCGTTATGGCTTGTCGTACCCACCAAGTGGCATAGGTTGAGAACTTGTAACCCCGCCGATACTCAAACTTATCTACAGCTCGCATCAACCCGATATTACCTTCTTGAATCAAATCCAAGAGTTGAAGGCCTCTATTTGTATATTTTTTGGAGATGGAGATAACGAGTCGTAGGTTGGATTCAACCATTTCCTTCTTAGCGAGTTGTGCTTCTTTCTCACCTTTGTTAACCCGACCAATCAGCGATAAAAATTCGGTATCGTAAGCAGTATTGGCCTCGGGGTTCAGTTTGCCATTGGGAAGCATGTAATCCTGCAATCTTGGCAATCCTGTTCCCATTTTCAAGCCGATGGTGTGAACAATATGAATCATTTCTTCTTGGATTGTTTTTATCTCTTCGGAGTATTTGGCTTGAAGCACCTGCCAACCTTCAGACTGGTCAGAGTGAATTGAGTCAATCCAATTGCAATTTAATTCATTTAACTGCCATTGTTCAATAAATTCGCGGGCAGGAATTCCGGCGTGCTTGGCTAATCGACGGGCTTTAGACTGCAACTTAATGCGGCGATTGTTGATTCCAGTCAACTGGTCAACAAGGGCTTCAATTCGTTTTTGATTAAGGCAAACAGATTGAGTAAGTTTAACAAGTTCCTTGAGCTGTCTGTGATAGCGCCTTTCTTGTGTAATCGTGAATCTTTGCGTGGGGTCAATTTCTTTATTGACCCGTTTGACTTTGATTTCTTCAAAGTCTTTTAGCTTGGTATCAATCAATCTGAGCTTCGCAAGAACAGGGACCCTAACGAGGTCTTCAAGTTCAGTAACGGAATGATTGGATTTGACTTCAGACTCACTGTCACTAGAGGACGAGGATTCATTAAAACCATTACCGAGATCAATCCCGTTTGATTGACCATTCTTGGAAGAGGAGTTCTTAGATTTCACAGCAAGGGATTTAAAATTTTCAAAGGTTGATTGAACATCAACAACATCCGCAATCTCAATTGCGGAAATGCTAAGTTTTTCTTGCCAGGAGGAAATTTCAAAGATGGTTATAGGAAGTTCAAACAACTGCTGAATGACATGGGTTCTTTTATCAGGGAATAAACTGCCATGAATATTGAACCAAGATTCAGGGAACCGCTTACGAAACTCAGCTCGGGTCATTCCCACAGTGGTTGAGGTTTCAACAATGCGCTGTCTAAGGTCGTTAACCTCAGTGATCAGGCTCATCTTTTTATTGAGCTCTTTCCATCGCTTACCCTTTTTGCCGGAACACGCTTTACGCCAGTTAGAGTTCATAGCGAGATTCAATAGATAATCTCTAAATTCACGGGGGGTGAGATTGACACTCTGACTAAATGAACTGAGGTGTGCATCGAGTTCAGCAAGTTGATTTTCAAGTTGTTGAATTTGTTTCGTTATTTGCGCCGAAAAATCCATTTTAAAAGGCAGTCGCGCAATGAGTTGGAAGAGTCGCGTTCGCCCTTGAAAATAGTTGCTTTGATCATTTTGAGTATCGTGTCCATCAAGCGCGTCATGATGAAGGATATAGGTGGTATCATAAGCGTCATTGAGTGACCCAAAGAGTTTCACTAATTCTTCAAACGATTCAAGACAATGCTCACGAATAATTTTTTCTTTTCGCTTGTGATGAATTTTCTTGGTTGAGGCGATTTTTCCACTGCTCACGAGGTCACTAAATACCTTTTCAGGATTCACAACTTCCGAATAACGAACTTGGCCAGCCACAACACTACCTAAATGGTCTATAACGGGTTTGATCAATCCTGGGCAGGTTTGCAGAATGTAATTCAAGGACTTATCACCCTCAAACTCAATCTTGGACGGAAGCTTACCGTTTTTTTTCACCAAGTTGATGAGATCACGAGATTCATTCAGAGAGGAACACGTTAATGTGGATATATTGAGCAGGGTTTGGTGAATATCATCAAAGTTATCTTTTAATTTCTGCTCAAAATCATTCGCTATCTTTGAGCACACCTCAGCCGTGGCTAAATTAAGCCAATAGGGATTGGCAGCCGTGGAATAAAGAAAGTCTCTGAAAGGCTGAAGGTCAAACTGTTCTTGTTTAGAAACCTTTAAGATTTGTTTGTCAATTTTTTGGAAGACCTTATGAGAGGCGCATATTTTATTGACCAAAGCCGATATTTGAGGATCATTCAGTTTGATGTGTTTGCACCGTCCCGTAAGGTTCTTGTGCAAAGCATTGAGTTTATTTTGTTTGGTATTATTAAAATTTTGCTCAGGATCAAGTAAAGCCGAAACCCGGTCCCGACTTTGCATCGAATACTGCTCAAATTGACCTGTTAACTCAAGAATGATTCGGCGGACATGGTTGGCAATAAAATCTTCATACTCTGGTTCTTGTGGCTTTTGCAATTCTTGGTATGTTGCATCTAAATCAATGACATCACGAAGGGATGCTGTTCCTTCAAGAATTTCTTTATACCAAATAGAAATTGCTTTAAAAGTTAGTGGACTTGCTGATAAGGCTGAGATTAGCTCATTTCTTCCCGCTTCAATCCTTTTAGCAATGGCTATTTCCCCTTCTCTTGATAAGAGATCCACGCTCCCCATTTCCTTGAAGTACAATCGTATGGGATCAACGGTTCGATCAACTGGCAGATTTGGGGTTGTGGTCTCAACAAGTGCCCCTGTTCCTGATGATTGGATAGGTGAAACACCACCGAGCTGTTCAAACTCATCGCTAAAAGAGTCATCACTAAACTCATCAAAATTTTCAAATTCATCATCAAAATGAAAATCGTCGTGAACCCCATCTTTATTGTCTGGTACAGTTAATCCAAGTGCAATACGGACTTTGAGGTTGACATAACCACTAAATCCTGCTTGGTTATAATTGAAGGTTGAAATGGCTTCCGAGAGAGCCTTTTCGGCAAGAGAAATAATCTCCGCGGTGTTTGGGTTGATGAGAGTACTATCCTTTACAAGCCGGTCTATCAAGGGCTTCATCTTAGCCCGCAAGGTATTTTTAGTTGTATCCAATGTGGCTTTTGCGATAGTGATTTGTTTGAACACATTTTTAAATTCGTCCGCTTCAAGGCCGATCTCTTGCCAGATTTTAAGGTATGTTTTTCTAGCATTTTTCAGAAAGGTTTTTTGAGACAGGATCAACTTCTGAAGTTTTGGGGGGGCTTTTGTGTTTTCAAGATCAGTAATATCCTCGCATAAATTATAATCTTGCCAAAACTGTTGGAAATCGATCTCTCGGAATTTAGTTTTTTTGATCATTGCGGCAAGCTTGGCCTCAGTTTTTTCAAGCTCGGCGTGTAATGGCTCAAATCGCGCAATTATACTTTCAATGTTTTGATAATTAAGTGAAATTCGAGCCGCAATCTGACCAATACTGTCGCGCTCTCTAAAAAGCTTTCTAGTCTGGGCTTTAGTATATCGAAGTGAAGGTTGACATCGATAACTAAATCGGCGCTCAAACAAGTCACTAAATTTTACATAATGACGATTAAATCGCTTTAGGTCTCGTAAGAGAGATTTGTGTGCTGAGCCATTGAGAGAGAATGTCTCTGGTATGGTAAAATCATTAATAAGATTGTGTTTGAAGGGTTTGTTTTTAAATTTCCGCGAAGAGAAATTATTTGTTTCCCGCAACAGGCTGAATTGAATGTCAACAAAGTCTTTCAACGATGAGTTCTGCTTCTCAAGATCCTGAGAGTATAGACTTATCGTTCTGAACGTTACCGGTAGGGAGTAGATGACATCAGTGATCTTCTCCATATTTTTGGCAATTTCCTGAGTGAGTGCGATTTCTTCATCTGGAGTAAATTCAACCTCTTCATCCCCTTCGGTACTAGATGCTGTGGAACTATGATAATTCGTCTTGGGGGGGATTGGTGGGGTATAGTTCGAATCATCGCGAACAACTTCAATGCCTTGGTGCTCAAGGATGGTGATAACCTTTTCTAGTTTCTCCTCAACGTCAGAATAGTTGGTTAAGAGATTTTGAATATCAGAAATTTGAATCTGCTCACCATTAAGTGAATGAGTAGTGAGTTCTACAACTAATTCATTGATTTCTTCTGCTTCAGGGTTGTCAAAAATTGCACCAAATGGTTCTTCTTCTTTAGTGGAATCGTAATTTCCGTTCAAGTAATCAGAATCTGAATTCATCATGAAACTTGATTATTCAGCAATTTGAATGAGTAAACAGAAGTAATTCTGGGCTTGAATAAGTTCAGTGATATGGTTCTTTCTATTGGTATCTGCAAAAAACTAACCCCTCTCAAAAAAAATTGACAATGAGTAGAATGAACTTCGCTACTAAATAGGATAAGAAAATACATTTCAAAGGGTTAGGAAATAGAATTTATTCAGAACCTTCAAAAATCAATGACAAGACGATTTGTATTTTACTGGGTGAGTTTCTTTAATTCTTCCAAATCATCATCAGAATTTTCGTCAATAACTCCTTGGAACTGTGCTTCTTTTGTATTTCTGGAAGGCAAATCCAACGCCTCTGATTGCAATTCATTGATATACTGCTTAACCTTTTCTTCGGCTTGGATTGGATTATCTTCTGCACTGAATGCTTCGGCATCGGATTCATCTGAGTTAAATGGAAAGCGTCTTTTTTCATCCCTAAGTTTCAGGAACAATTTTTCTTTCGTATCCAGATTTGATGAAGAATTAATGATCTCACTTGATACCTCATCACAAAATTTCTCACTTTCCAAGACAGCAAATGCCTTCTTGAGAAGCTTAGATTTCTGACTATCGTCTGAAGTACTCGCAAACTCTTTACAAATGTCTAATTGATTCAGCTCTAAAATGTCAGTAATTGCTTGGCTGTGAGCACTTTGAGATTTTATTGTCTCGGTGTCAACCGTTTTAAAATCACCTAATAATAACTCCAGCTTTATTGAGTTAAAGGTTTCTTTTTCACTTGAAAATTCAAATTCTTCAAGAAGTTCACTGAATGCGGGGATTAACTGAGGGTTTTTGATTAGAATGCCCAAAATGAGAGCTTCAAGTTGATAGACCTTTGAAAGTTCGCGTAAGTTTTGTGCTCCTTTAAGGAAATCTTTAAATTCACTGGTGTCAACATCTTTAAGGATTTTTTGTTTTCCTGATTCCTTGCGCAGAAAGGTTTCAAAGAAAAGGGTTCGAATTCGGGATTTATAAATTCCTCTTATGCTTGAATCTTTAATCGTTCGCAATTTGTCTTGAAGATTGGCATTGATGGTATCCTGCTGGTGACTTGAGATGGCTTTCATTCCTTGCGTTTCTAGATGCCACAAAAACTCCCACAATTCATGGGCATGATCAAGTCGCTCCTGAAAGGATTGGGGTCCGAACTTTCGTATGAAATCGTCAGGGTCTATCCCTTCTGGCATAAGGCAAAATTTAGCTCCATTAGCCTTGAAGAGCAACGATAGGGCAAGTTCGGCAATACGACTTGCAGCGAGAAGTCCTGCATTATCGCCATCCATTGCAAATATTGGTTTTGGTACGTATCGCCATAAAGTTTTAAGTTGCTGTTCTGTTAATGCTGTTCCCATAGGAGCAACTGTAGATTTGTATCCGGCCTCGCTGAGAGCAATGACATCAAGGTATCCCTCGGCAACAATCATTGAAGGAGTGGCTCTATCCATATTTTTTGTGGCATCTTGGAGGTTATATAAAATAGAGCCTTTATTAAAGATTTCGGTATTAGGGGAATTCAGGTATTTGGCTGGATTGTTAGGGTCCATTGCCCGGCCACCAAAGGCAATTTCTCTGCCACTCAAATTTTTTATTGGGAAAACAATACGATTTCGGAAGGTGGGATATATTCCCTCGCCAACATCCCGCTTTTTGGCAAGACCAGAATCAACAATGTATTCATCGGAAGAACTGATGCTACGAAGGTGCTCAAATAGTTGATTATGAGAAGGAGCAAATCCCAAGCCAAATTCTTTTACAGTTTCAATGGCTAATCCTCGATTAATGATATAATCCAAGGATTTCTTACCTTCACTTGAAAAGAGTCGGTCTTGGAAATATTGAGCGGCTAATTGATTTAACTGATAGAGTTTAGAGTACTTGTCAGCCTGCTGTTTTTCTTTTCCGGTGAGTTTGGGGAGTGCGAGTCCGGCTTCTTCAGCAAGAAACTTTACAGAATCAATAAAGCTTAAGCCACGATTTTTTTGTAAAAATGTGAGGGCCGTTCCTTTGGCTTGGCAGGAGAAGCAATAGTAGGTTTTAGTACTTTCTGTGGCGTGGAAGGATGGAGTTTTTTCGGAGTGAAATGGACAACATGCCCAATAATCACCTTTAGCTGCTTTAGTTTTTTTCGAATCCCAAGTGACGAATTTTCCTAAAATTCCTGAGATGGATGTTGCTCGGTGTAATTCATCTAAAAATTCTTTAGGAAATTCCATGGAAGTTTATTTGGGTTCTACAAAAGCAATTTATTCTGTTATGTTATTTTGGACAATTACTGTTTGAATGAGTTTATCATTGCGGCGGTCAAAAACAAAGATTTCACTGTCCTGTGTGACGACCAAATACCATTCTGGTGTTTCGGTGTAGCCTACTATACCGGCTTGACTGGGGATTTGAATAGTGGCTGGGAGAGGGTTTAAAGTCGGTTGGTTTAGATTGTTTAAACGGAAAACAACCATTATGACAATTGTTAAAAACCCAACAATAAGGGTAGTTGTTAGAACTGCAACTAGCACCTTAAGCCATTTTAAACCGGTCGGTTGAGGTGGGCCGTCTAAGGTTGGTTGCATGAATAAACACCCTCAAGTGATCACAGTTAGGATTGATACGCAAGAGCCCTTGCGTCTCGACAAAGCGTTAGTCAAACTCCTACCCAAAGAGTTAGATTTAAGTCGGAGTCGAATCACTAAATTAATTAAGGCGGGCAATGTTCATTTACAAGAAAAAACAGTAACTTCGCCAAGTTATATGGTCATGTTTGACCAAGTCCTGGAAATAACACTTCCGCCAATCAATCGTTCTGAGCTAGCCCCTGAAAATATACCTCTTAATGTTGTTTATGAAGATTCAGACATCATTGTTGTTGACAAACCAGTCGGATTAGTCGTTCATCCTGGTGCGGGTAATCCAAGTAGCACCCTAGTCAATGCTTTAATACACCATTGTGGTTGTACAATGGCAGGTGTTGGTGGACAACTTCGACCTGGAATTGTTCACCGATTGGATAAGGACACTTCGGGCTTAATTGTGGCCGCCAAATCTGATAAAGCAATGCATTCGCTTACTCAACAATTTGCTGCTAAAACAGCACAACGGTCCTACTTTGCCCTTGTCCACGGGCACCCTAAAGCATCATCGGTGATAAAAAAAAGACCGTGGATTACTTTTGAAAGTGATCAATGGATTAAGATTGAAACCTTAATTGGCAGGCATTCAAATAATCGGGTAAAATTTAGTGTTCATGAACGCTTTGGTAAATCTGCGGTCACCCGATATCGAGTTGTAAATACTTACTTTGACGAAAAAGTTTCAGCCATTGAATGTAAGTTGGAAACGGGACGTACCCATCAAATTCGTGTTCACATGGAATTTATTGACCATCCAATACTCGGAGATCAAACTTATGCGGGCGGAAGACAAGTGAGAAAAGAATTATCGGAAGTTCTTATTAATCAAAATGTAATTGGACAGGCATTGCGAGCAGTTAAGTTGGAATTTAATCATCCCACGACGGGGAGGGCGCTGCAATTCGAAGTTCCACTAAATAGGGAATTAAAAGAATTAATTGATATTCTGAATGAATTGTCACATGATTAAATGGCAATAATTGTGAAAATAAGACTATTCATGAGGGAATTAAATACTTATTTCCCCTAAGAAATTATTACTCACTTTGGCGTTTCCTTTTCAAGGAAAACTGCATTATTGTCTTGGTACATTGCCTGGAGTATCCTTGATCGGCTCAAACTCTTCATTGTATTTGAGCGTGAGATATTTGACTTCGTCATTGTCTGAGAGTTCCCGTTGGTAAGGGTTCCGTAATCGTAAATTCCTTTTTATCCCATTAGTTGGCGATCCGTTGCAAGAATACAATTATGCCAAGATACGGCCAGCCATTCCCGCTAATTTTTATTATCGCCATCATTAATGCTTCTATTGGTTTTAGGGTAGACGTGATTCATCCTATGGCTTTTCCCTATTTTTATTATCAATTTAATAAACTTAGAAACCCTGAAATGAACACACCCGAAACATGGTGACTGGTCATGGGGGATTGGTGACGATGGATTCAATGAATGTCCTTGCGTTTGTCACATAATAGAAGATAGAAGGTTTCCCGACTACCCATCAAGCAATCCCTAAATTTACTCCATATTTTCTTCCTTAGTCTACTCTTGGTTGGATATACGGCATGGGCTCGGTGTACCATGCCACACCACTGTTCAATAATAGGGTCCATGAAAAAGGCCAGGATGGCCAGATAAGCAAAGTCATGCGAACAATTGTGATGACCATGTCCGAAATGGTGTTCTCACCGGTATCCACCCGCATCAGATGACCAAATTTTGACAGTTTCGTTCTCCATTGTCCATCGGGGTCGTCCCACCCGCATCACCGCTATCACATTCCCTTCATGCCACAATATATCAGATACCTAGTATCACAAAACCATTGAAATGATGTAGTTTGTTTGCATTATTCTCTGTCATTCTGTCAACAGTCAACACCAATTAATTGCAAGCAGTATTTCTTCCTAGTATCTCGCCTTTATCCATCAATTCAATGAAGGCGTGATACTAGGCTAAACACAACAGCTGATGAACACAACTGGTGGTTCCGTCTATGTGTATCTTTCGACCGCAATGGACACACTTGAACTCAGGGCTATCGCATTTAAACTGTTTCAGTTGTTGCCACCTGCTTTTTCTCCTATTCGATCAAAACAATACAATTGACGAGGCAGAACAAGGCAATGCTATCGCATTTGAAATACCATTCGATCACATTTCACGTCATTGACCCTCGCCGATTATTTCCAGAAGGAGATGAAAGGATTGTTCTTTCCTTTACTGGCTAACAATGTTGACAGTATAGAGTTCGTCAGCAAGCAAAACCATTGTAAAATTTTAAATGCGATAGCCCTAACTTGACCTTGAGACTGTGAAAGTATTCACTTCACCCTTTAATTGAGTATTATTGTACCAGTTTTTATTGCCTGACCTCAATCCTGACAGTCACGTTTATCCTCGTCTTTCGTACCATTCCTTGTGATCTAATTTGTTTTCAACAATGATCCTTTTCCTCTTAATTCAGTGAATCAGCTATCCCATCTTTAACATTAAGTGCTCAAAAGCCAATAGAAATGGGGGTGTTTAAATTCAAGGGGCACGACTAAGTTGAACTTCCGGCACTTGAGTGTTCTGAGTGTCGTGCGGGTTTCATCCCGTCTCTTACCGCATCAATGTCCGGTTAAACGACTGACTTTGCGTCCCTTCATGAGCGGTGGTGATAGTCCCATGTCCTGATCGACCTTGGTTAGGATAGCATCTGGTGTCGCCGTCGTGCGAACATGGAGGGTTGTGTTATCCGCACAGGCACAACGTGTCGTTGTCCGTGGCAAGGTCATGTGCTTGACCGATTGACCATGCCGTGAATTTTCGCCAGTCGAGGGGTCATGCGTAGTGAACCGTCTTGGCGGTTCCTGATTTGGTTGCTCTGGTCAACATGATGGAGATTGAGTGTTGGTGTGTGGCGGGTTCAACCTCCTAAAATAGAGGGGGTACTACTTGAGAGATTGTAGAGAGCCCTCGGACACGTAACTATCGGGTATATGGTAATAGTTTAAATTAAGGGTGTGTAAAAAAGTTGAATTGAGCCGTAATTTACACTTGTTGGAGAGAAATATGTTAAAGATGAGTAAGGAGTATTCTGAATAAGGGAATGATTTGAACCAAGTCAATAGGGTCCAAGTCGGGAGGTTGTGTTCGCAAACCTGATGTAAAGATTATAATGCGAAAACTTCCATGACCACAGGAATCACCAACATAATCAAAATAACTAAAATAGCGCTACCAAATGCATACATCCATTTAAAGTTGTTCTTG
>MPNP01000041.1 GCA_002239085.1 Rhodobacteraceae bacterium bin131 | reverse complement strand
CCCAAAAATCTGATTGCCTCAAGCAACCGCAGGGTACCAAGAGCGTCTGAGTTTGCCGTATATTCAGGTTCTTCAAAGGATACCATAACATGGCTTTGAGCGGCAAGATTATAGACTTCATCGGGAGCGGTGACTTTAAGTACATTCGTAAGACTTGAACTATCGGTCATGTCACCGTGATGCAAAACGAATTGTCCTGTTGACCCGTAATCTCCCTCAAACAAATGATTAATTCGCGCTGTATTAAACAGTGATGTGCGTCTTTTGATACCGTGAACCTGATAACCTTTCTTCAGCAAAAATTCAGCTAAATAGGCACCATCTTGACCTGTAATACCTGTTATCAGTGCAATTTTTGTCATCGTAGAAGTGACGCTTTAGTCTAGTTTTGTATCAAAGATATCTGAAAGAAATTTGGAAAGGTAGGATTTAATTGACTTTACTCAGAAAATTAAACCTATTTGAAGTTCAAGTATCTATAGCAAATGAATCTGCTTCTTCAGATATTGATTCCGGAGTGACGTCGGAGGGTTCAGACTTATTTTCTATAATTTTCGGTGCTGGTCTTTGCCACGCAGTGAGATGTACACCAACTTTGTCGTAAAAGTCAGGTACTAATTGCTCAAGGTCTTTAATGAAGTTGCGCTGTTGGGTAAATCGAATCCCCAAACAGTTTGACTCAAACAAGTGAAAATTTTTGGGCACACTATTGAGTTTAAATTCATCTACCAAGTCGTTATTTTTTTCAATATCTAGTAACGAATGCTGTGTGAACCCTTTACTATTTTCCCAAGTAATCCGTAGATGCAAATTATCTAATTCGCTTGTTTTGATTTGGCGCAGCAGCCAATTCACTCGTGCTTTTGTTGTTTTTTTGTTTCTTGGTGCATTGAGCGTCATTCCTATGTCTACGCAACGCCGTGCCAGATCAGCGACGATGTCAATCGGGGCAGCGGCTCCAGGAATATCTAGAGCAACTGCAAGCTGCCTTTTGCTGCATAAATTTGCGAGTTCAGATTGGAATCTCAAGTCCGTATTTAGAAAATGTTTTCTAGGCAATTTTATTGTAACTGGTGTTGCCGTCATGCGGCTTAGGGCTAGGGATAAATCACGAATTTCTTGGTGCCAAGCTCCTAGGATTATTTGTGCTTCATCAGGTTGGGTGGCGATATCGCCTCCTGCTGAAATAAATTTGTTCAGCTCAGTCCACTCTCGTGGCATTTGGTCGAAACCTCTGACTCCTGCGCTTTCATGGGCAAGAAACCGCCGCAATTCATTGAGTAGGAAAATAAAATCTTTGTTAGAGTTACCCTCCGCGCTAATGAGCAAGTCAACTGTGGTTAAAACGTGCATCCAAGACCAATGGATCACGGGAATTTTTGAGCGGCTCTTTCTGACAGATTCAATGGGGTGAGAAGTCGGGACCGTAGTGAATTGGTTAGAAATTGTAATGAGACAATCGATCCCATTTGCCCTAGCCAGATTGCGGTAATCTTCAATTTGTGATTTGTCCAGTTGGTTTTTCCCAATTTTCACTTCAAAAATTGCTTTCCATTCTCTCTTCCCGATGCGCAGAACGATCATACCGTCGGGGCGAAGGTTTCTGTCGTCGGGTAAAATGGAAGGAACGACCTCAACATAACATTCAATTTTACATCTTTTACCAATTTTTTGATTAGCGCTTTTAAGGAGTTCCTCAGCAAGTATTTGGACCCTTGCCATGCATGACAGAAATGCCGCCATGGTTCTCTTTTCTTTGGAAGTATCTGAAAGAACCGAGAACAGGCGGGGAGGTTCTCCTTGGGATAGATATTCCGGCAACTCATGATTTGACATAATGTTTCTCCTAATACAATCCCACCTTAATACAATAACCTCAATGGCGATGCAAATATAATTTCACCTGTTGTAGATTTTTATCTCGAATCGGCTTCTCAAATTATTCTTGTGCTGGCTTTTATTTTACGAGGGTAATTATATGACTTGTTTACTCAAAACTCTTGTTAGCTGCTAAAAAATCAGTGATTCCCCAGTAATTTCTTAATAGACGTTGGATACTTCATTGACTTTCTGTAACTACTCAGGTAGTATCAGTGTCAGATTAGTAAAGCATCATCGGCTGAACAAGGATCTTGTGGAGGACTAGTATTTTAAGTGTCAGGTGCTGGTGCCTCGGAAGCAAACCGTACCATCAGCCCACCCGGATTGGTTCCCAAGGCATCAAGTGCGTTCACCCTGCGTTTGCGGTTGGCCTCTCACACACTGCGTGGAACCGCAAATTCTCGCACTTCGGCTTCGGTTCGAAAGCTCCTTGAGATCTTCTGCTTGAGTTTCACAGGACGTATATCTCGCTCAGCCAGATTATTGGTGGCGGGAACAGGCGGGTTATGGAGACACCGCAGAGTAGCCTCACGATGATGACCGAAGCGGAGGACCCAGTTATGACTTGGTCGCCGGCGGCGGCGCTCCCGATCCTTTTGGGGCAAGGAGTCACGTTGGTTATGATCGTGAAGACTATATTGCACAAGGTGGTCAAAGCGTTTTTCTATTGACTACCTGAGTAGTTACGACTTTCTTTTTTTTTATGCTGCTTCGCTTGTTACCATCTCGTACATTTCCGCTTCCGGGTCGTCTAGTGGTACTTGTTCCTCGAGTGCTTGTTCCAGTGTTAGATCCGGTTGGAGGAGTTCCACTAGCAGTCGAGCGTACGTTCCCTCCCACAGTGCCTGATTGAACCTCACTGCCATCTGCATTACGCCCGGTGTTTGTTCCGGGTACTGATTCAGATACATTGACACTGGATTCGAGAACACCGGTATTTTCAGTATTTCCGCGAACTGTTGCGTCATTTTGAGTTTCGCCCACGGATCCCACTGATCCCCGTTCGGATCCCTCCTTGACCTTTCTATTGGTATTGGTGGTATCTTGATAGCCATTTTCTCTCATCCTCTCCATTAAGTTATAAATTTTTTCAACTGAATCAAGGATTCTGAATCTTGACACCGGGATCATTTTATCTTCGTCATGTGGTTTTCTAGTTTTTTGGAAGACGAATACCAGATTATAAAAAATGTCCACCCGAAAAAATAATAACTAAAATAGCGTTCTGACCCATCTAGTAAACTGCTCACCACGCCTTCTTGTTCTTCTCTGAGAGGTAGTACAATTTTTTTTGGTCACTCAAGATCTCATGAAAAACGACGCCATAATGTGGGGTGTCATATTGCCAATGGTGGCTATTTTAACCTCAATCAGAGAAGTTTGTTTGGATATAAGAATGTTTAAACCCTTTGTTAACAATTAATGCTATAGTGATGATAGAATGAAAGTGTTCTTAATATGAATTCATAATTTTTTGCTCGTCAATTAGGTATTAGAACCAATATTCCCCAAAGGGTTTCGGTCGTACAAGGTTGAAATAAAACTTCCAACCTAAACCCAAAACAGTCAGAAACAGCTTGAAAAATTATGATTTAACAAATAATCTAATCTCACCCCGTATTTGAACTTTAAAAATCCAATATTGTTATGAAAGCGTACGCACATTCTGGAAAAAATAAAGACCGAAGTGACTGGCAGCCACTTGAGAGTCACCTTTCAAATGTTGCAAAACTTGCGGCAAATATTGCAGAACCGTTTAATCTATCAAAAATCTCTTACCTTGCCGGAGCTTTTCATGATTTCGGAAAGTATAATCCTGAATTTGATAAGGTTTTGACTGATGATTCAAAGAAAGTTCGAGTTGACCATTCTACCGCTGGCGGGAGATACTTGATTGACTTCGCAAAAGATCCTAATCAGAAGCTAATAGCTCGATTACTTGCTCATGTAATTCTCGGACATCACGCTGGTCTACCAAATACCTTAGATAATACAAATTCAAATCTTACAAAGCGAATAAGTTCTCATAAGAATAACACTATACCAGAATTAAATAAAAAAATTAATTTGCTTATGCACTGCGCCCCAGGAGACCTTACGGCATCTGCTCATGAAATACTCTCAAAAATTCGGTCTAAAAATACTGCTGGTTTTGATTTGTCAGTAGCAGGTAGGATGATTTTCTCTTCCCTTGTCGATTCAGATTATCGTGATACTGAGTTATTTTATCAAAATCTAGAAGGTCGCTTACCCGAAAGAACGCAAAGCGATTTAAGAGAAAAAATACAATATCTACTAGATTCCTATAATCAACACATGGATAAACTGATTTCGTCGGGTAAGAATTCTGAAGTGAACACTCATCGGCTTAATACTCTCAAGCATATCCGTAAAAATGCAATAATGAAGCCCGGATTGTTTACCCTTACTGTGCCCACAGGAGGTGGCAAAACACTCGCTTCTATGGGATTTGCATTAGATCATGCCAAAAAATTTGGACACCGAAGAATAATTTATGCAATCCCATACACATCAATTATTGAACAAACCGCATCCGTATTTTGTAATTTGTTTGGTGATGAGGATGTTGTTCTAGAGCATCACTCATCAATTGATGAAAAAGGAAGTTTAGAGGCCCAAAAAAAACTTAGGCTCGCAATGGAAGATTGGGCTCGACCAATCATTGTTACTACAAATGTACAATTATTTGAAAGTTTATTCTCAGTGCGTCCTTCAAAATGTCGAAAAATTCATAACATCGCAAATTCAATAATCATTTTAGATGAAGCACAATGTTTGCCACGGCATCTATTAATGCCAGTACTAGCAATGCTTGATGTATTATGTTCCCACTATGGGTGTAGTGTTATTTTTTGCACCGCAACACAGCCAGCTTTTGATAGTCGGCAATTAAGAAATGGGGGCTTAAAATTAGAGGGGAGGGAATTAGCACCAAAACCAGTTGAAGCTGCAAAGAGAATGCAACGTGCTCGCGTTATTGATGCAGAATCTATGTCAGATGAAAATTTAATTTCCGAATTAAAACATAATCGCCAAGGGGTCGTCATTTTAAATACTCGTGAGCATGCCCTAGAACTCTATGAATTAGGTAAAGAAAATAACCTTAAAGGCTTAATTCACCTTACAACTAGGCAACACGCTCACGACCGTAAAGAAATCCTAAAGGAGGTAAACAGGAGACTAAAAGAGGGGATGGATTGTCGACTAATTGCCACAAGCTTAATTGAAGCAGGTGTTGACCTTGATTTTCCTATTGGGTGGCGAGCCGAAGCTGGCTTAGATAGCATCATTCAGGCTGCTGGGAGAGTGAATAGAGAAGGAAGAAATTCACTTGAAAAAAGTATCCTGAAAGTCTTTAAACCTGTAAAGGACCAAAATCCTCCACCTGAAATTGCTTTAGACGCTGAGGCGACTTGGCGAATTGCTGGAAAACACGAAAGTTTGGTTGCCCCGGAGGCAATTAGGGATTGGTTTGAAGAAATCTACTGGCAAAAATCCCCTGAATTCATGGGGAAAGAATTAGTAGATAAATTTAAGCTTGGCAGTGAAGAACCAATTTTACCTTACCGGTGTGTGTCTAATGAGTTTGAACTGATCCAAAATAATATGGTTCCAGTAATAATATTGCTGGATTCTCAAGGTGATAATATTTCAAAAAAGTTAAGTGACCGATCAATAAAATCGTATGATATAGCTCGTCAAGTGCAAAGTTTCTCAGTTCAGGTTCCAATGAAGGTTCGTTGCGATTTAATTGAAAACGGTCACGCATCTTACAAATCACCTGAAATCAGGGGAGACCAGTTTTGTGTTTTAGAAAATATTTCATTATACACTTATGAAACGGGTTTAAATTGGCGGGAATTAGATTATATTGGCAGAGGATATAATGTAATATGATTAACCCAAGCAATAAACAAACTAAGCAAAATTATGGAATTTGCCTCCATGTATGGGGGAAATATGCGCTTTTTACTAGACCTGAGCTAAAGGTTGAGAGAACAAGTTATGATGTCATGACTCCATCAGCTGCTAGGGGTATATTGGAGGCAATTTACTGGAAACCCCAAATAAGGTGGGTCATTGACCGCATTCATGTGTTAAAGCCAATAATATTTCAATCAATACGGCGCAATGAGGTTGGGAAAATAGCAACCAAAGGGTCATTAAGTTTATTTATTGAAGAGGCCAGACAACAAAGAGCATCCTCAGTTATCGTGAATCCAGACTATTTGATAGAAGCTCACTTTGTTATACTAGGAGACACAAATCAAGATAATAATAGTGCCAAACATTCAGAAATGTTTAAACGACGAGCACGAAAAGGTCAATGTTTTCATCAACCATGTCTTGGTACTCGTGAGTTTGCGGCACATTTTGAGCTAATTGATTCTGATAAAAATCTTCCTAGAGTAAATATTGATGATCAAAATTACGAATTAGGATTTGGTTCTCCACGTGACCTCGGGTTTATGCTTTGGGACATTGAACATGAAGACCCCAACAAAATACCACTTTTATTTAGGGCAACTTTGAAAGAAGGCATTATTGATGTTCCTCAACCTGGAAGTGAAAAAATAAAAAAATGAGTCTCTTTTCTAGTCTAATCACAGCATATCAACAATTGCCCGAAGAACGGAGGCTTAAATTTGGCTATGCAAACCAAAAAATTTCATACTGTATCATATTAAAGGATCGCGGGAATGATTTTGATGTCATGGACCTACGACAAACCCAAGCAAAATCGACTCATTCATATCCAAAGGTTCTTCCTTTACCTTCCTCACCAAGTCGAACAGGCAAAAAGTTAGCCCCACACTTTTTGTGGGATAATATGGTATACCTGTTTGGAGTCGATTTTAATGACAAAAATAAGTGCTTTGAACTTGTTAAAACTGATTTCGGAAAACGAAAACACGATGAGTTTAAAACAAAGCACTTAAATTTTTTAAGCGAATGTGAACACATTGAAATCAAGGCCTTTTGTAAATTTATCAGATCTTGGCTTCCAAATAAAAATCAGTTTCAGAAACTTACGAATAAAATAAAATCTACAGAAATGGTAAATTGTATTTTTGCACATGAAGATACTTATCATGATCGATTTCTCCATCAGAACCATGAAATTGAAAAACTCTGGTCAATCAAAATGAATGGATGGCATGATAAGACAACTAAATTAGGTCAATCCGTCTGCTTTTTGACTGGCGAACACGGACCTATTGAACCAACCCACCCGTATATTAAAGGAGTATGGGGCACACAATCAAGTGGTGCTCCACTAATTTCATTTAATCTCCCCCCATTTAAATCGTATGGTCGTGACCAAGGTGATAACGTTCCTATTTCATCACATTCTGCATTTTCATATTCAACTGCTTTAAATGCTTTTCTCAATGATAACACTCATAAAATTCGAATAGGCGAAACCACGGTTGTTTTCTGGTCATCTTGTTCCAATGCAAAAACCTCTGAGGAGGCAGTTTCGATTTTTTCTGAATTTCTCAATCCAAGAACAGAAGAAGAAATTTCTGACATAAAGATAAAAGATAAATTACAAGCCATTAAACGTGGCGATAGCTTATCTAATTTAGAACTTGATGATAACATTGAATTCTTTGTTTTAGGTCTTTCCCCAAACAAAAGCAGAATTTTTGTAAGATTTTTTTGGGAAGGAACTTTTGGACATCTAATTGATAACTTTCGCAAGTACATTGCAGAAATTAAAGTTTCAGAAAGTGAAAATAATTATTCTATTATGAAAATCGTAACAAGTCTTGCAGTCCAGAATAAAAGAGAGAATATTATTCCTAGACTAGCTGGAGAGTTTTTGGATTCAATTTTATCTGGTAAACCTTATCCTCTCAGTCTATTAACAAACTCATTAATTCGGATTAGGGCTGATGGAAATATCTCAACTCCCAGAGTTGGGGTTATGAAAGCAATTTTAATACGAAATTTAAAAAGAGAGGTACCAATGACTCTAAATAAAGATTTTTCGGATAGAGGCTATGTTCTTGGACGTTTGTTTGCCGCTTATGAAAAAATTCAAGGCGATGCACTCGGGAATGTAAATTCATCTGTCAAAGACAAATATTTTGGGCTTGCATCAGCTTCGCCCCAACAAGCATTTTCAACGCTTATGGACGGCAGCCAAAAGCATTTAAGCAAAATACGCAAATCAAAGCCTGGTCAGGCGGTCAATCTTGAAAAATTAGTTGGTTCCATAATGGAATTAATGGCCCCTGACAAAGACCCAATACCAATATCACTTAACCTTTCTGAGCAAGCCATGTTTGGTATTGGTTATTACCATCAGCGCAACGATTTTTTTAGGAAAAAAGAAAGTTCTATTCAAACTAATGAGGTATCGAAATGACAGAGTTGAACTGCAGACATGATTTTACGTTAATTTTTGATGTAAGGAATGGTAATCCCAATGGTGACCCCGATGCGGGAAATATGCCACGTTACGACCCTTTCACCAACCAAGGATTAATTACCGACGTGTGTATCAAACGTAAAATTCGCAATTATGTGCAATTATCAAAAAATGATACCGATGGCTTTCGTATTTACGTACAAGAAGGTGATATATTAAACGAAAAGCATCGTGAAGCATATAAGGCACTCGAAATACCTGAAACAAACAAAGCACTTAACAATCCAAAAGAAAAAAATGTGGACAAACTAAGAAATTGGATGTGTACAAATTTTTTTGATATACGAACGTTTGGAGCTGTTATGTCAACAAAAGTAAATTGCGGCCAAGTAAGGGGCCCGGTGCAGTTAACATTTGCTTCTTCTGTGGAACCTATACATCCTTCTGAAATCACTATAACTCGTATGGCAGCTACAAACGAGAAAGAACAAAAAGAGAGATCAGAAGGATCCGATGAGGAGCGTAGTGAAAATCGTACTATGGGAAGAAAGCATATTGTTCCCTATGGTTTATATGTTGCCCATGGTTTTGTTTCAGCCGCACTAGCAAAAAATACTACTTTTGGTAATGAGGACTTAGAAATACTTTTTGAAGCAATGAAAAACATGTTTGAACATGATCGGTCTGCTGCTAGAGGTGAAATGGCAACGCGAAAATTAATTGTATTTCGGCATTCTTCAAAACTTGGGAATGCACCAGCACACAAGTTATTTGAATCTATTCAAATTGGACGAAGAATTGATAATAATTTTCATGAAATTACTGATAGAGAATTGGGGAATTTGCCTCCAGCGCGAAGATTCTCTGATTATATTATAAAAATTGATCATGATCAAGTGCCCAATGATGTGGAAGTTTTGGAGATTGTTTGATTCATCTAGAATACAAAACTCAAAATGATGACTTGCTAGTTCCAATTTCAGCTTTACAGCATGCGGCCTATTGTTTGCGGCAAGCTGCGCTAATTCACGTTGAAAGAATTTGGAAGGAAAACAAGTATACCGCTGAAGGTCGGATTCTACACTCTTTAGTTGATAAAGGTGGAAGTCGCAAAATTAGAGGTGTCAGGCGGGTTTATTCAATGCCGTTAGCATCTGAACGATTGAAATTAACGGGTGTTGCAGATGTTGTTGAATTTTTTGTAGAAAATGACAAAGAAGTTCCTTTTCCAGTAGAATACAAAAGAGGATCACCTAAGCGTTTTCTTGCTGACGAAATTCAACTTTGCGCTCAAGCATTGTGCCTTGAAGAAATGACGGGTATCATTGTTGATTCTGGAGCGATATTTTACGGTGAAAATAAACGGCGTGTTAAAGTCACTTTTGATAGCAAATTGAGAAAGATTACAGAAGAACTTGCATTTGACCTTTTTCGTATAATTAGTGAATTTAAAACACCTCCACCAACGACTCATAAAAATCGATGCCGAAACTGTTCTCTTTATGATCAATGCCAACCAAAAGTTGTTGTAAGGTCTGCTCATAAATGGCGGGAAAACGAATTAAATAAAGCCATAAATGAAGAAATTACTTAATACCGTCTATGTAACTTCACCTGAAGCGTTGTTGCGAAAAGATGGCGAAAACCTCAAAGCAGAAATTGAAGGTAATGAAAAAGCCCGCTTCCCTTTGCATATGCTCAATTCAATCATTGTCTTCGGACCTGCACTACTTACACCTGCATTAATTTCTGATTGTGCTGAAAAAGGTATAACAATCACTTTATTGAATAGATTTGGAAAATTTAAGGCAAGAATTGAGGGACCCGTTTCAGGAAATGTATTACTCCGTAGATCTCAATATGACCTAGCAAATTCTGCTACCGAAATTGTTCGGTCAATAGTTATAGGGAAAGTTGCTAATCAACGGTCGGTTATTCGGCGGCATATTCGCGATTACGGCGATGACATGGAACAAAGCAATTATTCAGAACTAGAAACTTCTTCTAAGGAGTTAAATGCACTACTACGAACGGTCCAAAAACCTTCTCTTTCAATAGATCAACTTCGAGGCATTGAAGGAAAAGCTGCAGAAAGTTATTTTGGAGTTTTTGATCACCTTATACGTTCAAAATCTGAAATGTTTCGTTGGAAAGGTCGTTCAAGGCGCCCACCCCTAGACCCAATTAATGCACTACTTTCTCTATTTTATGTTATTTTAACACATGAATGTCGTTCTGCTTGTGAGGCTGTTGGTTTAGACCCTGCGGTCGGATTTCTTCACAAAGTTCGTCCAGGTCGTCCTAGTCTAGCACTAGACTTAGTGGAAGAATTCCGTGCCCCATTTGCTGACAGACTTGCTTTGACTCTCATTAACCGCGGGCAAATACGTTCAAATGATTTTCACTATAAAGAAAGTGGTGCAGTACTGCTAAAGGATAACTCACGTCAAAAGGTATTAGATGCCTGGCAAGAACGAAAAAAAAGAACAAGGATTCACCCTTTTCTCAATGAGCGAACACCAATTGGACTAACGCCGTTTATTCAAGCGCAATTGCTTGCAAGACATCTTCGAGGCGATCTTGACTGCTATCCTCCTTGGTTTTGGAATTAATATGCTAATACTTGTCACATATGACGTTGGTAATCAAAAAGAAGGAGGCTCTAAACGACTGAGAAAGATAGCGCGAGCATGTCTGGACTATGGTCAAAGAGTGCAGTTTTCTGTATTTGAAATTGAAGTTGACCCCGGTCAGTGGGTAAAACTTAAATCAAGGTTGGAAAAAGAGATAGACCCAAAATATGATAGCCTTCGCTATTATTATCTTGGAGCCAATTGGAAGCGCCGCGTGGAACATGTTGGTGCCAAACCAGCACTGGATTTACACTCAACTTTAATTGTTTGAATTTCATTGCGAACATATAGTGTATCAAAAATACTGACTGTTTCGCAAAAATTCTAAATCTTAAATTTCCATAGCAATACTGGTTAATATTTCCATATTGGATTGCGATATTTAATTTTTATCTGTCTAAATTGATAAGAAACTATGTGGTTCGCAATTTAGTTTACATTGATATTGACTAAATCAGCATCCATATGAGTGGGGTCGCTCCCTACACGGGAGCGTGGATTGAAACAAATCCCGGCAAGATGACCTCATCATCATTGACGAGGTCGCTCCCTACACGGGAGCGTGGATTGAAACATGGATTAAAGGAGTCATAGTTGTGACGGGGACATGGTCGCTCCCTACACGGGAGCGTGGATTGAAACCTTTCTTTCCTGCCTTGGAACCCAGAGATATAAGGTCGCTCCCTACACGGGAGCGTGGATTGAAACCTTAATTTGTTGAGTGAAGTTATCGGGGTTAGACAAGTCGCTCCCTACACGGGAGCGTGGATTGAAACGCTTGGTCAAACCAATTCGTAACGCAAGCCAGCCGTCGCTCCCTACACGGGAGCGTGGATTGAAACCCTCGAAGAGTGAAGACAATGCTCTCTCCGTTTGTCGCTCCCTACACGGGAGCGTGGATTGAAACAATCCCTCTCCACGTTTGACCCTCGAACGCAATAGTCGCTCCCTACACGGGAGCGTGGATTGAAACACCAAACAAAGCGGTTCCCGACCCTTGCTCCCCGAGTCGCTCCCTACACGGGAGCGTGGATTGAAACTAGTTTTTCGAGGGAGAACCGTATAAAGCCAATTGTCGCTCCCTACACGGGAGCGTGGATTGAAACTGTTTAGCGGCTTTAACAAATTGCTCATTACGAGGTCGCTCCCTACACGGGAGCGTGGATTGAAACGAGTGAGTGGAGAAAGTTTTAAGATTGGATCTTTGTCGCTCCCTACACGGGAGCGTGGATTGAAACTTCTGTCCTCGGGTTTTCTTCAGTAAAAATATCGGTCGCTCCCTACACGGGAGCGTGGATTGAAACACGCATTTTATTACTGCACTCTTTACAGCGACTAGTCGCTCCCTACACGGGAGCGTGGATTGAAACATTAAAGCCGAGGAAGTGGATAAGTTAAACGCATTGTCGCTCCCTACACGGGAGCGTGGATTGAAACCGTATATGCTTCGGGGTGCTTCAACAACACATCAGTCGCTCCCTACACGGGAGCGTGGATTGAAACCCGCCGAGTGAGGGGTAGAAAGGAATATTAGCTAAGTCGCTCCCTACACGGGAGCGTGGATTGAAACATTGCTTTGCGCTTGGCGGGGATTGATATCCTCAGTCGCTCCCTACACGGGAGCGTGGATTGAAACCCGGTTGGGAGTGAAGACCAGTTACATTGGAGTTAGTCGCTCCCTACACGGGAGCGTGGATTGAAACAACCAGTAAAGGATAATAATATGTCTCTAAATCAAGTCGCTCCCTACACGGGAGCGTGGATTGAAACACCGAGGGAAATGTCTAGGACCCCTCAATGTAGGGTCGCTCCCTACACGGGAGCGTGGATTGAAACATTCTTACCGCCGATTCGAAAGACGGAATACCGACGTCGCTCCCTACACGGGAGCGTGGATTGAAACAAACCTCATTTGTGACTATATAAATGTATCAATAGTCGCTCCCTACACGGGAGCGTGGATTGAAACTACTGGGCGACAAAATCGACAAACGGAGTGATACGGTCGCTCCCTACACGGGAGCGTGGATTGAAACTATAACGCTAGCAAATCACTCAAGGGAGTGATTCGTCGCTCCCTACACGGGAGCGTGGATTGAAACGTTGACGGGTAACCACAAATAGAGACCTGGGGATGTCGCTCCCTACACGGGAGCGTGGATTGAAACATCGCAGCCACGAAAATAAGAGCTGGGACGAGCTGTCGCTCCCTACACGGGAGCGTGGATTGAAACAGCCCTCTAGTGCCGTCTTCAGTACGCACGAAAGCGTCGCTCCCTACACGGGAGCGTGGATTGAAACTCTTCAACCCGCAAATTCCTTTGTAGGGTAGGATTGTCGCTCCCTACACGGGAGCGTGGATTGAAACTTTGCACAAGGTCGGGACGAATTAGAAAAACTTGGTCGCTCCCTACACGGGAGCGTGGATTGAAACTTAATTAACGGTCTGTTTCGGGGAAGCAGCAAGAGTCGCTCCCTACACGGGAGCGTGGATTGAAACGGTTCCTTCAAGTAACGCTCTCCCAAGTACCCATCGTCGCTCCCTACACGGGAGCGTGGATTGAAACTGGATGGATCGGTGGTGCTGTTTAACGACTTTAAGTCGCTCCCTACACGGGAGCGTGGATTGAAACACAAATCGCAACAATTTGACGCGCAACTTCACGATGTCGCTCCCTACACGGGAGCGTGGATTGAAACAAAATCGAGTGACCCAGGCCCGGACCAAATCCGATGTCGCTCCCTACACGGGAGCGTGGATTGAAACAAAAAAGATGAGTCGTATCTATTGTTAATGCCATGTCGCTCCCTACACGGGAGCGTGGATTGAAACAAGAAAAGTCGGACGGAAAGAGATTGACTATATGTCGCTCCCTACACGGGAGCGTGGATTGAAACGTTTGTTAACATTCCGACATTGAGCGGGAAAGTGGTCGCTCCCTACACGGGAGCGTGGATTGAAACAATTGACGGATGCGAACGCTTATGTCATAATAAAGTCGCTCCCTACACGGGAGCGTGGATTGAAACGGCAACTCTGTTTAGCAGTTGCTTCTGGGGATGACTGTCGCTCCCTACACGGGAGCGTGGATTGAAACGACTACTGCATCACTCACCCACAAGCGACCTAAAGTCGCTCCCTACACGGGAGCGTGGATTGAAACTTGGGTTTGTGCGTCCCCCCTAGTTGCGGTCAATAGTCGCTCCCTACACGGGAGCGTGGATTGAAACCCCGACGAACTATTATTCAAGTTAGTAAAGGTAGGTCGCTCCCTACACGGGAGCGTGGATTGAAACTCGCACAAATCTTTGACCTGTCCCATGCGGTCACCGTCGCTCCCTACACGGGAGCGTGGATTGAAACAAGGTGTCTCAATGAGTCTAGCTAGCAATTTTCAGTCGCTCCCTACACGGGAGCGTGGATTGAAACTACTTGACACGATAGAACGGGATATAGTCCAAAATGTCGCTCCCTACACGGGAGCGTGGATTGAAACACATTGCTAAGCATTCTTTCATAGGACCCATCTGGTCGCTCCCTACACGGGAGCGTGGATTGAAACTGAAATCAACAAGTGATTGTCTATTGAGTGCCAAGGTCGCTCCCTACACGGGAGCGTGGATTGAAACCAAGCAATACGAAGCCAAGCTAGGGACCCACAATGTCGCTCCCTACACGGGAGCGTGGATTGAAACTCACAACCGCACACAATCACTGACTCGTCTTTAAGTCGCTCCCTACACGGGAGCGTGGATTGAAACCAAGCTGCCAAGGTTAGCAAGGAGTCATCAAGATGTCGCTCCCTACACGGGAGCGTGGATTGAAACTTTTTTGATATCTACTTGACTAAATCAACACTATGTCGCTCCCTACACGGGAGCGTGGATTGAAACAAAGTCAGTAATAGGTTCATACTGATCCCAAATTGTCGCTCCCTACACGGGAGCGTGGATTGAAACGCTTTGAAGATGGGAGTGAGATTGCAGTGCACTAGTCGCTCCCTACACGGGAGCGTGGATTGAAACCCAAACAATACGACGCAAGGGACGGGACCCACAATGTCGCTCCCTACACGGGAGCGTGGATTGAAACAGACCTGATGCTACTAATTTTGTGCGGGAATTGTGTCGCTCCCTACACGGGAGCGTGGATTGAAACAGAGATGCCAAACTCACTGAACTGCAAGAGCACTGGTCGCTCCCTACACGGGAGCGTGGATTGAAACAGAGTGGCACAGTCTTACCTAAGGCTTACAAATGTCGCTCCCTACACGGGAGCGTGGATTGAAACAAACTGAGTTTGGAGTGCTTCAATTTGACTATTGTCGCTCCCTACACGGGAGCGTGGATTGAAACTTGAGTTGGACTTGCTTATCAATATAATTCAGAGTGTCGCTCCCTACACGGGAGCGTGGATTGAAACAGAAAATGTTATCAAGACTGACTGAGACTGACTTGGTCGCTCCCTACACGGGAGCGTGGATTGAAACAATCTGAATTTGGAGTGTTGCAGTTTGATTATTGTCGCTCCCTACACGGGAGCGTGGATTGAAACTTTCGTGGACTATGCCGTCTTGTTTGTGTGTCAAGGTCGCTCCCTACACGGGAGCGTGGATTGAAACAGCTACGGCTATAAGTGTGATGGAGCATACGGCTTGTCGCTCCCTACACGGGAGCGTGGATTGAAACTATTTAGATTGTATTGTTTTAATTTTTTTGAAAGGTCGCTCCCTACACGGGAGCGTGGATTGAAACCTGCAACTCAATAAGTTTGCCATCTCTAAAAGCAGTCGCTCCCTACACGGGAGCGTGGATTGAAACCTTAACTTTAGCCATCAATCGCTCGCAAAAGTGGTCGCTCCCTACACGGGAGCGTGGATTGAAACATAGACTTTATGCACTTGCTTATGCTTGGACTCAGTCGCTCCCTACACGGGAGCGTGGATTGAAACCTGCTCGCTCGCTCCTGTAATTGGCACGAAATCAGTCGCTCCCTACACGGGAGCGTGGATTGAAACTCCAAAACCGTGAATTGGATAAACAAGCGGTAAAGTCGCTCCCTACACGGGAGCGTGGATTGAAACGTTCCGTTCGTGCTCGTGTTGATCTGATTTGAGTGTCGCTCCCTACACGGGAGCGTGGATTGAAACATACTGATTCCATATTGGTTCCACTCCGACTCTTGTCGCTCCCTACACGGGAGCGTGGATTGAAACGCCGTCGTGTTGGAGTGATTGTTGCTTGTTGTGTCGTCGCTCCCTACACGGGAGCGTGGATTGAAACATTTATGATTTGTTAATTTTAATTTTTGAAAGGAGTCGCTCCCTACACGGGAGCGTGGATTGAAACACGGCTTTGGTGAAGGCTGCCAATTTACAATTACGTCGCTCCCTACACGGGAGCGTGGATTGAAACCGCAAGCAAGATAATCAGTTTCGGACGCACTTTTGTCGCTCCCTACACGGGAGCGTGGATTGAAACATTGATAAACTCTACCAAATCATCCGCATCCGCTGTCGCTCCCTACACGGGAGCGTGGATTGAAACAAGTGACTCAGACCACGCGGCACTCGCTTCTAAAGTCGCTCCCTACACGGGAGCGTGGATTGAAACCCTAATTCCTCTTGCCCGGCTATTAAATCCCGCAGTCGCTCCCTACACGGGAGCGTGGATTGAAACCAATCACCGGACCAATGCCGGGATGCCCTCATAAGTCGCTCCCTACACGGGAGCGTGGATTGAAACTATCCACGAATAATTGTAATTCCTCAAGCATTGAGTCGCTCCCTACACGGGAGCGTGGATTGAAACGGAGTGATTTTGAAGCAGGACAGTCGTGGAGTGTAGTCGCTCCCTACACGGGAGCGTGGATTGAAACTATCTGGCATACCCCATTATGCGAGTGTTATAGCGTCGCTCCCTACACGGGAGCGTGGATTGAAACATGTGGATTTACACAATAAGAACGGAACGCAAGAAGTCGCTCCCTACACGGGAGCGTGGATTGAAACCGCCGTCCCGGGAGAGTTTATACTAATGAGCAGCGTCGCTCCCTACACGGGAGCGTGGATTGAAACAGTAGAGGATTTAATTAGTGCAAGTCGGAAAGCTGTCGCTCCCTACACGGGAGCGTGGATTGAAACTTGTTCGTGTTCGTTCACTTGTTCGGTAGTCGTAGTCGCTCCCTACACGGGAGCGTGGATTGAAACAAATGAGGAGTTTGAATTGACAGAAGCACAAGAATGTCGCTCCCTACACGGGAGCGTGGATTGAAACTTCTTCAATTAGTTGAATTTGGACAACGCATAATAGTCGCTCCCTACACGGGAGCGTGGATTGAAACTTGGCGGGAGGAAGTTAATAAACTCTCTCCTCGTGTCGCTCCCTACACGGGAGCGTGGATTGAAACATAGCCTTGGCAGTATAAGGCACACAATACAGGCGTCGCTCCCTACACGGGAGCGTGGATTGAAACATCCAGAGGAGATTATTATGGATAGACCACAAGCCGTCGCTCCCTACACGGGAGCGTGGATTGAAACTCAAGCAGGTCTTTTGGCTCAGCGGTGCTACCAGGTCGCTCCCTACACGGGAGCGTGGATTGAAACGTCCACTTGTCGCAATACGCATAATCTTCGTTCTGTCGCTCCCTACACGGGAGCGTGGATTGAAACGTTCTTGATTCCTTCCTTGTCGCTAAACTAAAAAGTCGCTCCCTACACGGGAGCGTGGATTGAAACCAATCCTTCAGAGTAATGAAGACGAAAACGGCATGTCGCTCCCTACACGGGAGCGTGGATTGAAACCGTGGGCTGGTGAATGGAGAGAAGATAATGCCTGGTCGCTCCCTACACGGGAGCGTGGATTGAAACAAACTTCCCGCCAAAGAATCCGCAAAGATATGAGGTCGCTCCCTACACGGGAGCGTGGATTGAAACTTTTCGCCCTCTACAAAAGCATCTAAAGCGTCAGGTCGCTCCCTACACGGGAGCGTGGATTGAAACTGATTGTAAAGCAAGTTAATCGTCCCCTCGGATAAGTCGCTCCCTACACGGGAGCGTGGATTGAAACTATATTACTTGCTGCGACGATAAATAACGCGGCTGTCGCTCCCTACACGGGAGCGTGGATTGAAACAACCGCAAGCTGCATGTAGGCGATTTTATCGCTTGTCGCTCCCTACACGGGAGCGTGGATTGAAACCACTGAGTTGTATGGATATCGCTACGGAACTGATGTCGCTCCCTACACGGGAGCGTGGATTGAAACTTATCCAGAGTGGAATACTTGAGGTCTTACTAATGTCGCTCCCTACACGGGAGCGTGGATTGAAACTCCTATTTTGAGTGTTAATATTAAATTGATACAAGTCGCTCCCTACACGGGAGCGTGGATTGAAACACTGATAAACTCAATCAGGCCGTTAACTGCGCTCGTCGCTCCCTACACGGGAGCGTGGATTGAAACAATGGTCTCGGGGTTGATAAGGGCTCAACAATATGTCGCTCCCTACACGGGAGCGTGGATTGAAACTACACGGGTAGCATGACTATGGATGAATATATCGCGTCGCTCCCTACACGGGAGCGTGGATTGAAACAAGGAACCGAACAAATGAGCATTGAGGTAGGAAGAGTCGCTCCCTACACGGGAGCGTGGATTGAAACATATGAATACCTTTTGACTAGTCTATTGAGCCGGAGTCGCTCCCTACACGGGAGCGTGGATTGAAACCTTGAAAGATTGCTCGTTGATATTGCTCGATAATAGTCGCTCCCTACACGGGAGCGTGGATTGAAACGTCTATCTGAAAGTAAGCGCTCGTGCTGTCAAGAGTCGCTCCCTACACGGGAGCGTGGATTGAAACTAAATAAATTAAATATTCTTAAAAGGCGTGAATTGTCGCTCCCTACACGGGAGCGTGGATTGAAACCTTCGTCCGCTAGTTGCGTTATTCTTGCTTCCTGCGTCGCTCCCTACACGGGAGCGTGGATTGAAACGCCAGTATGTGCGGGCTCAGCGTGAGACGATAGTCGCTCCCTACACGGGAGCGTGGATTGAAACCTCTCCCGTATGAAGCCAGGGAGCGAATACTCTAGTCGCTCCCTACACGGGAGCGTGGATTGAAACATATATTCCTCTATGCTCCCTGCCGCCCCGTTACGTCGCTCCCTACACGGGAGCGTGGATTGAAACTTTTAAGGGATATTAAGTCCAAGGGAGATATAGCGTCGCTCCCTACACGGGAGCGTGGATTGAAACGCCTGATTATTAAAGCCCCTGCTCGGCAGCCAGGTGTCGCTCCCTACACGGGAGCGTGGATTGAAACACTCCCGCTTTAGCCTCTGGCTCTGAAGAGGTAAAGTCGCTCCCTACACGGGAGCGTGGATTGAAACACTTTAGGACATCTGGCTTTGGCGAAATTGATATGTCGCTCCCTACACGGGAGCGTGGATTGAAACAAGTATTGCTCAGCTGCGTCAATACGCTTCGGCTGTCGCTCCCTACACGGGAGCGTGGATTGAAACATCAAACTCGCCAATCTCAAACCGCTCGGATAAGGTCGCTCCCTACACGGGAGCGTGGATTGAAACGCTATAGCCCTTACTAGTTAGTCGGTAATTTAATGTCGCTCCCTACACGGGAGCGTGGATTGAAACCACAATCCTGTTACCCGCCATAATTCAACTCCAATGTCGCTCCCTACACGGGAGCGTGGATTGAAACTTATCATCACCATCAAAATCACCTTCAATTTCAAGTCGCTCCCTACACGGGAGCGTGGATTGAAACGTACGGATAGAGTTGTGCGTATTCCAGTTTCTTATCGTCGCTCCCTACACGGGAGCGTGGATTGAAACTCAAATATCTGTTTGGAGCGGGAGGTATAATCGCGTCGCTCCCTACACGGGAGCGTGGATTGAAACCATTGGACCAGTCAATTTGTTAATTATTT
>MPNP01000003.1:27500-98410 GCA_002239085.1 Rhodobacteraceae bacterium bin131 | reverse complement strand
TAATCTAATTGACAAGGTTAAACGACAAGACATTAGGCAATAATTTCATAAGTTAATAAAATACCTTTCACAATACCGACCACGACACTTTTGCTTGTCACTGGAAAAAGATGAGGTGGATGGATTTCTTCCTTTGGCTTGAGTTTCGGCATAAGAAGTCTTTGGGTGAACTGGAATGGTATTCCAGACCTAACAACAAGCGCAATAAAAAACGATTAGCTTAGTGGCCGGGTCTGATTTCAGGGAATCAGACGTTACTCATTACTACGGCGAACGAAATGGGTCGGCGTATCAATAAATCAGATTTATCAAACTCTCTGCTCAAGTGCACTAATCAATGGCTTCGATTCGCTCAGCAAACCTTCGGAAACCACGGCCGACTTTCTAATTGGAAACTTGTACTGTTCTATCGGCTTTTTCTTGGGATTTTAATGGGTCGGTTTTTGGTAATCCAACAAAATTAAGTTATTAGACAAAATTATTTATGCGCTACCAAAGATTTGCCTCAGATTCCTTCATATTTAATCATGCAGAAAGCGGGATTTATGAGCTGGATAGACACCAATAATTTTGAAGTAACTACTAAAAAATTTCAATTCATCTAGGGCAAGTTCAACTGCTTTGTCTTCGGGAAAACCTTCAATTTCAGCAAAAAACTGGGTGGCACTAAATGACCCCCCGACCATATAGCTTTCAAGTTTAACCATGTTTACGCCAGTTGTTGCAAAGCCACCTAATGCCTTATAGAGGGCTGCGGGGATATTTCTAACGGCAAAGAAAAAAGATGTCATCATTTGGTCACTTCGGCGTTCAGAATTAAATTGCCGGTCCATAATCACAAATCGCGTACGGTTGTGAAGTTCATCCTCAATATTTGCTTCAAGTGTTTCTAATCCATAAATATGTCCCGCCAGCTTTGAAGCGAGTGCCATTTGGCTAGGATTTTTATCCTCGGCAACCAATCGTGCTGAGCCGGCTGTATCAGTATAACTAATCGTTGAAATATTTTTTGATTTCAAGAAGTTTTTACACTGCCCCAATAAAACAGGATGGCTGTAGGCAACCTTTATATCTTCAATTTTTGTTCCTGGAATCGCCATGGCCTGAATATTAATCCGCTCAAATACTTCTTCAATTATATATAAGCCCGAATCTGGAAGTAATTGATGAATGTCTGCGACTCGCCCGTAAATGGAATTTTCTACGGGAAGTAGCACCTGGTCAACAAGCCTATCGTTAACGACTTGTACAGCATCTTCAAACGTACCACAGGGTAAATATACCCATCCAGGTCGAGCTGACCGACACGCTTGATGTGAGTATGCTCCCAATTCACCTTGGAAGGCAATAACTCTTGGCAAAATTTTTCTCCTATTGACTTAAAACTCAATTATTTCCAATTATAATTGAACAATATTAAATTGGAATGTTTAATGGAAATTACTAAAAAAAAGTTCTGGATGTACAATGTTTGACACGATGACTTCAACCAAAGTTGTTGGCTCTCTCTGTATGGCTCTCCTTGTTTTTTTGTTGGGAAAGTGGGCCGCCGAAGAGATTTATCATCTTGATAGTCAGAATCCGGGTGTTGTTGAACTCACAGCTATGCAATTTGTTGAAGTGCCAGAGGCGGACGTGCCTGAAGAGGATTTCAGTGAACTTCTTGCCATGGCTGATGCTTCCAAAGGAGCCAAAGTGTTCAATAAATGTAAAGCCTGTCATAAACTCGCTGATGGCGAGAATTCTGTTGGACCTCATTTATTTCAAATTGTTGACCGCCAGATTGGAGCTGTATCGGGCTTTGCATACTCAAACCCTATGTCCAGTTTAGAAGGTGTCTGGAACGTTGACGAATTAAATGCTTTCCTCAAAAACCCTCGGCAGTATTTACCGGGTACCAAAATGACATTCGCAGGTTTAAAAAAAGGTCAAGATCGGGCAGATGTAATCGCCTATATGCAATCTGAACCACAATAATTCCGTTGCTAATTGATTATCTCCTTACCGAGTAGGTCATTTCTTTTTCCTGGCTTGGGCCAAGAACCACAGTGGCAAGTGACTTGGATTTTACGCTTTGTATTCCTAGGGGTTTTCTAGTCAAATGTTATCAGAATTAGTTTTTCTTGCTCTCCGATAATCACTTCCCTACGGAAGTGCACACAAATTTTATTTTAAGTTTCTTATATATTTGATACCATAGAGCCATACCAAATTGGACATGAAATTAATAGTATGGATTTGAAAGAGGAAATGAGTATGTTCTACAAGCAGTTAAAAAAAATGAGTTCAGTGCTATTTTCGGCGCTGGTTGGAATAGTATTCGTTATTTCATCAGTGTCAGCCGAAACGGTAATTAAAGCCCATGGTATATCCAAATTTGGTGACCTCAAGTACCCCGCAGACTTTAATCACTTTGATTATATCAATCCTGTTGCACCGGTCGGTGGTGAGTTTTCAATTTCAGCCTATGGTACATTTGATTCAATGAATCCATACAGTCGGAAGGGTAACTCGGGTGCATTTGCTTCAATTTTTTTTGAATCTTTATTGACAGGAAATGCCGATGAAGTGAGTTCCAACTATGGTTTATTAGCAGAGTCAATTGAGTATCTTGAAGATCGGAGTTGGGTTATTTTTCACATGCGACCTGAAGCACGATTTTCTGATGGCACACCTCTGACGGCCGAAGATGTTGCCTTCAGCTACGAACTATTCCTTAATGAGGGATTATTGTCTTTTCGTACAGAGTTAAGCAAGGTTGTCAAGTCGGTTGAAGTCATTGACCCACATACAATTAAGTTTATTTTTTACACTGAGGGCCGGTCAAATCGCGATGATATCAGTTTAGTGGGAGGTCTTCCTGTTTTTTCCAAAGCTTGGTTTGAGGAAACAGGATCCTCATTAGACGAATCACGCTTGGAACCGGCAGTTGGATCAGGCCCTTATCTGCTTCATGACCTGGATATTAATAAGCGATTAGTCTATAAACGAAATCCTGATTATTGGGGGTGGGACATCCCAGTCATGGTAGGACGATATAACTATGACCAAATTCGTATCGAATATTTTGCTGATTTAGAAGCCGCTTTTGAGGGATTTAAAGCCGGTGAAACAACCTTTAGAATTGAAAATGTAGCAAAAAACTGGGCTACCAAATATGATTTCAAGGGAGTTGAAAATGGATGGGTTGTCAAAAGAGAACTCCCCAATGGAAACCTTCCTACTGCTCAAAGTTGGATCTTTAATCTCCGACGTGACAAATTCCAAGACATTCGAGTGCGGGAAGCCCTTGGACTCATGTTTAACTTTGAATGGACAAATGCAACAACTTTCCACAATGCTTATGAACGAATTGATGCCTTTTGGGAGAATAGCCATCTTAAGGCGTCTGGACTTCCATCAGATCAAGAACTCGCTATTTTAGAACCACTCCAGCATTTGCTTCCAGAGGAAGTATTCACTATGGAACCACCAATTTCACCCTCATCCAATGAAATGCGAAGACTTGATCGACGTAATCAAAAAAAGGCTTCTGATTTATTAGATGCAGCGGGGTGGACGGTGAATGACAGTGGCAAGAGAGTCAATTCCGAGGGAACAGTTCTTGATGTTGAATTTATCGTTAGCTCAGCAACTTGGGAACGGGTTGCACAACCATTTATTGAAAATCTGATTAATTTAGGTGTGGATGCACGAGTTGTCAGAATTGACCCGGCTCAACTTAGACAGCGAGAGAAGGATAAAGATTTTGATATGACCGTCACTTCTTATCCAATTAGCTATGAACCTGGAACGGGCCTACGGCAGTATTTTGGTTCTGAACATGTAGATGGGATCTTTAATGACAGTGGCTTGGCCGATGAGGCCGTGGACGAAATCCTTACCCACATCATTGATGCCCAATCGAAATCAGAACTGGAAAACGCTGTTACTGCACTTGATCGAGTATTGCGCTTTAAAAGGTTTGTTGTATTTCATTGGTTTAAGAGCAAACATACTCTTTCCTTTTATGATATGTATGAATATCCAGAGACCATTCCGCCCTTCTCGGCTGGATATACTGATTTTTGGTGGGTTAACGAAGATAAACACCAACAGCTAGTCGCTGAAGGTGCATTAAGACAATAGGCAAATCATATGGGTGCTTATATTCTGAGAAGGTTGGCATTGGTAATTCCAACCCTTCTCGGTATCATGATCATCAATTTTACCTTAGTGCAGTTTGTACCAGGAGGTCCGATTGAACAAATAATTGCACAACTTGAAGGTGAAGGTGATGTGTTTGCTAATATCGCTGGTACAGGTTCTGATTTTACTGGTGGTCAAGAATTGGGAGGCGACGAACGATACCTAGGTGCTCAAGGACTACCGGAGGAATTTATAAAAGAACTCGAAATCCAGTTCGGTTTTGATAAACCACCCCTTGAAAGATTCCTGAATATGATGTGGGATTATTTAAGACTGGATTTTGGCGAGAGTTATTTTCGTTCAATTAGTGTTTTAGAACTGGTTCTTGAAAAAATGCCAGTATCTATTTCACTAGGTCTATGGTCCACCTTGATAGCCTATATTGTTTCGATTCCCCTTGGTATCCGTAAAGCTGTTAAAGACGGAAGTCGATTCGATACTTGGACTTCCGGTGCGATCATTGTGGGTTATGCCATTCCAGGCTTCTTGTTCGCTATATTACTATTGGTTCTCTTTGCAGGAGGGTCATATCTGCAAATTTTCCCTTTGAGAGGGCTCACTTCAGACAACTTCTCCGATTTAAGTTTATTCGGTAAGGTTGCTGATTATTTCTGGCATATTTGCCTACCGATTATTGCCACAACGATTTCGGCTTTCGCCACTTTGACTCTGTTAACTAAGAACACGTTTCTTGAAGAAATCAATAAGCAATACGTAATTACCGCTCGAGCTAAGGGTTTGACCGAAAAGAGGGTTCTTTATGGGCATATTTTTCGTAACGCTATGCTCATTGTCATTTCGGGCTTTCCGGCCATTTTTGTTGCTGTATTTTTCAGCGGTTCGCTGATTATTGAAACAATTTTTTCGCTTGATGGACTTGGTCGCCTCGGTTTTGAGGCTGCCGTAGCACGAGACTATCCAGTTATTTTCGGCACTTTGTTTGTTTTTGGTTTGCTTGGTCTCTTGGTTGGGATTATTTCTGATTTAATGTATGTGTGGATTGACCCTCGAATTGATTTTGAAACGCGCGAGGGTTAATGAAGATTTCAGCACTTAATCGTCGACGAATTCAAAACTTTAAATCCAATCGCCGCGCCTTTTGGTCTTTAATTTTATTTTCAATTTTATTTATTTTATCTCTCTTTGCTGAATTTATTGCCAATGATAAGCCTTTATTGATTAGTTATCGAGACAATCTTTATTTTCCAATATTGAATTTTTACTCTGAAGAAGAATTCGGTGGGGAGTATAGGACGGAGGCCGTTTATACCGATATTGAAGTCCAATGCCTCATAGCAACTGGCGGAATCACTGATTGCGTATATGAGCCAGAGGTTCTACTTGAAGACGCCAAGGATAATTTCATCAATGGCGAGGAATTGAATACTGGATGGATGATTTGGCCTCTCATCCCATTTGCTTATGACACAGTTGATGATTTAGGTAAACCAGCACCCTCAGCACCTGACAATCAGCATTTGCTTGGAACCGATGACACCGCTCGCGATGTACTTTCACGGATCATTTATGGGTTTAGGCTTTCAGTACTTTTTACGATTGTTGTAACTTTCCTGTGTACTGTAATCGGCATTTTCGCTGGTGCAGTCCAAGGTTACTTTGGAGGTTTAATTGACCTGTTTTTTCAACGATTGATCGAACTTTGGGGGTCAACACCATCTCTCTACATCATCATAATTGTCGCTGCCATCTGGCAAATGAATTTTTGGTTGCTCGTATTTTTAATGACTCTTTTTGGCTGGACGGCTTTAGTCGGAGTGGTCAGGGCAGAAAGTTTACGGGTTCGTAATTTTGAATATGTTCGAGCGGCAAAAGCTCTCGGAGTATCAAATTTAGTCATTATGTTCCGCCATCTCCTCCCTAATGCCATGATTGCCTCAATTACGCTTCTTCCTTTTGTAATCACTGGCACCATCGGTTCCCTTGCAGCACTTGATTTTCTGGGATTTGGCCTTCCTTCTTCAGCACCTTCCTTGGGTCAGCTCACTCTTCAAGCAAAGCAAAACCTTCAAGCACCCTGGCTCGGTTTTACCGCATTTGCAGTTTTTGCCGTTATGCTTTCACTCTTGGTGTTTATCTTTGAAGGTATCAGAGATGCCTTTGACCCTAGAAAAACGTTTAATTGATGCCCAAACTGCTGGACGTTAAAAATTTATCTGTCTCGTTCCGTCAAGATGGTAGAACTGTCAATGCCGTCAAGAATATATCCTTTGAGATTAATCGCCAAGAAACAGTTGCTATTGTCGGAGAGTCTGGATCTGGTAAATCCGTATCAGCACTTTCAACTGTTAAGCTTTTACCTGAAAGCGCACAGGTTAGCGGCTCTGTAAAATTTGAAGGTACCGAACTTATTGATGCCTCATTTGAAACTCTTAAGGACATCAGAGGTAATCGAATTAGTTTTATATTTCAGGAGCCAATGACTTCCCTGAACCCACTTCATACCCTTGATAAGCAAATTGGTGAAAGCCTTAGAATTCATCAAGGCATCACCGGTTCAAAGGCACGGCAAAGAACCATTGAACTCTTGGAGCAAACGGGGATTGATCAACCCGAATCGCGTTTGAAATGTTACCCTCACCTCTTTTCAGGTGGACAAAGGCAGAGGATAATGATTGCGATGGCCCTTGCCAATAATCCCTCGTTACTTATTGCCGATGAACCAACTACCGCTCTTGATGTAACCATCCAGGCACAAATTTTACAACTCCTTGCCGACCTGAAAGAAAACATTGGGATGGGTTTGTTGTTTATCACCCATGATTTAAACATCGTAGAGGGAATAGCTGACCGCGTCCTTGTTATGAAAGAGGGAGAAATCGTTGAGTCAGCATCAAAGAAGAAGATTTTTTCTCAACCCGAACATCCTTATACCCAAGCACTTCTTGCCGCTGAACCCAAAGGGATTCTTTCCGCGAGCAAAAAAAAATCTAAGAATATTCTTGACGTCGTTAATTTGAAGGTTTGGTTCCCAATTAAACGGGGTTTACTTCGTAATACTGTTGGTTATGTAAAAGCAGTCAATGACGCAACATTCGCGATAAAACAAGGCGAAACTTTAGGGATTGTAGGCGAATCAGGATCCGGCAAAACGACCATTGCTCTCGCTCTATTGCGGCTTATTGCCTCTGAAGGGTCAATTAGCTTCAATAACAACCGTCTAGATCAGCTACCCAAAAATGTCGTCAGAAAATTTCGGCGGCACATGCAAATTGTATTTCAAGACCCCTATGGTTCCCTTTCCCCCCGGATGACCGTTGAACAAATTGTCTCGGAGGGTCTCCGTATTCATAAGTCCATTTCTGCACAAGAACGAAAAGAACTTACCATCAACATTTTAAAGGAAGTGGGACTTTCGGAAGAATTTCTTGAGCGATATCCTCATGAGTTTTCGGGAGGGCAGCGGCAGAGAATAGCTATAGCTCGCACAATGGTTCTTGAACCAGAATTGATTCTACTTGACGAACCCACATCGGCTTTAGACCGAACAGTTCAGGCTCAAATTGTGGAATTACTCCTAAAGTTTCAAGCCGATAAAAACCTTACTTATCTTTTTATCAGCCATGATCTCAGGATGGTTAAAGCTCTATCCCATAACATTCTTGTTATGTATCAAGGCAATGTCATTGAAAGTGGTCCAACTCAAGCCGTTTTTAACGAACCCAAAACCGATTATACCAAACGGCTTCTAGCGGCGGCCTTTCAAAATATCTAACTTCGAATCATCTTATACTTTTATCCTAGGTATAGAACTTCACATTCTTGACCTCGATGACTCAATGTCTCACAGACCCTGACGGCCTGTGCTTCAGTCAGCCAAATAAATTGGAGCTGATAATTATTATTAACTTCAACGATGTGCTCTTTTGCTGGCGTCCGGAGTTCTCTAGGCACCGCCAGAAACACCTCTATCGACTTTTTATCGGCTTGCTGCTTGGAATAAAACAATCCTAAACTAACTCCTGCGTTTCGTGTCAAATCATCTAATCCTTTTAGAGCCGTTAATTCAATAGGCCGTTGGGGAATATTTTTAAAGAGCGATTTTTCTTTTTCATCAGGTGTTGGCGGGTCAAAGGTATCCCCGGCATAGATTTCAGTGATGTTTGGGTCTGAAAATAGTTTATCAATTTCAGTCGTTGATTCCACGACCACAACCTCTTCAATAGTTTTGAAATTATTATTTGGTCGTAAAAGCGGAGCATCTAATTCAGCGAGGGCTATACCGTTTATGGAAAAGCGGCTATAAGGCGGAGTTTGGGGTTTTACTAACCGAACATTAGAGGCCGCTTTATTGAATCCTATGTCCATTAATCTTGCGACTTCGTTATTTCGAGTGACAACCGAACGACCACCAAATACTGTTGTGATGATACGCTTGTTTCCCCTTTTAGCCGTTGCGACAAGATTAAAGCCAGCCTTGCTTGTATATCCTGTTTTTATGCCATCCGCACCACTGTAGGCTTTTAAAAACCGGCGATTCGAATTATAGATCTGTGTTCCACTCGCATACATATCTATTTTTGAGAACAGATGGAAATATTCTGGATAATCGTAAATGACATGGCGACCCAATTTGGACATATCCATTGCAGTGGAATAATGACCATTTTCAGTGAGCCCATGAGCATTAACAAAATGAGTGTTTTTCATTCCCATCATGCGAGCAACTAAATTCATCCGGTTAGCAAATGCTCTCTCACTTCCGGCAACGGCCTCAGCGATTGCCGTTGCGGCATCATTCGCAGAACGTAGTGCAGCAGCTCTGATTAAGTACCTGAAGCTTACTTTAGTTCCCGCCTTGTAGTACATTTTTGATGGAACTTCTTGGGATGCTTTTTTTGAAATAGTGATCTTTTTATCAAGTGAAATTTCACCATTTTCAACAGCTTCAAAAGCAACGTAGAGGGTCATCATTTTGGTTAATGAGGCCGGATGAAGTTTGGTGTTAGCGTTAGACGAATGCAAAACTTTTCCGCTTCTTGCATCCATTATTACGGCGGCGTATTGAGCCGATTTAGCATCACTAAGGGGTAAAAAAGTTGTGACAATTAAGACTGTTAGGAAACCTAATAGCCAACTTCGGTGGTGGTAAAAAATAGACATGACTGCTCTGCCATCCCTCAATTGTTATTTTAATTCTGAATTATTTATTTTTGTTATAGCATACTATAATAGGTTTTACTTTGAAAATTTATAATGATTCAACAATTTTTTTGACAGTCTTTGGTAGTTCAGAAATATTCTTTATTTCAAAAAAGCGCTTTGAATGAGTTGGTACTTGTCCTTCATTTTCATAAATCCATTCATCCTGATTTGGAATAAGTACAGCATAAGAGCCAATCTCTAGGGGTGGAATGATATCAGAGCGCAAGGAATTTCCAACCATTAATGCATTTGTCGGGTCAACTCCAACATCTTTAAATATCTTCTGATAAACTTCTTTAGACTTCTCACTGACAATGTTAATCGTTTCAAATTGGTCGGCTAAACCTGATTGTGAAATTTTACGTTCTTGGTCAAGCAAATCACCTTTGGTAATTAAAATGATTCGATATTCGCCTTGTAATTCGTGCAAGACTTCTTCAACGCCTGAATATAGTTCAATTGGATATCTAAGGAGTTCTCGGCCGAGATCTAATAATTGTGAAATAATCGTCGTGGGCACTCGCCCTTGGGTAACTTCAATCGCCGTTTCAATCATTGATAGAGTGTAACCCTTGGCACCATACCCATAGTAATTCAGATTTTGCTTTTCTGTCTCAAGAAGTTGCTTATTTAGGTCTTTGGTTTGTGAGTATTCTTGGAGCAAATTTGCAAATGTTGTTTCGGTAATGGTGAAATGAGAGTTGTTTCGCCATAAGGTATCATCGGCATCAAAGGCAATAGTTGTGAGCATACGATCATTCCAATCTTATAACTTTAGTGTTAATAATTATATTAAATTTTGCCTTAAATTTTCGGGGGATAAGTTGTATTCAAAAATCATTCTGGGTCCAATAGGCGATGAGGACATTAAACCTGGTACTGAGGACGATTCGCTTGTTTTGGAGCGTGAAGATGAACAAGAAGACCGCCCACCTATGTATAAAGTCCTTTTACTTAATGACGATTACACGCCCATGGAGTTTGTGGTCTTTATATTAAGACGAGTATTTAATTTGCAGATGGAGCAAGCCGTTAATTTAATGCTTGCCATTCATACTCAAGGGGTTGGAGTTGTTGGGGTATTTTCGCACGAAATTGCTGAAACAAAAGCGACTCAAGTCGTTCGCTTAGCCAAAGAAAACGAGCACCCTCTTCAATGCCAGATTGAAAAAGATGACTAGGGGAATGGGATATTAAATCTCATTAAAACTACGATTTAAATACCAATAAAATATTTTTTTGCTTTGAAACCAACTATTTGGAATTTTTACTGAGTTGAATTTATTGACTGCGACCTTTTGAAGAATTCATTTTTAGGCCGCTTTGATGGTCAGGACCCGCATTCTTCTTTTCTTTCATTTCTTGCGCTTTTTCAATTGCTTGATCAAGGCTGACCTGCTTACACAGCCCTAATGCGACTGGATCAATCGGATGTATATTTGAGATGTTCCAATGGGTACGATTCCGGATTGCGTTAATGGTGGTTTTCGTTGTTCCAATTAATTTACTAATCTGGCTATCGCTCAGTTCAGGATGGTTCTTGATTAACCAAAGAATAGCTGTGGGGCGATCTTGGCGCTTAGCTAATGGTGTATATCGTGGCCCGGGGCGCTTTTTAGGTGCAGTATGCGAGGGAAGCACCTTTAATTTGAGTTCATAGTCTGGATCTGCTTCAGCTTTATCGAGTTCTTCTCGGTCAAGTTGATTTCCAGCAATCGGATCTAATCCCATAATTCCTACAGCAACATCGTCATTTGCCATACCCTCAACTTCAAGCAAGTGTAAACCACAAAACTTGGCGATCTGGTCAAAGGTAAGAGAGGTATTATCAATCAGCCATACGGCTGTGGCCTTGGACATTATAGGTTTCATAATTTTCCCACTGATTTTCTGAATGCGTTGGTTTGAACCTGATTTAACGAAATAGTAATATAATTGGTCGGGACAATAGAAGTGCTTGTTCGGTTGACATTTAATCTCTTTCGGGCCTACTCGTCCATCGTTAGAACAATCTTACCCATGTGAGTCGAAGATTCCATCCTAGAATGAGCTTCGGCGACATCTTCAAGTTTATAAACGGAATCAATAATCGGTTTAATTCGACCTGAATTTAAGTAGGGTAGAACATGTTGCCGTAAATCATCCGCAATCTTACTCTTTGCCAAATCGGATTGAGGGCGCAGTGTGCTGCCTGTTATGGTCTGTCTGCGAACCATCAAGGAGGCAAAATTAAGTTCAATCTTTGGATTTTTCAAAAAAGCGATTTGTACCAAAATGCCATCAGTCGCTAAAATTCTTAAATTCTTAGGCATGTAGTCGCCCCCGACCATGTCAAGTATAACATTCACTCCTTGTCCTTCGGTATGTGAGCGAATTATTTCTCCAAAATTTTCAGACTGATAATTAATGGCAAGTTCAGCACCGAGTTGGCGACACAAATTACACTTTTTCTCCGACCCTGCAGTCGTAAAGACCCTTGCTCCGAATGCATTCGCAAGTTGAATTGCCGTCGTTCCTATACCCGAACTACCGCCATGTACAAGGAACGTATCACCGGCTTTTAATTTTCCTCGAACAAATACATTACTCCATACGGTAAAGTGAGTTTCACAGATTGCCGAGGCTTCAATAAAATTCATCCCTTGAGGGATGGGTAGAGCATGGTCTTCATGGGTCAATGAATACTCAGCATACCCTCCGCCAGGCAAGAGGGCACATACATTATCACCGACATTCCATCGTCTGACCCTCTCACCAATGGCTGCGACTTCTCCTGAACATTCTAGTCCGGGAAGGTCGCTTGCTCCTTCGGGAGGATTATAAGTCCCCATACGCTGGAGAACATCGGGGCGATTAACTCCTGAAGCTTTATTTTTTATGAGAATGTGATTGCCTGTAGGCTTTGGAATCGGGCGCGAGGCCAAAGTTAAAACTTCGGGACCACCGGGCTGAGAGATTTTAATGACTCGCATTAGAATTCAATTGGTGTAATGATTCAAATTGGTCATCAAGCAAACAAAACCACTCATTAAATTTTGGATGATGGTTTCTTTATAAATCGCTCCATAATCCTAAACACAGGAGACATTATTGGATTGTTTTGGGCATAGGATTTGTATCTTTCAAAACTCATAACTTTAGCAATCTGGCGGTCAATAAAGAATTTGGTTTCCATATTTCCCTCCGACTCATCACCAATATAGAAAAACAATGCGGAGGTGATTACACCTGATAATATCATCCGTTTGGAATACCAATTGTAATCTTCAGAATGATCTTCAAAGAAATTCCAAATTTTATCAGCTGTTGCCCAAATAAGGCTTGTTCCCAAGGCAAAATTTTGCGGGAGCGAAAAATAGGCGATGCCTCTTCTAACTAAATGCCGCTCGGACTCAATGACCTTAATCCGAAGCCATACTGCTTGAGCGATTTTTTCACTATAAGATAAATCTTCAAAATTTTCATTTTGGAGGTGTTCAAGCATCTTTGTATCGCCATACTCATGAAAAAATATAGCCAAATCACGTGCTCCTTTAGGAAACACGAAATAGGCCTCATCAAGACTGACTTCAGCGTTTTGAACAGACTCAATAAAGCAACTTCTTGACCAACCGTCAAAAGGAACAAATCGCGATGCCTGCTGTAGAATTTTAAGTTTTGTGTCAAAAATTTGAGTGTGACGATTCTTTGGGATATTCATGACAGACCTAGAACTAGTAAATTTGATTAGAATTACTTCTATACTTATGGTAGTTTAATCATACATATTTTGCAAATTGAAGGATATACAATCTTTAAATTATTGCGTATTAAACTAATTATATGTCATCAGTGAGAACTAATTTTAAGAAGTTTATATTAGGAGATGGTGCTTAATGCATGTAAATGTAAGAGATAATAATGTTGAACAGGCCATGAGAGCCTTAAAAAAGAAACTTCAACGTGAAGGAGTGTTTCGCGAAATGAAGTTGCGACAACATTACGAAAAACCATCCGTCCGGAAGGCACGTGAACGCTCGGAGGCAATCCGACGAGCCAGAAAACTCGCTCGAAAAAAAGCCCAGATGAATGGCGGTTATTAAAGCAACCTTATGGCTTACCTGAGTCCTCAGGGTTGCTCCAATCTTACTTAATCGCTCACCACAGTAATCGTAACCACAGAGTTGCTTTATCCTCTCGGTTTAGCTGTTGAATATGGCAAGGAATATCAGCACAAGAATTGAAATTATAACGACATTCCTAGAGTATTGAAGGAACTTAGTGAAATTTACTTCTCTTGATTTCAACAATTCATTTTCAATTTTTTTGGTTTTTTCCATTTTGCAATTGTCCTGATTTTGTGACTTTGTTTTTCATGAAAAGACAAATTTTACCCAATTTGATTTGATTTTCATCTATAATTTATGGTTAACCTGAATTTTGCCAATAGTTGACCCCTTCTCGTTGTGTTCGATTTATTTTATTTTGCCATAAGAGAAAATTCAAGTGAGCATTTGTCTCGGCAAGAGCCAAACCAAATTCCTTATCGGGTATTTTTCGGCCGAACACACTATCAAAACAATCGATTGCTGTTGTCGGTTTTGTTAATTCTCTAGTCAGCACAGCCAAGCACCCGTGGTGATGGTCAATCAGCTCTTGTAGGCGCGTCTTGAGCCCTCGAAATGGCGCCTTGTGACCTGGTAAAACAAGAATGTCTTCATTGGCCATTTTTAAAAATCTCTGACAAGAATTCAACCAATCTCCTAAAGGGTTGGCATCGGGTTCACTGGCATACACGCCAACATTAGATGTAATATCTGGCAAAAACTGGTCGGCTCCGATACAGATTTTCCCATCCTCAGACCAGAAAGTCGCATGATCTGGGGCGTGTCCACTCCCGATTCGGACTTCCCAATTACGAGATCCTATTTTTAGCCAATCGCCCTCTTGTAATCGCTTAAACCCCAAGGGTATGGGATGAACACAATCAGCAAAGTTAAACGGTCGAGATTGTTTTATTTGATCTAGTCGTGATTTGCTTACACCCGAAGCTTTGACATAGTTTAGAGCTTCAGGGGTAGGCTTTTCATGAACATCAAGGGTAAGCATTCGCGCAAATAGCCACGAGATACGAGTGGCGTAAATATCAGCATTGAATTGCCGCTTAAACCAACCAGCCATGCCCACATGGTCGGGATGATAATGAGACACAACAACTCTCTTAACTGGCTTTCCACCAAAGTTTTCAGAAATAATTTTTTTCCAGATATCAACTCCCCTATCAGAGTAAAAACCGGTATCTATTACTGTCCATCCCCTTGATTCCTCAATGGCATAAACATTGACATGGTCAAGTGCCATAGGCAATGGAAGCCTGTACCAATAAATGTCTTCATTAATTTGAACTGGGAGATGACCCGAAGGCTTGTCGTGGTATGGAAATATTAATTTCATTGAACTGCTATAATGTTGATACGAATTCTTCAAGCCCTGAATGGCCTGCTTTTACCTCAGTACACAAGGGGTAGACATAAGGTAGAAATCGTGAAAAGCAAACTTCTAAGAGGTCCATTTGCTTTTCATTCGCTGTGAAGAAATGATATCTTTGTAAATGATAGAAGGAGCCAAGGTATGTAGCCAATGCTCGCATATATGCTTGAGCACCAGCTTTAACTTCAAAGCTATTGACCTGTTTAATAATCCATTGTGTCGTGTGTGCAATTTCTTTACCTGCTCTTTCAAGTTCCTCAACATATTGGTTGGATAATTCGGGAGTATTTTGGCAAAACGCTTCGACTTCTGAAAGAATATTAAAGAGAATTTCGCCATTTTTACCCAATTTTCGTATCACGAGATCATGAGCCTGAATTCCATTTGTTCCTTCGTAAATGGTCGTGACTAATGAATCTCGCAGATATTGAGTCATTCCTGTCGCTTCAATATATCCAATACCTCCGAATATTCTAATTGCCAAATTGGACACTTCCACTCCTGTTTCGGAGCCATAAAATTTGGCAATTGGTGTTAGCAGAGCAGCCCGGTCATGCCAGTATTTTTCATTTTTCATTTTCGCTTTATCAAGAGCATAAGCACAAGCTGAGCATATTGCCCGGGCCGAAAAAATTTGCACCCGCATTATTGCCAACATTCTTTGAATATCAGGATGTTGAATAATTACTTGCGGTTGTCCATTAACTGAGCCCTGCTGTCTGTCCAAAGCATATGCTTTGGCTTTTTGAAATGCTGCCTCGGCAACGCCCAAACCTTGACTTCCAACTCCAAGCCTTGCGCTGTTCATCATTGCGAACATTGCTTCGAGTCCTTTATTCGGCTGACCAATTAATAAAGCCTCTGCCGAATCAAAATACATGGTCGCTGTTGGTGAGCCATGTAACCCGAGTTTTTTCTCTAAAGAAAGCACTTTTAACCGATTGAGTTTGGTGAAATTTCCTTGTGCGTCTTCCAAGTACTTGAGAACCAGAAACAACGATAGGCCCTTGGTTCCCTTGGGAGCGTCGGGAACCCTTGCAAGTACTAAGTGGCATACATTCTTGACAAAATCTGCATCTCCCCAACTAATATATATTTTTTGCCCCGTAACACGATACTTTTGGTCATGACCTAATTTGGCCTCAGTTTGAATACCGCTAACATCTGACCCCGCTTGTGCTTCGGTAATATTCATAGTCCCATACCACTCGCCGGAAACAAGTTTGGGGATAACTAATTCCTTGATTGGTTCTGAAGCAAATTTTTGTAGGGCTTCAATTTGGCTCTGGGTAAGGAGTGGGTTGAGGCACAGTGAAATACAGGCTCCATTGATCATCTCATTAACAGCATTTTGTACTAAATATGGAAACCCTGACCCACCGTATTTGGTCTCTGCTGTCATTCCCATAACTCCCAACTCTGCAAGAGTTTTGTAACCATTTTCAAATCCTGGTGGAGTTTGGACAATTCCATTGACAAGCTCTGCCGGGTGCAAATCACTAGAACGCTGAAGTGGGTCCAGGGTGGACTGCGCAACTTGAGAAATTGTCTCTAAGGTGATCTCTGTATCGTCTAAATCAATATGTTCATATGGGCTTGAAGCTAATAATTCTTTCAAATCAAACATTGACTTGAAAATGAGTGTGTAGTCGTCGATTAATGTTGAATAGTTCATATGATTGAATGGCAAAATTGCATATCTTAGGTGTAGTGTTGGAACTGAATATATCTTCCTTATTAGAAAATCTAGTACATTAAATGAATATACACACCCAGATTTTGACACCGAGTACAAAAGATCTTGAGCACGCTGCTAGAATAATACAGTCAGGTGGACTTGTTTCTTTTCCAACTGAAACAGTCTATGGACTTGGGGCTAATGCTTACAACGATACGGCAGTACAAAAAGTGTTTTGTGTCAAAGGACGCCCCTCAACTAATCCTCTCATTATCCATGTTGAAAGTTATTCTAAAGCGGCGCAAATTGTTCAATTCAATCAAGCCTCACACATTCTTGCTAAGCGATATTGGCCAGGGGCATTAACTTTGATTTTGCCCAAGGCTGATTCTGTTAATATTCCGTCACGGGTAAGCTCCAATTCTGATTTTCTAGCCGTACGAGTCCCCGCTAACGCAATTACCTTGCGTTTTATCTGCCACTGCGGCGTACCGTTGGTAGGCCCATCGGCCAATCAATCAGGAAGAGTAAGCCCAACCCACCCTCAACATGTTTTGCAGGATTTGCATGGCAAGATTGATGCCGTGATTGATGGTGGACAATGCGAACACGGGGTTGAGTCAACAGTCTTAACGTATTATCAGGGTCACTTTAGATTGCTGAGACATGGTTCTATACCTGTTGAAGAGATTCAAAAAGATACAGGAATTGAAATTGACCTAAGTTTTCATTCAACTAATGTACTCTCACCCGGCACCCTAGCAAAGCATTATTCTCCTAAGACACCGCTCAGGTTGAATGCGAATCGGTTCAAAGAGGGTGAACTGTTTGTCGCATTTGGACAGACTAAAGGAAAAAACTCATTTAATTTATCTGAATCTGGTTGTTTAAAAGAAGCCGCAAAGAATCTGTTTGCCATCCTCCGTGATGCCGACCAAGCAGCTATTTCCCAAGAATATACTATGATTGCGATAGCCCCGATACCTAATAGTGGTTTAGGTATTACAATCAATGACAGACTTCGCAGGGCCTCAATGGCGGGCTAATTCCCACAAAGTTTTCCTAAGCTGATCCTCCAGTCATCGAAACATGCGCGAGGTTAACTCCGAGCGAGCGGATCGCAGCAGACCATTTTTCATCCGTGCTCGTTTTAAAAACAAGTTCAAGTGAACTGTTGCTCACAAGCCATGCGTTGGCCTGGATTTCACTTTCTAGTTGACCCGGCTCCCAGCTAGAATAGCCCAAGGAAAAGATATTATACGCAGGGCCTTCACCACGGTAAATATCTTCAAGAATCATGATATTACTAGTAATGCTGAAGTATTCATTGACAACCTGGGTTGTATCGTATTCGGTTCGACAATGGGAATGAACGATCATAGCAAGTTCTCCGTCGACAGGGCCGCCGGAATAAACAGGAAGTTGGGTACTGTGATCAATCTCGGCATCGCCATGTTCATTGGGGACCCCAAATTGCATATAGCCGGTTGGTTTGTTGATAACAATTCCCAAGGCCTTGGAATCATCGTGACCTAATAGCAAGACAACGCTTTCCTTAAAGTATGGATCTTCCATTGAGGGCATGGCAATCAGCAAGCAACCCGCAAAATATTGTGAATTCGGTTGATTTGCACCTAGTTTTTCTAAGTGTTTAGTATCAAATTGTTTTAAATTAAACGGTATATCAAAACGGATCATAATTTAAAATACGCAAAGAAGTGTTCCAAATTAAACTCTAAATATGTTTAAAGTCAGGATTTCAATTATCGTCCCAATTGTAACAAGCATAATACTTAATTTAATTTTATTATTACCGCTTCAAGCACAATTGAACATTCCTTTGTGGAATAGTAATCCAGAACTTCAGCAACCAACAGCAAAAAAACTTTTATCATTTAGTTTTGATAACTTTGAAAATGTTTATCAATATAATTTAGATTCGGGTTGGCGGTCACAATTCAATGGAGATGAACTCCATTACATCGGTATTCAAGTTGATTTAAGCCCAGGCTGGAAAACCTATTGGCGCATGAGTGGTTCAGATGGATTCCCTATGTTTTTTGACTGGGAAGAAACGACAAACTTGAAAACGACCCACATTAACTGGCCAACTCCCACACTGTCATATCAGGATTCAGAACCATTTATTGGCTATACCAACACAGTCATATTCCCCGTCAGCTTATATCCTATCAATGAAGGTGAAATCATCTACGCCAAAGGTGAGTTGGTTTTTGGAATTTGTGAAGAGGTATGTATTCCAATTTATGAACCCATTGAAATTATTCTTGACCCCCAAGCGAATTTGCCTAGGCAAAAAATTTTAGATGCTCTGGATAATCAGCCCGAACAATTAAAGTTTAACACCGTATTTAATCAAAATCGTTGTTGGTATGAGGAATCAAACAAATTTTTTGATTTATATGTACAAATCAGGTTTGATGACATGAGCATTAAACCTCCTTTTTCTTCAATTGCTGAGGATCCAACTCAATTGCTTTATTTTCATCACCCCGAAGGAAGACAGGAAGAAAATGGTGTTTGGCAATTTCACTCACAGGGCGACAAACTCAATAGTTCTGGAGAGTTTGACCTTTCAAAAACAATATTTACTGTCGTAACTCCCGACAATGCCTATGAGTTCACTGGGTGCTGATACTATTTTCAAAACACTTAACTCTGCTTAATCAATCTAAGCTGAGCATTATTGGGGTGGGAAATACCAATCTGAGCCATATTCGACTTCAAGTCCTCAGCTAAAATATTGACCAAATGCTTTGCACCTGTGCTTCCAAATGCTGCCACCGCATAAATGAAACCTCGACCGAGAAACACATAGTCAGCCCCCAAGGCATAGGCACGGAGAATGTCTAACCCCCCTTCAAGACCTGAATCAAATGCAAGTGGGTAGTTATCACCCACGGCCTCCCTAATTTTCGGTAGTTGGTTGATGGCTGCTGGGCCTCCTTCAAATTGACGTCCAGAATGATTAGAAACCCAGATTCCATCAGCCCCTTCGTCAATTAACTTTTTTGCATCCTCTGAGTCTAATACTCCCTTGACAATAAGTTTTAGAGGCCAATCCTCACGAAGCCGCTTGAAATCGTCCCAATTTGGATACCCTCTTATGCTTTTGCCTACATGGGTGAACCGCCCCTTGTTTTCGAAATTCGTATAGCTCTCAGGGAATTTCATCCGAGGAATTCCTTCAAAGAGTATGGCTTTACACCATGCCGGTCGCGATAGAATAGATAGAATCAATTTATAATTTAATTTGAAGGGCAACTCAAGAAACGCTTTCCTTTGCCGCTCACGTCGACTTTCTCCAGGAACATCCAGTGTGACCACTAATGCTGTAAATCCAGAGTTTTTAACCCGTCTTAACATGTCTTTCTGAATGTCTCTGTCTCGTGCTGGATAGTATTGAAACCATCCCCTATTTCTGGCAATTGGCCCGATATCTTCAGGACTAGCTGTGGCAACTGTGGATAAATTAAACGGGATATTGAATTCGTTAGCAATGCGCGCAAGAATTTTCTCGGCCCCAGGCCACATGGCTCCTGCCATTCCTACTGGTGCGATACCAAAGGGGTAGGAGAAGGTTTCGCCCATAAATTCTTGGTCCAGTTGGAATTTGATTTCACCCTTCAGGATTGTTGGTAAAAACTTGACCTGGTCAAGGGCTTGGCGATTTTCGGACACTCCTAATTCGCGACTGCCTGTACCGCTATCAAGATATTCAAAGGCAAAATGAGGAATCCTTTGTTTGGCCTTTCTCCGTAGGTCAGCAATTGCTGGATAGTTGAGGTCTAATTTCATTGACTAGGCATTTATTGGTTTGGAAAGGAAATAATTGAACGAAGGTAGTAAAAAATTATTTTCTACGATGTTCGTCTAGTCGTGGCATGATTTCTACAAAATTACACGGCTTATTTCTGACATCTAGTTGTGTTTTGAGGATGCCGTCCCATGCGTCAATACAAGCACTTGGGGAGCCCGGCAAGGCAAAGAGGTAGGTGCCTTTGGCTACTCCTGCACAAGCACGTGACTGAACGGCAGAAGCTTTTATTTTGGTATAGGAAAGCTGAGCAAAAATAATTGCAAAACCGGGGATTTCCTTTTCATAAATACTTTGGTGCGCTTCAACTGTTACATCGCGTCCTGTCAAGCCTGTTCCCCCAGTTGTGATGACGACATCAACTGTATTATCATTGACCCAAAGCTGGAGTTGTTGGGTTATATCATTGAAGTCGTCCTTAATTACCAGACGCTCATGGAGCGAATGACCGGACTCAAGAGCCCTATCTTGAATAATATCGCCCGATTTATCATTAGACAAATCGCGAGTGTCTGAAATTGACAAGATAGCGATGTTGACTGGGATGAAATTTACTTCAGAACTTAAATTCATAATGATTCATTGGTTGCCAAACGATAATATGTAATTCACTTAAAGGGGAACGATGTCAATCCAATCAAGCTGAGTTAGCAAACTTCAAATTAAAAATAACACTATGGTCAGCATTCCCCAAAAGAGAATGATATATAAACATCCGATACGCTTATTTCACCCTTTACAGGGATAGCCGATGCCTTCCCTGCATTAAAGATGTTCGTATCCCGCAAGCCAGAACATCAGTGGATTCTCATTGGAGTAGCAAGCTTTTCCTGCTTTCATTTGTGTCAAGCAGTTATTTAAATCACCAAATTAACTGATTGATTAATGGTGCTTTGTTAGAGTTAATCCCTAACTTAGCTCCCGTAATTTTTGCTTTATTTTCAGTATATCGTTCCAAGTATCCCGCTTAACTTTTGGATTTCTAAGTAAAAACGCAGGGTGTACAATTGGCATTATGAAATACCGCTCTCCCTTAATCCATTTTCCTCTCAGTCCTGTAATTCCGCCCCGATTGATAATTGCGTTACACGATGAATTTCCTGTAAGTACGAGAATTTTTGGATTGACCAACTCAATGTGCTTTTGAATGAATGGTCGGAACATATCAATTACTTCTGGTGGTGGTGTCTTATTTCCTGGTGGTCGCCAGTTTACAGCGTTTGTGATATAAATCGCCGTTGATGAATCATTGCTTTTTCGACTGAGTCCAGCTTCCGAAAAAATTTTGTCTAAAAGCTGGCCTGACCGACCAACAAAAGGTAACCCTTGTTTATCCTCATCTTGACCTGGGGCTTCCCCAATTACCATTATCTTTGCCTTTGGGTTGCCATCAGCAAAAACAAGATTGATTGCTGTTTCACGATAATCACAGCCGTTAAATGCTTCTATTGAATTTTTTAAGTCATCAAGTGTTTGAACTTCGGATACCAGCTTTTCCGCAACAAGTTTTGCCTCATTTGCAGTATTATCTACACTTGAGGATTTTTGCTCTCTGAGTAATGAATTATTTCTTTGTTTGGATTGAATAGGTTTTGGTGAGAGAATTCTTTCAGGTTTTTTTTGACCTTGAAGTTTGGTCTCCTTAAAGCGATTGAAGGTATTTGCTGTAATAGCTTCATCAACACCTAGATCAATTTGATACTGCAATATTGCCTTCAAATTCAAATCATTTTCCATGCTTATTGCCAGTTCCATAAGTTTATGAATTCGTAACCTGTTCCGAAATATTACATGATACTAACTCTATAATCCATGGATAGGTAAAAATCCGAACATGATACATCCATTTACTCCGGAATTGTTACCGGACTTAATGAGGCGTTTATCATTAACAAATCTGTTCGGGACCGTTTGATTGATGAAGATCAAAATCGGAGGAAATTCTGAAACCGATACTGAGAGGACGTGATATAGAACGATGCCATTGGGATCATCCTTGTGAATGAGGCACTCTTATGGGCCAAAATAGCATCACTTATCCCACACAACCCGAAACCCTTGATGGGTTGCTGAACTATCCGGTGAATTACCTGTTCTAGCCGCTATCCGGTATCTATAACAATAGCTGCGATGACAAATAAATGATCCCCCTTTAAGCAATTTAAACCCCTGCATCTGGTTCATTTGTCGGCGTACATGTTTTTTTCGTGATTTAACTCTATAGGCATCAGCTGCCCACTCCCACACATTGCCAATCATATTGTACAATCCAAAAGCGTTCGGTAGATAGGATTTTGCCGGTGCGGTTGTTCTCCATCCATCTACACCTGTGTTTAAGAACGGGAATTCACCTTGCCAAATATTACAAGGGAAATTGTTAGAATCATTGGGTTCGGTATCACCCCAAGGAAACCGAATATCCCCCTGACCAGCACGAGCAGCATGTTCCCATTCCAACTCACTCGGCAACCGCCCACCTGCCCACTTGGCATAGGCCTTGGCATCCGCGTGCGAGACTTGAACAACTGGATGATTCGGATACCAAACCTCAGCCTCTGTTCCTGGGCCGTTTATGTCTTTCCAAGTCGCCCCATCCACACGTCGCCACCAACTGGCACCATGTACACCTTTGGTAACTGGTACCTGTTTGGAAACTTCAGACCAAAAGACAAAGCTCCAACCAAAACGCTCTGCGTCGGTTTCATATCCCGTCTCATTGACAAATTTCTGAAATTCTTGATTCGTCACAACTGTCTGACCTATTCGAAACGGTTTTATTCGCTTTTTACACAATGGTCTCTCGCCATCGTCGGGAATCTGTGGATTATTCGTTCCCAAAAAGGCAATGCCACCGGGCACCTCGACAGTCGCAAAATTCACATGAGTTTTTTTCTTTGTGATTGATTGGACACTCGCATTATGCACATTCTCGTTACGGGCGGGACTACAGCAGGTTTTCCTGTTTGGCTTTTGCGAGGGTTGAACTGTCATTTCTGAGGCTTGTTTATTTAGACATGCACATGAACAGTCTACAGTGGACGGCGGGCAAGCGAATAAATTTGACCTGTGGGCCCTCCTACGGGACGCGTAGCAAGATAAAGTGCAAATTCAGCCACTTCATCAGGATGTTTCACTCTTTCCCATGCAGGAAGTCCCTTGGGTAAAGCACTGCGGTCTTGGGCAAGAATTTCCTCCGGTGAGCGTTCTTGCCCTTGGGGAGCATTGTCAAAAGTCGCTGTGGCTGTAGGCCCAGGGACCAAAGTGTTTACATCTATGTCTCTGGACCAAAGCTCATTGGCCAAACTCTCGGTCATCATATTCAATGCAGCCTTTGAGACATGATAAGCACTGCTATTTACACCTGCACTATAGCCTTTGCCAGAGGAAAGGTTGATTATCTTGCCTCCTTTATTCATTCTCGCAATCAAATGGCGGGTAATCAGGTAGGGTCCACGGACATTGATTTCCAGGGTTTTCCACCATAGATCGGGGTCAGAATCTTCAAACGCTCCACGCTCAAGATAGGCACCGGCATTGTTGACAATTATGTCCGTTGTACCGAATTCATGACTAATTTGATCACAAAAGCTCTTGACCTGGGCAGGGTTGGCCATATCAATCGGTAAGGTAAAACAGGCACTACCGAACCGACTAATAATCGAGCTTACCTCGCTTAGCTCGTTTTGCGAACGCGCACAGAGCGCGACATCTGCACCTTCTTTGGCAAAACGCAGGGCAATCGCTTTCCCGATACCTCGCCCTGCCCCGGTAATAACTGCGACCTTGCCGCTCAGGGGTAAATCAACCATTCAGTTCTGCCTTCAATCTAATCAATGTCTCATTGACCTCGTCCAACCCTTTATCCCAATCGACGGCATTTTTGGCAGTATAATGTGCCATTGGTAGCACTTTTTGCAGGCAATCAATCCCATCCCACAGACGGGTGTCACAGACCACGACAAAGGGCTTGCCCTTAGTATTTCGTGCCTCTTCAAACGCGTTAAGTAATTCCGATATATCCATAACACTAATCCGGCGAACTTGAAAACCAAAGGCAGTAAACTTGTCGTGTACTGGTTCAACCCTCATCACATCACCAGGATGACCCGAAGCTTGCATATCGTTATTGTCGACGATAAAGCAAAGATTATCAAGCTTTTGGTGGGCAGCGAACATCGCTCCTTCCCAGACATTACCCTCTTGCAGCTCGCCATCGGAAAAGAGGCAATAGATTCGCTGGTCTGATCCTAGTTGGCGTAAACCCCAAGCCAACCCTGCGGCTTGGCTTGGACCTTGACCTAGGGAACCTGCTGTAATCTCAAACCCTAACTGACCTTCAATCGGACTTTGATCCACTTTTGTTCCATCTGCATTGTAGGTCCGCAATTCGTCCATTGTGTAGTGACCAGTTTCTGCCAAGGCACTGTATGTCATGATCGCGTCATGTCCGTTCGACAAAACAAACCGGTCATAATACCAGCCCTCATTATCTGGACGCAACTCATCAAAATAAAGGCACGCCGCGATGTCTGCGAGGGCCACCCCTTGCGCTGCATACCCGCCACGCTGGCGACAAATCTCGAGTACATTGCGTCGGATCCTAGCAGCAATGATTTCCAATTCCAGTATACAGTGGTTGCTTCTCACCGTACATTCTCCGCAATATCATTGGCAAGTGTCTGGGCATCAAGGCCGAGTTGCGCACGGATATAAGCCAGAGATCCACCTGGTGCCCATCGATTGGGTAGGCCAAAACGTTTTACTGGCGGCCCTCCTCCAATGTCAGAGATAATTTCTGCCACCAATGATCCAAGCCCAGTGACAATCTGATGATTTTCCACCGTTACAATTTGGTCGTGGGCAAAAGAAAAATCTGCAATCTCATCTTCATTTACAGGCTTGATTGTCGGCACATGAAGGAGGGAGTGGTCGACTCCTCGTTCGCTCAGTAGAGCAGAAGCCTCAAGCGCCCATTGGGTGCCAAGACCTGTCGCGATTATCCCGAGCCCCTTACCTCGCTTCAATGGGTAGGTTTTTCCAATCTCAAAGTTAAATTTCTTGCTGTCAAGCAAAAGCGGTGTATCACCGCGATGACCACGGATATAGGTCAGTCCTGGCAGATCGACAACGGTGTTAAGGGCTGCACGAAAATCCGTTGGATCCATGGGATCAATCACGGTTGCATTGGGAATCGCACGCACCATGCCTAGGTCCTCAGCGGCTTGATGATGGATTCGAGCTGGGTTGGCGATGCCAGGGGTAAAGCCAATAGCGATATTGGTTGGCCCTTCCGCTCGATTTGTTCCCGGTCCCGATCCGGTACCCATGCAGATCATCATCTGATCATAAGCTCGCCGGGTAATGTAACAAGCAAAACAGGTTGCCACCGGAATCAATCCTGACCTAGCTACTCCAGCTGCTACTGACAGCAAATTTTGCTCGGCCATGCCCACATCAAGATGCTGCTCTGGTAACTCGTTTTTCACTCGAAATACTTGGCAATATTTACTGAGGTCCGCACTTATGATCACCACATTTTTACGACGCCGGCATAGATCATAACTTATCTCGTCAAATGGTGCAGGGTCAAAACTGCGAACGCCTTTCAGCAGCATAATTCACTCATGGTACGTTTTTGGATTTTGGCAGGAGCACCTTTTGAAGATACTCTTCAGCCTGTGCATGGGTCACCCAATCTGGTGGAGGAAAGTCGGCGGCCATATCCCAATCATCTCCAGTGGTTTTCATATGTATATCTAATTTCACATCAAACTCATCCATTAATTGAGCATAAGTGGGATCATCAACCAGATTATTTAATTCGTTTCGATCATTGCGCTGATCGAAAAGCATGGCACGGTGGTTCTTGCGTCGCATATAGAGCCAGTCTTTGGTACGGATTCCACGTTCAGCAAATGGGGCAAATTCATGCGGGTTTCCTCCAGTTTGAGTGAATACTTGGTACCATATGGAATCACGTGCTGTTTCGCTTGTACCGTCAAGTGCCGACAGATAGGATTGGCTATCACGTCCACCTGGCATTTCTATCCCCACAAGATCAAAGAGAGTGGCCATCATATCGACCCCGACATCAACCATCGCTTCGGTCCGTTTTGGCTGGAATCGTTCTGGGTAACGCACGATCAATGGTACATGCATAGACGCACGGTATGCTTGATTCTTGATTCCACAAAAAGACCCGTGTTGTCCACACATATCGCCATGGTCGGACATAAAGATCACCACCGTATCATTGGTCACCCCAAGTGCATCAAGTTGGTTGAGGATACGGCCAACGTTCCAATCAATATTATGAATCATACCGTAATACTCAGCGATAAACTCACGAATTTCGGCTTCAGTCTCAACCTCTCCAACCTCTTTGGTTTCATGCGACGCATGACTCTTGTGCCCAGACCGTTTGTCGCCAAAGCAAAGGACTTCGTTGCGGTGTTTTTGTACCTTCGACTGTAAATCTGGGTCCGGCACACCGGGTGGGAGAGGAATCTTGTCTGGGTCGTAAATCTGGCGGAGATAATCCGGCATATCCATGGGAAAATGCGGAGGGCCATAACTGATATAACCTAAGAATGGCTTGTTATCTCCAGCCTTGACCGAGGTATCAATAAATTCCATCAGTTGGTCAGTTTGATAATCTGGCTCATATCTTTCTGAGTGATAAGCTTGGCCTTCATTATCAAAATAAATCGAGGACCTGTAATAGTGTCCGCGGTTAAATCCGATGAAATGATCAAAGCCAAAGCGCCGGTCAGGCGGGACAAAACCTGGTTTGGGTCCACCTTCCAAGTGCCATTTGCCGATATATCCGGTGCGATAGCCAGCATCGCGCATATACTCGGCCAGGAACCCTTGATCGTTGCGCAATGGAAAATGATTTTGAATCATCCCGTGGCCTTGTGCATATTTACCAGTCAGAACCGAAGCTCGAAATGGGCAACAAAGCGGATAACTCGTATAGGCTTGGCTAAAATGCACACCTTCCATTGATAATCTGTCGATATTAGCAGTCTTAATCACAGAATTACCGGCACAACCCATAGCATCATACCGCATCTGGTCGGCATAGATAATTAATATGTTCGGTTGATGGGTCATGCTTTGGCTGATCTTCCCCTAAGCCGCGAAGTAATTGGCCCCAATAAGATAGTCAACGCTAGTGCTGCGTAAATCGTCAGACCAATGGGTGTATTGAAGAACTCGACAATTGATCCATCTGCGATGGTCAGGGATTGGCGCAAGGAATTCTCGAGGATGGGACCCAAAACAAAGCCAATGGACAAAGGTGCTATGGAATAACCGAGTTTACGAACCACGTAACCAAGAATACCAGCACCCAAAAGCACACCTACATTGAAGAATGAATACGAGACTGAGTAAATCCCAACAAAACTCAACAACAATACCGTCGGTACAATAACCGATGTCGGTACCATGATCAGCCGTGCAGCAAAACGGATCGCTACCAGACCAATAAACATCATAAGAATGTTGATCACGAACAAACCAATAAAAATCGCATACATCAAATCAGGACGGTCACTAAAGAGCTTTGGCCCTGGGGTAAGACCTTGGATCAGCAAAGCACCAAGCAATACTGCAGCCGCAGGACTTCCTGGCACACCAAGAGTCAATGTAGGTACTAAGGCTCCACCAACAGTTGCATTATTAGCCGTCTCGGGGGCAACAATTCCCTCTGGAATCCCGGTACCATATGCCTCAGGCGTCTTTGAGCGTCGTTTGGCCTCTGAATAGGCAAAAAAGGCACCTACAGCCGCTCCCTCACCTGGAATAATTCCAATGATTGTTCCAATAATTGAGGAACGCAGTATCACATCTTTCAAACCGGATAAAGTTTTTAAACTAGGTAGTTTAACCTTCAAACTGTCCATATTGAATTTGGTCCTCTGCAAAGCCCGCTCTGACCCAATCAACACTTCTGATACAGCGAATAGACCAACCAGAAAAGGGACGAGTGGGAGACCCTCATAAAGATGGTATGTACCAAATGTGAACCTCTCTGTACCATTTAACTCATCCAGCCCCCAAGTGGTTAGGAAAATACCCATTGTGCCCATAAGAAGTCCTTTTGACAGGCTCTTGCCCGCCACACGAACCACAACAATGAGGCCAAAGACACTGATAGCTAGGTATTCACGTGGGCCGAACTTGACCGCAAGACTTGCTAATAAAGGTGAAATCACAACCAAACAGACGACGCTGAATAGTCCTCCGATAATTGAACCGGTCAGAGAAAAACCAAGCGCCTCACCTCCCCTACCATCCTTAAACATCTTATGCCCGTCTTGAACGGTCGCTATTGCTGCTCCAGTTCCAGGAATGCCGACGGCGATTGCAGAGATTGACCCTCCGTAAATTGCGGCTGAATAAATCCCCAGCAATAGAATCATTGAAGGAACCGTTTCCATATAAAAGGTAAATGGGAGTGCCAATGCGATCGCAATAGGTGGCCCCAAGCCAGGCAAGATACCAATGATTATCCCAAGAATAATACCCACTATCAACAAAGTGATGGTAAAGGGGTCAGCCAATAGGCCAATTGCAATCGCGAGTGCGTTTGGTTCTATCATTATAAGATTATACCAACTGTATCCCAAGTAGGTAGGTAAAGACAATATAGATACATCCAGTGAGCACCCAAACGGTTGCATAGATCAAAGGTTGTTTGATCCCCATAGCCAACAAAGATAATGGCCCGAGCAGTAAAGCCATGGGAATAAAACCAAAGCTACGCCAGGTGAGATAACATGCAACTGAGACAGCCAGCATCAATATCCCACGACGTGCATCCCCTTTATTGCCGAACACAGTCTCGCCAGTATCACCACCTGCTTCGCCCTTTACCCCATATAGGTAACAGACGATGATTGCACAGGCAACCATGGCGCCTAGCATCAACTGTGGAAAAAATTTTGACGGTAAGCCTGAGCTCGCCAACAAACCTGTCGCTTCAAACCCTTCAGCAACCCAAGCGAAATAGGAACTTACCAGAATAACCAAAACCGCAAATACAGTGTTGGCAATTCGTTGGATGAACATGAATTACTACCTCAAATCATAGACACCGTACATGCTCCCATATTGTACGGTGTCCAAGATCATACCACAAGTTATTTGTGGAGAAGGCCAAGACCATCTAGGATTGGGGAATAAAGGTCAATCCCCGCCTGGATTAAGGCTGTTGTTTCATCTACTCCATGCACCCAGTTGTAACCGACAGATTTGGGAACCTGAGAGATAAACTCTTCTTCACCCATGGGCTTGGATGCTTCTAACAGCTTGTCAACTATCTCTTGTGGTGTACCAGCCTTAACAGCCAAACCACCATGGACCCAGACACCGGCCTCTTTACCTGGGAAGGCTTCACCCACAGTACGTACACCTGGCAAGTCTTTCTCCATATAAGGCTGACGTCCATTATCAAGGATAATCAAGGGGCGTACCTCGCCATCTTGGTAGGCGTGAATTGAAGCAACTTGACCAACGGCCACATCTACTTGACCACCGATCAAGCCTGCCATCGTAGCAGGAACAGTTTTTAATGCCAATGTCTTGAATTCCAACCCAAACTCATTTGCTAATTGGACTGCTGACAAGTTGGGGGGTGCGCCTAGATTGTTTACGCCAATGGTAAGCTTATTTTCCCTAGCTCCCTCAAGGAACTCTTCAAATGTATTGTAAGGGCTATCTCCACGTACATAAAGTGCATTTGAGGCCGATATTCCTGCAAAAAGCGGAATAAAATCCTCAAGCGGAGTATAAGGTGTCTCACGCGTTAGTGGTACAATCATGAAAGATGGTGGTGACCAGTTGAATAAAGTATAACCATCGGCAGGGGCTTCAGCCACAGACATAGTTGCTGGGATATGCGCTCCGCCTGGCTTGTTAATAACGTTGACTGGAACACCCAATTCCTTTGAAAGAACTTCGGCATTCATTCGTGCGACAATGTCTGCGTTTCCACCGGCCCCAAAACTAACAACATAGGTGATTGGTTTTTCTGGCCATTCTGCTAATGCGACCCCCATGCTCAACCACAAAACCGCAATACTCGAAACGGCAAATTTGATAAGATTCATAGTTTACTCTCCATTCTTTAAACGCCTCAAATTACTTCCATACCATTTGAAAAAATTTGAAACTGTTTCATTAACCCCAGTTTAAAGGCCAATTTTTCCAGACAACCTTGCTTCAAGATCACTTAGAAATGCCTTAATGGTCTAGATGTATGTATCTTTACATGCTCAATTATAAAAGTCAAGCCAATATTCTGAAACATCAAGAGATATGTCAGTCAACAGTAAACTCCATTTCAAATTCCAAAAGGTCGCTCGGGTAGTAGAGAATCGCCGAATAAATAAGCTGTCCTTCGCCGTCCATAAATTCCCTTGTTACACGAAACACCGCTGAATTCACTTTGATACCAAGTGCCTCGGCCATGGCAAAATCAGCATAGGAAATTGTTACATTCTGTCGGGCTTTTGTAATTGAAACACCGAGATCTTTAAGAACCGTCACAACAATTTCTTCCTCGAATCGCTCCGGGGCTTTTTCAAAAATTCGATCATCCAGCTTAATATCCACTTGGCAAAACGGCTTGCCCCATTTGGCATGGATACGGCGTAAATAGCGGAAATAACGACCATCATCGGTCTTTTCTATTGCAGCAAATTTCTTGCGAACTGAAACTTTCAAATGATCGACCATGGCATAGATTTGTGAAATCTCCATTTTAAGTTGAAGCGTGTGTTTCCGTGGCCGCTTCACGTCTTTGACAAAGGTTCCTCGTCCAGAATGCTTTTCAATCAGCCCCTCTTCCTCAAGAGTATTCATCGCTTGTACCACAGTCATCCGGGCTACGCCCAACTGTTCGGTCAACTTGTGCAAAGTAGGCAGGCGAGTTCCCGACACAAGACTACCTGACAGTATCTGGTGGCGGAGCACTTCAGCAACTTCTGCGTGCAATGGAACTGCCGTTCGTCGCATTGATTGAAGATCCATGTTGACAATCCTTCTATTTCAAAGGTATAAAGCTTTATATCTTTATCTTAACACAGGTTGAACATGAAAGTGAAACATAATCTGCATGAATTGACAAATATTGCTACGCGATTGCGACTACATGTAGTAGATATGGTGGCCCCATCAGGTCAGGGTTATGTACAACAAGGACTTGGGGCGGCAGATATTTTTACCACACTCTACTTTGCCGAGGCAACTATTGACCCGGCCGATCCAACTTGGCCGAATCGTGATCGAATTTTCTTGACTACTGCCCACAACACTGCGATATTCTATGCCGCTCTCGCTGAGCGAGGTTTTTTTAATGTGGCTGATTTGGCAACCTATGTCACCGACGGCTCACCACTTGAGATTAACTCATCTGAGCGCTTAGGATCATTTGTGGAGGCCACCTGTGGTTCGCTGGGTCAAGGCCTGTCCGTGGCCGTGGGCTGTGCTTTGGCAGCCAAGCGCCAAGGCCGGGCAAACCGCTTTTACGTGATCATCGGGGATGGTGAGATGCAAGAGGGTCAAATTTGGGAAGCAGCGATGTTAGCCGGAGCCCAGGGACTCGACAATCTCTGTATTATTGTTGATTATAATTTTGTTCAATCGGAAGGGGCAATGGATCTTGTAATGTCGCTTGAACCGCTCATAAACAAGATGGAAAGCTTTGGCTTTGCTTGCCAAGAAGTGGATGGTAACGACATTGAGGCTTTACTTGCCGCCTATGATTCGGCACGAGAGACCAAAGGCAAACCCAGCTTTATCAAGGCCAACACGTTGATGGGTAAAGGAGTTACTTCGCTTGAAGGGTTGATGTTCCACCAACTCCGGTTTCCTCAAGAGGTCGCCGCAAGTGCACGCACTGAATTGGAGGCGTTGTTATGACCGAGACATTGACCCAGCTTGAGGCAGCTGATTTCATCAATCGATCGTTTAAGCCATTACCACGAGCCTATGGTGATGCATTGGTCAAGGTGGCGAAGACTGACCCACGTATTGTAGCACTTTGTGCCGATTTGGTTCCCCCTACTGAAACCGACCTGTTTCGCGACGAACTGCCCGAACGGTTTCACAACGTAGGTATTGCTGAAGCGAATATGATCGGCATTGCTGGAGGCATGGCCCGGTCTGGTGAAATTCCTTTCTGCCATTCCTTTTGCGCCTTTATCACCAAACGCGTACTTGATCAGATTACCATGCAAGTCGCCTATCCGAACCTACCAGTTAAAATTGTGGGCTTTCTGCCCGGTGTTGCCACAATGCTCGGAGTTTCGCATCAGGCTATTGAGGATATCGCCATCATGCGTGCTGTCCCTAATATGGCTATTTTTGAGCCTTCGGGACCTGAATATCATGCCGCCATGGTCAAGCTTGCCCTTGATTGGAACGGCCCCGTCTACCTTCGCATGAAACGCCCCGAAACAACTCCACCAGATTTCATACCCCAAAGCTTGAAGGTAGGTAAAGGTGTGATCATGCGTGAGGGTACTGATTTGACCATTATCGCGGCTGGACTATGTGTAAAGGAATCTTTGGCAACTGCAGATACTCTTGCCAAAGAAGGTATTGAGGCAAGAGTTGTAGATATGGCCTCAATTAAGCCGCTTGATCAGGCGTTGATAATTGAAAGTGCCACTAGGACCGGTGCAATTGTAACTGCCGAAAACCATAGCATTATTGGTGGACTTGGATCAGCAGTGGCAGAAGTTCTTGTTGAGGAAGGTATTGGTCTGCCATTCAAACGAGTGGGTGTTAAGGATCAATTTTGTGAAGGTGGAACTACGCCTTATCTGATGAACAAGTTCGGTCTAGACGCGCCGGCCATTGCGGATGCAGCCCGTCAGGTGATACTGAAGAAGGGGTAACTCATGGACTTCAGTATGAATTTGATTCCAGTAAAATATCCTATGAGACCGTCCATCTCGATAACCCGTCCAAAAAAATCAGGTACTGACCCTATTCAGTTGGGCCGACGGCAGTGAATTCCCACACCACCAAACAAGCCGCCTATGTTGCGTCATGAGATGAATTTTCAAGACACTATTAAAATTGCCCGGATCAAGGCCTTTCCAATCCGTGCATCAGGAACTTACTCACCAAAAATGGCACTTGGGACCATGCCAACTCGTCCTGCTCTCTTGGTCAAGATTGAGGATAGTTCAGGCTGTTATGGGTGGGGCGAGATCTGGGCGAATTTCCCACCTCGGGCCAACACACATAAAGCAAATATCATTGAGGATGTCATAGAGACTCATTTGCGAGGTTTTTCCTTTTCTGAACCACACGAAGTCCAAGAGGTGTTACGTAAAACCTTATCCCTTTACTTTCTCCATATAGGTCAGTCGCAAGTATTTGAGCATATTCTGGCAGGAATTGATACGGCGCTTTGGGATATTGCCTTGCGCCATGAAGGCGTTTCATTTGCCCAGTTTATGGGACTCCAGTCTACCAAGGCACGCTCATATGCGTCCTCGATCAATGCCGAGGATCTTGAGCAACTAATCCCCTTTCATACCGAGCTGGGGCAAACCTATTTTAAGCTCAAGATTGGTTTTGCCGAACATGGTAATGCAAAAATCGTTGAAAATGCTGCCAAACTAATTCCTGCCGGGTCTCGTATCATGGTGGATAGCAATCAAACTTGGACCCTGGAACAGGCTAAGGTAGCACTGCGGGATATTGAGGCTTATGAGCCATATTTCGCCGAAGAAGCACTGCGTTCCGACTCACCACATTCAGACTGGGAAGAACTCGTTGCAAGTACAGATATCCCACTCGCAGCGGGGGAAAATATTTATGGAATTGAAGATTTCCTTGCCCTGACTCGAGCCGGCATAAAAGTGCTCCAACCGGACGTAGCTAAATGGGGCGGTGTTTCTGGTGCACTTGATCTAGCAAAAAACATGCCTGAGGATGTATTAATCTGGCCGCATTTCATGGGAACCGCAGTAGGACAGGTTGCGGCCCTTTCAGTTAGTGCTGCCATAGGCAAGAGTTCCTATTGCGAGGTAGACGTAAACGAAAACCTACTTCGCTCTGAACTCTGTGGGGATGTGATCAACATTGAAGATGGAAGGGTTGAGTTACCCTCGGTTCCAGGCCTTGTGCACCCGCCTTCCCTCAATAGGCTCACAGATTTTACAGATTGGATGTAATGGCATGAAACACGCCGCAGAATGGTTATCCGACTTTACTGAAATTGTTGCTACTGGGGATGGAACACGCATCTCAGAGTTGTTTGATGAAGGTGGTTTTTGGCGTGATTATCTACCTTTCGGTTGGAGTCTACAAACCATTGAGGGGCGTAAAGCCATCGCACAATTTGGCTCGAATCATGCATCAGCAGCCGGTTTTGAGGGGGTGCATTTCGAAGGTAAGCCATGTGACAATGAAGGTTTCTTTCGCTTTCAAACCAAGGAAGGGCCGGGTAGAGGTTATGTATATGTCGAAGATGACCTTTGTACCAGCCTCTTTACAATGCTCAATGATTTACCGCATAAATACGACAAAACCACAAAAGAGACTTCGCCATACGTGCTTGTCGTGGGAGGTGGTCAAGCAGGGCTAGCTTTGGGAGCACAACTGCAAGAACTCAGTGTACCCTATCTAATCATCGACAAATATCCATGTGTAGGCGACCAGTGGAGGTTGCGTTATGACAGTCTCGTGTTACATGATCCTGTCTGGTACAACCACATGCCTTTTAAGCCATTCCCCAAGGATTGGCCAGTCTTCACCCCCAAAGATTTGATGGGGGATTGGTTGGAGAAGTATGCTAATGAGCTCGCGCTCAACATTTGGACCAGTACTAAATTAACTTGTGCTCGTTATGATGAAACGCGGGGTAATTGGCACGCTAAAATTTGCAAGAATGGCGAAACACAAATTCTGAATCCTACCCATTTGGTAGTTGCACTTGGACTTTCAGGCTTTCCAAAGGTACCAAAATTTGATGGACAAGAAACTTTTGAGGGTTTTCAGATGCATTCCAGTGATTATAAAAGCGGGGTGGCATCTGTTGGTAAACCCGTTGTTATAGTTGGAGCCAATAACTCTGCTCATGATATAGCTTCCGATCTGGCATTAAACGGGTCACATCCGATCATGATCCAACGTTCATCAACTTTGGTTGTAAACCAGCAAGATTATTGCGAGCGGATTTTAGGATCGCTTTATTCGGCCAAAGCTTTAGCCAAGGGAATCACAGTTGATAGGGCAGATATCATACAGGCCTCAGTCCCTCTTCGTTTGTTAGAAACTAAGCATCGGGCCATTTGGGATGGCATTCGCAAGGACCGTCAGAGCTTTTATCAACACTTAACTGATGCCGGTTTTACAGTGGATTTTGCCGAAGACGGAACTGGTCTTGGTATGAAATATCGTCGTACTGCGTCAGGTTACTACATTGATGTAGGTGGTTCAGAGATGGTGATAGAAGGGAGCATCCAAATCCGTTCGGGGCAAGGTATCAAGCATCTATCGAGATACGCCGTTCATTTGACAAGTGGCGAAGAAATCACGACTGATACAGTAATCTATGCCACTGGCTATGGTAACATGACCGACTGGGTTAGTGCATTGATTGATCCAGAAACTGCCAAGCGTATTGGTCCCTGCTGGGGCTACGGATCTGGAACCAAAGGGGATCCAGGCCCCTGGATCGGTGAGCAACGCAATATGTGGGTCGAAACTGCTCAATCCGGTTTGTGGATGACTGGTGGTAATCTTTATCAAGCAAGATTTTTTTCACGCTTGCTTGCCTTACAATTGGCTAAGAGATGGATATTGTCAGACTGAGATGATAGTCAAGGGAAGGAGCACCTTGCTTTAGGTTTAGAGAGAAGTCGTTTCCAAATTAAAATGTTGTCATTCAGTCGGACTTCATGTTGTTTTTGATATGAGATTCGTTTGCAAATCATGTCTAAGAGCCTGTTCCATAAATCAATGAGGTAACAAAAGACCTTGCATACGTGTATGTTACACCTTCAAACATTAGCAAAAAAAAGGAGGTATAACATGCTGCCGTGGGACAAGCCCGCTTGAGATAAATATATGCGAGTTGACAATTATATGCAATGTGATGTGACCGAAGAGGAGTGGGAAGTGATAATAACTTTTTTCTACCCAAGTGCGTATGTGGCGATCACGTAAAACCTGCTTGAGTGAGATATTCAATGCCAACCAGTACTTGCTAGCTACCGGTTGTCAATGGCGCGCTATACAGAATGATAAATAAAAGAGTTCTTAGAGCTCTATTCAGCTAGATGTCGGTTGTCAATGGGTCTAATTTCACTAGGGTGTAGCAATTAAACAATGATTTTTTCCGTTTTGAATTGTGATGCTGATTAATAGTTCTTTCCACCTTCATCTTAATTTTTTGCAAAATTTATAACCTCTTCTGCTTTAATAGTATTTCCAAGTAAAATTCTGTATTAAATACCTTGACCTGCGATACATCAACTTAAAAGGACAATAGTTATTAAACATCTGTTAAGCGTCGAAACTCTTTCAGTTTCGGAAATTGAGTCGATTTTAGACCATGCCGAAAACTTTATTGAAGTTAATCGCCAAGAAGTAAAACATTCAAATTTGCTGGCAGGTAAAACGCTCATTAACTTGTTTTTTGAAAGTTCCACTAGAACTCAAGCTAGCTTTGAAATTGCCGGCAAGCGATTAGGCGCTGATGTCATGAATCTGAGCATCCAACAAAGTTCCTTACGCAAAGGAGAGTCAATTATTGATACCGCTATGACATTGAATGCCATGCGACCTGATTTGCTGGCCATTCGTCATCCCCTTTCAGGAACTCCAAGCCTACTTGCTGACAAAGTTCATTGCTCAGTCATAAATGCTGGTGATGGAACCCATGAACATCCCACCCAAGCTCTACTTGATGCATTGACAATTAGACAAGCAAAGAAATCCCTTACAGGTCTTACAATTGCAATCTGTGGTGATATCAAACATTCGCGCGTAGCTAGGTCTAATCTGCTTCTACTAAGCAAAATGAACAATTGCGTTCGGTTAGTCGGCCCTAGCACTCTTATTCCAGCGAATATCAGTGAATTTGGAGTGGAGGTTTACAATAATTTGGTAGACGGGATAACTGATGTTGATGTCGTCATGATGCTTCGATTACAAACCGAGCGTATGCAGGCCGCCTATGTTCCTTCAATTCGAGAGTATTACAGTGAATTTGGACTGAATTACAATAACTTAAAGTATGCGAAAAAAGACGCTATTGTCATGCATCCTGGGCCGATGAACCGTGGCGTAGAAATTGATGGTAACCTTGCTGACGACATCAACTATTCGGTCATTCAGCATCAGGTTGAAATCGGTGTTGCGACACGTATGGCTGTCATGCAACTCCTATGTGATTCTCAACACGAAAAGAAATCGAACTCGCTATGACGCTGATTTTGCACAATGCCAAAATAATCAATCCGACCTCTGAGGACATATTTTGCGGCTGGATTGCGGTAGAAAGTGACCAAATCATTGAGGTTCAATCGGGACCATATAATAGCAAATCTGATACTGAGGCCATTGACTGCAAGGGGCAATATGTCGCTCCAGGAATTATTGATGTTGGCGTCAAAATTGGGGAACCTGGGGAACGCCATAAAGAAAGCTTTCGTACAGCTGGACTAGCTGCGGCAAGAGGTGGTATTACAACCATGATTACTCGACCCGATACGACCCCATCAATTGATAATCCTGAGACTCTTGAATTTTTCGTTCGTCGAGCTCAATCGGCAACAAACATTCGAATTTATCCCATGGCCACACTTACCAAAAGACGGGAAGGTAACGAAATCGCGGAAATCGCACTTTTAAAACATGCCGGTGCAGTGGCTTTTTCAGATTGTGACCTCTTTGTTAAAAATTCAAAAATCATGGCAAATTGCCTGAAGTACTGTTCCCAAAATAATGTTTTAGTGATGGGGCACCCTCAAGATCCTTGGTTGAGTGAAGGGGCATCTGCAACATCTGGCCAATTCGCTACACTTAAGGGTCTTGCAAGTGTACCAACTTATGCTGAAAAAATTGGTTTGGAAAGAGACCTCGCTCTAGTTGAAGGGACCAAAGCAATTTACCACGCAGACCAAATTACGACTGCCATTGGCGTTAGAATCTTTAAAGATGCTTTACAGCGTGGACTTGATATTTCTGCTGGAGTTTCCATACACCATTTGTCCCTAAATGACTTTGATGTTGGCGATTATCGAACTTTTTTTAAAGTCAAACCACCGCTCAGATCTGAGGATGACCGTCAAGCAGTTATTGAAGCTTTACGAGACGGAACAATTTCAATCTTGTGCTCAATGCATACTCCCCAAGACGAAGAAACAAAGCGATTACCCTTTGAAGCTGCCGCGAGCGGAGCAGTTGGCCTTGAAACGCTATTACCCGTTGCTTTAAGACTCTTTCATTCTGGAGATTTAAGTTTACTCCAGCTATTTAGGGCCCTGTCCTTAAATCCATCTCGTCGATTTGGTTTGGAAACTGGTCAAATTGCTAAAGGCTACCTAGCTGACCTTATCGTATTTGACCCCAACTTCCCTTTTATACTTGATCGACATAAACTCAACTCAAAATCTAAAAACACCCCCTTTGATAGGCAAACTCTTCAGGGAAAGATACTGCATACTCTGGTTGGTGGCATAAGCGTGTTTAGCCATGAGTGAAATAGAATTATTACAGCCTAATACAGTCTCCATAGCCGTACTAATCATTTTAGCTTATCTGGTTGGCTCAATCTCGTTTTCGCTGTTAATGGCGCGAATATTTTCGCTAGGGAATTTAAGGAACATTGGATCAGGGAACATTGGAACGACTAACGTTCTAAGAACAGGAAATTATCTGGCAGCTGCTCTCACCTTGATCTTGGATTTAGCCAAAGGATTCTTACCCGTCCTTGCTGCTTGGTTTGTCACACAAAACCCAATAATTGTGCAAGTTGTTGGACTTGCTTGTTTTTTTGGTCACCTATGGCCGATTTGGCATCAATTTAGAGGGGGTAAGGGAGTTGCAACTTTTTTTGGTGTCATTTTCGCCGCGACACCCTTGGCTGGAATAGTAGTAGCTTTAATTTGGTGTGGGGTTGCTGGAATATTTAGAATCGCTTCGCTTGCCTCCCTTTTATCAGCCTTAGCCTATCCACTTGTTTTGATAATTTTAGGGAACTTTAATTACTTGTGGTTTGCAGTTTTAGCATTGATTTTCATCGGACTTAAACACCGGCCCAATATCCAACGCATTTTTGCTGGAAAAGAATCAAAAATAAAATTATGAGTTTTTATTTTTGAAAGGAACTACCATAAGGTTGGCTTTAATAAATAACTGATCTACACAATGAGTTGTCCTCTCAAGAGTTGCAATCCTCAATTAGGTATCAACATCCGTCCCAATTCGACAATAATCGTATATTGAGCTGAGATTCCCTTTCCATTTTTCCTCACCCATTTTAGTAAGAACTTCAGCTTGTGAAAGACCGTTCTGAAGTGCTTCCTTAAGTGGACTCAAATATTGTGACTCATCAATATGGTTGATTCCTTTTGCCGCTTGACGGCGAGAATTAAGACCGGCTTCTGATATTTTCAGAGCCTCACGGGCTAAATCTAGGATACGAATATCATTGTGGGCTCCCTTCAGCCCATGTTTAGACGCTTGAATACGAAGATTTTCTCTTGTTTCCTCATCGAATCCCTTGACCAAATCCCATGCTGCATCCAATGCAGTTTGATCATAAATTAACCCAACCCAGAATGCAGAAAGTGCAAGAACATGATTGTACGACCCCATATCCGCACCGCGCATTTCCATAAATTTTTTTATTCTCACTTCAGGAAAAATGGTCGTGAGATGATTGGCCCAATCAGAATCCATCGGCAATTGGTTTGGTAATATTGGTAACTTACCCTGCATAAATGAACGAAAAGAAAGGCCTCTAGCATCCAGAAAATCACCATTCTGAATGACAAAATACATTGGAACATCCAGAGCGTAATTTGTCCAAAGTTCAAATCCAAACCCTTCATCAAAAACGAAAGGCAGCATACCAGTACGTGAGGAATCCAAATCTTGCCAAAATCGACTCCGATTGGACATATAGCCTGTTTGTTTACCCTCAAAATAAGGCGAATTAGCAAAAAGAGCCGTGGCTACGGGTTGTAATGCTAGGGCAACGCGAAACTTCTGTACCATGTCAGTCTCAGAACTGTAATCCAAATTAACTTGGACAGTGCTAGTTCTGTACATCATGTTGACCCCAAATCGACCAACTTTCTTCATGTACTCAGTCATGAGCTTGTAGCGCGCTTTCGGGAGAATAGGCATCTGTTCGTGGGTCCATTCTGGTGCAGCCCCAATGGCTAGAAACTCCGCTTGAATTGAGTGTCCTATTTGAGCAATTTCCCTAATATGCTGGTTTAACTCAACTTCAGTTTCATGCAGAGTGTGTAATGGAGCACCTGAAAGTTCAATCTGACCACCCGGCTCTAATGAAATATTAGCTCCATTTTTAGCCAATCCAATTAGGTTTTCGCCTTCAAAAATGGGCTGCCAATTAAACGAGTTTCTTAACCCCTCAAGCAACGATTTAATCGAGCATTCACCTTCATAAGGGAGGGGTTGATGAGTGATTCGGTTAAAGCCAAATTTTTCATGTTCAGTACCAATAAGCCATTGTGACTTCGGTTTACAGCCAGCCTCAAAAAAACTGACTAACTGCTCAAATGATTCTATTTTTTTTCCACCCTTTTGTGGAATTGACATAACTTATCCTATTGATGCTGTGGAATTGGATGGAAAGATTGAATAAAATTTCTCAAAAACTGCGATAGAGAAAGGAATAGTCCAATAATGAGAAATACTATTAACTCGCCGTGACTTCAAATATTACTTTTTGAATCATCTTTGATTAGCAAATTCGTCAATGTCAGAGCCGCAACAGCCGCTGTTTCAGCCCGCAACACTCTCGACCCCAAAGACACTTGCTTAACAAATGGGTAGGAAGCTATCATTGTGCGCTCACAATTTGAGAACCCTCCTTCAGGGCCAACTAATACTGCTAAAGGACATTGTCTATTTGTAGCAAAGTTGAGAGAATTAAAGTTTAATTTTTCTTCATCACAAAACAACAGCAGACGATTTTTGTCCCAATCACGAAGAATTTCTTTGAGTTTTGCTAAATGAGATACCTTGGGAACCGAAACACCACCACACTGTTCAGTTGCTTCAATGGCAATTTTTTGCAGTCGGTCAATTGATGTTCGTGTCATTTGTGAGTACTCGGTCACAATCGGAATAATTTTTGAAACGCCAATTTCAGTCGCTTTTTCAACGGCGAAATCCATTCGGGATTTTTTCAAAAGTGCAGGGAGAAACCATATGTCTGGTAAATTGACTTGCAAAGCAGTTTGTTTGATACAAATCACGTTGACCTCTTTCTTGACTATTTCCCTGATTTCACAAAGCCATTCCCCATCCCGTCCATTAAAAAGCGCAACTGTCTGTCCTTTCTTGATCCTTAAAACATGATTTAGATAATGTAATTGACTACCTTGAATGGCAATAATCTCCCCTTTAATGAGAGAATTTTCAACATATAGTCGTGATCTGTTTTTATGATATCCCATTCATATGATTTAGAATTCGTCCTTATTTTTACCAATGAAAAAAATATCTGTGCAAAAAGTCAGTGATGCCGCTCAAAATGTTTGGGTTGAGCATTTATCTCCAGACTGGTTCCTGCCTTACCTACAACTGTCAAGATGGGACCGTCCGATCGGTTGGTGGCTATTACTTATTCCATGTTGGTGGGGACTTTTGCTTGCCATCAATGCGACCAATGAGCCCCGTATATTTGACTTATGGATATTGATTGGCTGCTTTCTTGGAGCGGTTTTAATGCGAGGTGCGGGGTGCACATGGAATGACTTAACAGACCATCACCTCGACGCTCTAGTCGCCAGAACTCAATCTCGGCCCTTACCATCGGGCCGAGTTTCGCGACAAAATGCCTATTTGTGGTTGGGTGTTCAAAGCTTACTGGCCACACTAATATTATTCACTTTTAATTTCTTTACAATTCTTATCGGTTTAATATCACTGATTCCTGTGATCATATATCCTTTTGCCAAACGGTTTACTTGGTGGCCTCAGATTTTTCTCGGTATTGCCTTTAACTGGGGAGCGCTAGTGGGATGGTCTGCGCATACTGGTTCATTAGACTTACCACCATTACTGCTGTATGGGGCTGGAATCATGTGGACAATATTTTATGATACGATATATGCTCATCAAGACAGAACTGACGATATAATTTCTGGAATTAAGTCAACAGCTTTGTTGTTTGGAAGTCACACCAAGTTGTGGCTTGGTGTATTTGGTATATTAACAGTCCTATTGTTGGGTGGAGCGATTCTAGCAAGTTGGAATTGGCAATTTTTTAATCCCATTAGTTTAATAATTACTCTCACCTCATTATTTCTCTTTGCTGGACATTTAATTTGGCAGTTGAAAAAGCTGAATATAAATTCACCCGAAATTTGCTTAAGCGTGTTTCGGTCTAATCGTGATTGTGGCCTATTGATAGCATTCGGCCTCGCTTTAGCCATAGTGTTTTAAAACCTTGAATAAAGATATTCAAATTTTATTGAAGCAAAAGTTTGTGGAGTACCTCAATACTCCTCACAAATTTCTACTGCTTTACTGTTTCCTGGCCCTGCTACTTGTCAGTTTGGTTGCTTTATTTATCGTTGTCTATCAAGAAAGTCATACCCGTAAAGTAATTAATGAGTTAATTGCAACTCAGCAGAATCATTGGCTTACCGCCGTACCAAGCGGTAGTCAGGTCGTCTTCACAGGAATTGCCCCGCAACAATTTGACTACCTTCATTTCATCGCGTCGGCGAGGCAAGTGATTAACCCCCAACAAATTGTTGACCAAATTGAAGTTAAGCACGATTCATACACACAATCGCAAGATTATAATCTTGAGTTTCTGCTGGAAAATCAGGAAGTTTTGATTTTTGGGCAATTTCCAACCGAAGAAATTCATGCCAATTTTGTTGCTAATCTGAAAAGTCGAAAACTTGGCCTCACCCTTTTAGATTATACTCAATCAAAAGAGATTGAACTTGAACCCGCATCAATTGTTGCCATTGAATTCGTCCCAGAAATATTCAGCCTTCTGGATTCGGGAGTGATTTCTGTGGCCGGAAATACCATTGCAATTTCCAGTTATTTCGATACTCAAAGCCAAGCCACAAGTGCTATTAATACAATTAATAATATCAAGCCACCAGAAGTTGAATTAAACCTTGATATCACCGCTCCTTTACCAAGAATTAATCCCTACCGGTTTCAGATCTCCTTTGCCAGTAACGGGCATGATTTAACGGCTTGCTATACCGAAACCCCAGAGCAATTAGAGCAGCTCAATTCGAAACTCGCTGAACAATTAAACAAAGATGATGTCAATTGCTTGCTGGCATTGGGGCAACCCACGGAGAACTGGGTACAAACCCTGACCAACCTTGTTGAAGTTCTGGTCGCAAAAGATGGAATTAGCCTCACCGTCTCTGACACATCAGTTTTGATTACAACTCCAATGAATTTTAGCGATACGCAAATCATTGAAATCACACAATCCGCGCAAAATGCGGTCAGCGAAGAATTCACATTACAAGTGATTGCTGCCGACAGTAATCAAGAATTTGAACAACTTTATGACCTCAGGGTTTTGAAAGGCGTTGAAGGTCTTATATCAATTAATGGAACGGCAAGCGATGCCCTTTCACGAGAAATGATTATCAGTATGGTTGATTCAGAACTGTTACCTCAACAAATCGGTAATTTTTTAACTGTTGATACCAATGCCCCACCAATTAATTTCAACTTGCTAGTTGCGGGAATGCAAGCTCTGGATTTGTTATATGAAGGTGAAGTGCTAATTCATACTAATTCCCTATTCATCAATGGAACATCGGCTTCACAAGAAAGCTTAGATCAGATTATTGCTGAGTTGAACTCCAAACTTGGACGTGATAACTACTCAATCAATGTCGTCGTTGATACGAGCATATTTGCGGTTAATTTACCTACAATTGAGGAATGTTTAGATGGATTAAATCAGGTTCTTGATAATCAGAAAATAACTTTTGATTCCGGTTCAGTTGCTATCAATGAATCCACTGAATCCATTATTCTAGCAATCGTACCGACTCTGAAGGATTGTGCTCACTTTAAATGGGAAATCGGCGGCCACACAGACAGTTCAGGTAATTCCAACCGCAATCTTCAACTCAGTCAAGATCGAGCAAATGCGGTATTATTTGCGATAAGTCTTGCAGGTGTTCCCATTGATAATTTTGTCGCCGTCGGTTATGGTGAATTATATCCAATCGTAAGCAATATTACTAAAGAAGGGCGCGCTCAAAACCGACGGATTGTAATTGAACCCATGATTAATAATGATAAAAATTAATTTAGAATAGGCTAGTCAGCGTGAATAGGGTTGAACTCATAGTGTTTGTTATAGTCGTCGGGTTAGTGCTGATAGCTTTTGGTTGGCTTGGCGAAAAACTCTACTCAAAACTATTTCGTCCTCGCTTAAGTGAAGATGACCATATCGTAAAAAACCTAAATAATTATATCAATCAGATTGAACTGCAGACTGAGCAAGAGAAAATGAATTTACAGCAAGAAAAAGCCGCATTAGAAGCGAGAATCGAAGAACTTAATCAGCAAAATGTTGCTTATCTTGAGGAAAACAGAAGACTGCAAAGTCAACTTTATGAACTCAAAGACCGCATTTTTGAACTCACGAAGCATGAATAGTTGTAATCTCTTTAATCTAGGTGGCCTCTTACCCTAGTTCGTTCCACCTGTCTAAGGCAACTTCATCATGGGTTTGACTGGCAACCCATTCAGCACCATCAAGTGCGATTTCTTTTTTCCAGAATGGTGCCTTTGATTTGAGGTAATCCATCATAAACTCAGCTGCATTAAACGCCTCCTGACGATGGCTAGATGCCGTGATTACAAGAACAATATCTTCTCCAGGAAGAAGACTACCCACCCGATGAATTACAGTGCATCCGTCAAGGTTCCAACGTGCTATGGCTCTCTGTGCCATTTTCCTCAGAGCTGATTCGGTCATTCCTGGATAATGCTCAATAAATAATTCCTTGAGGGTGTTGTGCTGATTATTTCGTACAACACCTGTAAAACTGACAATTGCTCCTACGTGAGGATTGGCAGCTTGAAGCATTTGTTGCTCATCAGCAATATGAAATGGAGCTTTTTGAATCGAAATCTTCAATCTAACCACCCGTCATTGGTGGAAATAGAGCGATCTCTTTGGCTTGGGTGATGTCAGATTCAAAGTCACCCATATTCTGATCAATAGCAACCCTTACCGATGAGAGGTCAGAAAAAGCAAAACTGTACCGTTCATCTCTTTGTTTTAGTTCTTCAACAAGCTTCCTGACGGTTTGAGCATTGGTATCAATCACCTCATGGTTAACTCCAACCCTCTCCCTGATCCATGAAAAATACAATACTCTGACCATTAACTCTTTTCCAAAATTTGAATGCCCTTAACAAAATACAACCAACCCGTGAACAATGTATGCATGGCTGATACGCAAATCAACGCAATGCAAATCAATTCCAAGAGTGGAGATTGGCCTAAATTAGAGCCACCTACAGTGATGCCTGAAATAAAAATGACATTGATCGTTAGCATTTGCAGTAAAGTTTTTAGTTTGGCGACAAAGCTGACACCAATAGATAAGTTTCGCGATGCAAGAAATTCCCTTAACCCGGTAATGAATAGCTCTCTAAAAAAGATGATTCCCACGGGTATAATTATCCAGTTAGGAAGGTCATAAAATGCAATAATCAGCAAGAATGCGATTAACACTAGGATTTTATCACTGATGGGATCTAAAATCTTGCCGAGAATTGATTCAAGCTTAAACTTTCGGGCAATCAAACCATCAAAAAAATCGGTTATGGCCGCCACAAAAAAAACAACCAAGGCAATAATATCGGCAAGTGGTCGACTAAGAACCAAGAAACCTAGTGCGATGACCCCAATCGCCAGCAGCCTAAAAATAGTCAGGTAAGTTGGGAATGTGATCATTGAATGAGGCTGGTTCATTTGTAACTCATAACTTTAGCGAAAATGGTCATAAATCACCTCTGCCAGTTGGCCGGAAATCCCCTCAACCGCTTTGAGGTCGTCTAATGCGGCACTTGCAACCGCCTTGGGTGAACCAAAATGAGATAACAATGCCCTTCTTCGCTTTGCTCCGACTCCCGGAATTCTCTCTAGCGAGGATGTTTTCATCGCCTTACTTCTAGCACTTCGATGGGTTCCGATAGCAAACCGGTGCGCTTCATCGCGCATTCTTTGAATAAAAAAAAGTACAGGATCATTTTTGTCTAACTGCATTTTAGGTGCATCAGTAAAATGAATAGTTTCAATATCCTGTTGCCGATTTGCTCCTTTTGCGACACTCACTAGATTAATTTCACCGACTCCAATTTGTTCTAAAGTTTGCCTTACTGCTTGGAGCTGACCTTTTCCACCGTCAATAATGACTAAATCGGGCCAATCGTTTTCTCCTTCAGAAGGAGTTTCCTCCATGAGCTTTTTAAATCGCCGGGTGAATACTTCACGCATCATACCATAGTCATCACCAGGTGATAGTTCAGAATTTTTGATTTTAAATTTTCGGTAAGAAGATTTGAGATAACCTTCCATCCCGACAGCAATCATTGTTCCATATTGATATGCTCCCTGAATATGCGAATTATCGTAAACTTCAATTTTCTTTGGCGTGTTTGGCAAGTTAAAGGATTGAGCCAATTTGGTTAAGAGACGCTTTTGGTTGGCCATTTCTGATAGTTGCCTCAGCAAAACCTCTTTGGCATTACGAACTGCATTCTCTACAAGCATGGCTTTTTCACCTCGTCGAGGGATAGTCAATTTAACCTTACGACCAAGTTTTTCACTCAGTATGGGAGCAATCAAATCTGGATCTTCAATTTCATGCGACAAAATAACTTCCCTAGGTGGAGCATTATTATTGTAAAACTGGCCAATAAAGGCTTGCAGGATTTCATCTTCGAGAGCTCCCTCCCCTGTTTTCGGAAAGAAAGACTTATTTCCCCAATTTTGATTGGCCCGGAAAAAGAAGACTTGTACACAGGCAAAGCTCCCTTCTCTATACAAACCGACCACATCGGCTTCTTTAACGGACTGGGGGTTAACTCCTTGAACTGATTGAATTTGAGTCAATGCTTGGATCCGGTCACGCAATGCCGCAGCTTTCTCAAATTCCAAGTGGCGTGCTGAATAATCCATTTGGTCGGCCAGTTGCTTTTGTATGCGTGACGTTTTGCCCGATAAAAAACTTCTGACATTTGCAACGGTTCGGGCGTATTCATCGCTATTGATATAGCCGACACAGGGGGCTGAGCATCGTTTGATCTGATATTGTAGGCAGGGTCGAGTGCGATTGTTAAATGTTGCATCTGAGCAATCTCGAATAAGGAATATTTTTTGTAATTGATTGATGGTATTATTGACTGCACGAGTTGAGGCAAAGGGTCCATAATGAGTTCCTTTTTTTTCTTTGCGGCCCCGATGTTTTCTGATTTGAGGATAAGGGTGATGCGATAGAAATATCGTTGGGAAACTTTTATCATCACGGAGCAAGACATTATAGACAGGTTTAAGTTGCTTGATTAAATTTTGCTCTAATAGCAAGGCCTCTGCTTCGGTCTTGGTGGAAAGAAACATCATAGACGTCGTCTTATGAACCATTCGCTCAATCCGTTGGCCCATACTTGCTGGATTCAAATAACTTCGCACCCGGTTGTTTAAATGGCGTGCTTTACCAACATAAAGCACCTCTCCCTTTGCCCCTAACATCCGATAAACTCCTGGACTATCATCAAGTTGGGTGACATAATGACGAATACATTCAATTCCACTTAATCCCGAACTCGGATTTTCCTCAAAAGGAATTTCGGACGTTTCAGGATTTGGTTGAGTCATTGCGATTAGCCCCTACACCTTAAATTGAATCAATTGGTTAATAGTCCTCACCATTATACTTGGGATTCCATGTTAAATGCTGTCCCCCATCAGGGCAGATCAATTGCCCGGTTACAGAATGTGCGTCAATCAAGTAGTTTAATGCTGCGACAACTTCATTGGGATTTGATCCCCGACGAAGAATTGTGTTGAACCGTTGATTATTATAATGCGAAAGACTTTGATTTTTGGCCTTAATTGTTGGCCCAGGACCAATTGCATTGATCCTAACTTTAGGAGCAAGTGCAATCGCCGCTGATCGGGTCAGTGACCACAAAGCCATTTTCGCTACTGTGTAAGTGGCGAAATAAGGCGTTGGTTTCAGCACGCGTTGGTCAACTATATTGACAACTAAACCTGAAGATAACGGTGTGCCAGTATCTTCAACATCTACCATTGGCAATTGGTTGACAAAATCACGAGTTAAGAAGAATGGGGCTTTCAGGTTAGTTGAGATGTGTTCATCCCAACTCTCTAGTGTCGCATTTTCAATTGAGTCATTTTTGAAAATTGAGGCGTTATTTACCAACAGATTGATTGGAGTTTTCAATGCTTGAACTGTGCGGGGAATCAATTCAATTATCTCTTGGTCATCAGTAAGGTCTGCCTGGAGGGTAACAACCTTAACACCCAATTGTGATAATTCTTCTTGAGTTTTCGTGACTTCATCACGTGACTTATGATAGTGGAGGGCAATATCATAACCTCGGCCGGCCAACGCTAAAGCCATTTTCTTGCCAAGCCGAATCGCGCCACCCGTTATTAAAGCTGCTTGCTTAGATGTCTTGTCTTTCTGTTCTTGATTCATCTCACGCCTATCCTTCAAGTCGGATTTAAGTCATTGTAATTTAAGGTTAATATGCCGAGTACGTTGCTAGCCCTATTCTTATATTAGAATAGTGTATGAAAATAATTTCATAAACTGCTATTCACAATTCTTCCATTGGCAAACAAAAACAGTTTTATTAACAATAGCTGACTGCATGATTACCGCTTAATCACTGTGTTCATCATTGATTAATTTTTTGCTTTGGAATTATGAATTCAATACCTTAAAATCGGATTTATCGGAGCTGAATTCATCAGTCTTATCTTGTTGAGTAATTGAAGAGAAAATGTATGGAATATACTTTAGGGATTGATATCGGCACTTATGAAACCAAAGGGGTCATTGCGGATCTACATGGACACGTCATTGCCTCGGCATCAAAACCTCACAAGCTTATTGTACCCCACCCCGGTTGGGCAGAGCATCGACCCAATGAGGATTGGTGGGATGACTTTGTGTTTATTGCCAATAAACTGCTTCACTCTTCTGATATTGACCCAAAACAAATTATTGGAATAGCAACTTCAGCGATTGGACCATGTATGCTACCGGTCAATCAAGAAGGGCACCCTCTCACTAATGGGATTCTTTACGGCGTTGACACTCGTTCAACATCCCAAATTAAGGAACTCACAGAACAAATCGGTGGCGATAGAATATTCCGACAATGTGGTAATGCATTGACAACTCAGTCTACAGGGCCAAAAGCCTTGTGGTTTAAACAAACCCATCCTGACCTCTGGCGCCAGACTTCAAAAATTCTCACTTCAACGAGTTACGTTGTTTATCAGCTGACTGGAGAATATGTGATTGACCATTTTACTGCCGTCAATTTTGCTCCTTGGTATGATATTACTCGCCTTGACTGGACCGATGAACTCTCAAGCGAAATACCCCTAGACATGTTACCTAAACTTGCTTGGTCTAGTGATATCATTGGCACTTTAACACCAAAGGCTGCCGAGAAAACAGGGCTGATGCCCGGAACTCCTGTCACATGTGGAACAATTGATGCCGCGGCTGAAGCCGTTAGTATCGGAGTTCAGGATAATGGTGACATGATGATGATGTATGGTTCAACCATTTTCATAATTGAGCTTGAAAATGAGAAAAAATCCAATCCTCAGCTTTGGTATGCACCGTGGCTGTTTCATAACCAGTTTGCAGTAATGGCAAGTGTACCAACGGCGGGAACCCTAACACACTGGTTTAAAGACCGTTTTGCCAAAGATTTGTCAACTCAGGATATATTTTCACGGCTTGAAGCTGAAGCCTCCCAATCACCATCGGGTGCAAATGGCTTGCTATTTCTGCCCTACTTCTCTGGTGGATTAACGCCGATTCACGACCCCAATGCTCGGGGAATGTATTGTGGACTCAATCTTACCCATAGTCGGGCTGACATGTTTCGGGCGTTGTTAGAAGGGATTGCAACAGGAACTCGATGGGTTTTGGATACCTATCAAGATGCGGGAGCATTTCCCAGCAAGGTAATTGCTGTTGGCGGAGGAACAAAAAACAATACTTGGATTCAATCGACTTCGGACATGTGTAACATTGATCAGCATATTTGTAAGCATTCCCTTGGAGCATCCTATGGAAATTCATTTTTAGCCGCACTCGCCTTAGGCCGGGTTAAAAAGGAAGATATAACCCAATGGAACCCGATTAAGCAATCGATTACCGCTCAATCGCAGCCCATTTACGAGAAAACATATCCTCTTTTCAAGAGATTGTACAGTCAAACAAAAGATATCACGGCTGAAATAGCAGCAATCCAAAACCAAAAAGAATAAGATCGATTAACGACCGTAACGAGCCCAAAGCGCTTCGGATTTGAGGACACCAAGCAATGCTTCGGCTAGTTGGGAGCTAAGGGAAGATAAAAATTTCTTTTTCTTGGTGTAGTGCATGAACCGTACCTTTTCTCCGAATTTTGCCTTCATTGTTGGAGCAAGATGGCCGATTTGGTCAGCAAGACCCATTTCAATGGCCTTTGTGCCTGTCCAGAACTGACCCGTGAACACAGTCTCATCTTGTATTTTATCACCTCTACGGTCTTTGACATAGTCAATGAATTGGTTATGAATCTCGGTTTGAATACCCTTGAGTATATCAATATCATCTTGATTTTCTGGAAGAAATGGATCAAGGATATTCTTATTTTTACCCGCCGTGTGAACTCTTCTTTCAACCCCGATTTTCTTGATTAAGTCGGTAAAACCGAAACTTGATGAGATAACCCCGATTGAGCCAACGATTGAACTTGGGTCGGTGTAGATTTCGTCACCGGCAGCGGCTAGCCAGTACCCCCCTGAAGCGGCCACATCTTCAATAAACGTATAGACAGGAATACTTTTCTCTTTAGCCAAGTTTCTTATCCGGCTGGCAATCAAAGCACTTTGCACGGGTGACCCGCCAGGGGAATTGATCACCAACGCAACGGCTCTAGGTTTACCCTTTTTGAATGCCTTTCCAATAATGGGTTCAAGTGTATGATCACTGATTTGATTTTGGCGAACCGTTGCACTCGCGGCAATGATTCCCTCCAAGCGAATGACTGCCACCAAGGGCTTTTCTTTTTTGGGGAATATTTTACGTCTCACGCGCGCTAACCATGACCCTTTGGTTGGTGTATCTTGTATCTCAGATTCCATATTCAATTTTCCTATCTATTCTTAAGGCTATAGAGGAGAGTATTTAGGAAGGATTAATTGGATTTGCTAGATGGCTCAAGGCCTTGACTGATAATATGATAATCATTCAGAAGAGTATTGAGTGAATCAATGCCATAACCACCATGCCAAACGTGACCCCTTAGACCCAAGTCGGAATACGAATGGTTATACCTTTGCAAAAACAAATATCATCCATGCCATGGCGACAATAACGGGAATCCATATGGGTTGACCGAACACACCTAACCATGCCAAAAAAATAAATGCCGACCCTAACAGCGAAATAAATAACCGGTCCCCAAGAGTAGTTGTTAAGCCAAACACTCCTTTTCGCTCAATACCATCGCGGAAAATAAATATTTCAAGTAAACCGATACAAGCTATGGACGAAAGGATTCCAACAAAGAAGGCAAACGTTGCCGGTGTCCAAGCCATCCATAACTCTGGCCATAAGGGTTGAGTCCATGAGAACCCCTGCTCCTCTTTTTGACCAACATTTCCCCAACCCGATTGAGCTTGAGCTAAAACGGTTTCAGGAAGAAGAACTAATGGAATTAACAATCGCATGCTAGACCCTCCCGAGGGCAAAACCGCGGGCAATGTAGTTGCGGACAAACCAAATCACTATGGCACCCGGAATAATCGTGAGGGCACCCGCCGCAGCTAACAATCCAAGTTCATATCCAGCGCTTGAAGCGGTCCGCGTCATTACCGCTGCAATGGGTTTTGCTTCTACGGCTGTTAATGTTTTTGCCAACAACATTTCAACCCAAGAAAACATAAAACAAAAAAATGCGGCGACTCCAACGCCCGCTTTAATATTCGGTAGAAAAATGACGACAAAAAACCTACCGAATCCATATCCATCAACAAAGGCAGTCTCATCAAGCTCTTTTGGAATTCCGCGCATAAATCCTTCAAGAATCCATACAGCCAAGGGAACATTAAAAAGAGTATGGGCTAATGCAACAGCCAAATGCGTATCAAATAATTGAATTGAGGAATACAATTGAAAAAAGGGAAGAGCAAAGACAGCCGCAGGAGCCATACGATTGGTGAGCAACCAAAAGAACAATTGCTTATCACCGAGAAATCTATACCGCGAAAACGCATACGCTGCCGGCAAGGCAACGGCGACAGATAAAACGGTATTTATCGATACATAAAAAATGGAATTCAAATAACCCCAGTACCAAGTTGGGTCGGTAAAGATCGTGATGTAATTATCAAGCGTAAATGTCTTGGGAAATAACGAAAACCCAGATAGAATTTCATTCGTTGTTTTGAAGCTCATGGAGAGGAGCCAATAAATTGGCAACATCAAAAAAAGGATATATAAAATGGGAATGAGATTTCTTGTGTTCACTTTTGATCATCCTTTGTCATCAGTGTGTAAAAGACCCAACTCACCAATAGCGTTATGGCAAAATAAATTAAGCTCATAGCAGCTGCTGGTCCTAAATCAAATTGTCCGAGAGCAATTTTTACCAAATCAATTGACAATAATGTCGTTGAGTTACCTGGCCCACCACCGGTTAGAACGAAGGGCTCAGTGTAAATGTTAAAGCTGTCCATAAACCGCAACAGAATAGCAATCGTTAGAACAGTTTTCATTTTGGGAAGCTGAATATAGCGAAATACTGCCCAACTTGAAGCACCATCAATTTTGGCGGCCTGATAAAACGCATCAGGAATAGATACAAGACCGGCATACGAAAGCAAAACGACCAGCGAAGTCCAATGCCAAACATCCATAACGACAACTGTGATCCACGCCGCAAGTGGATCTTGGGTCATGTCATATTGGATGCCTAGAACATCATTCATGAAGTATCCAAGCATACCTATTTTGGGGAGTGTGAAAATGTTCCACATGGCCCCAACAACATTCCATGGAATAAGCATTGGAACTGACATGAGTACCAAACATATGGGTACCCAGAATCCTTTTCTTGGCATTGAGAGTGCAATAATCACACCCAAAGGAACTTCAATAGCTAATATAGTTGCTGTAAACAGAAACTGGCGACTCAGAGCAGCTTGAAAACGGTCCGATCTTAATATTTGTTCAAACCAATCTAAACCTTGCCAGAAAAATTGATTGTTGCCAAATGTCTCCTGTACCGAATAGTTCACAACTGTCATCATGGGAATCAGGGCATTGAAGGTAACCAAGAACAATACCGGCAATACAAATAACCACCCTTTTTGATTGACTGTTTTCAAGGCGTCACCTCTGTTGCTAACCGACCATCACAGTAAACTCTAGTTTTTTCTGGCTGAAATGTCAGATAAATTTCAGAATTAAGTCCTGGTAAAGGTTCGTATGTTATGGCTTTAATTTCAGTTTTACCGACCCAAGCGTTCACAATATAATGCCGTCCTGAATCAACAACTTTAGCTAATCGAGCTGGTATACCTTTATGATGACTTACTGATACATGCTCAGGCCTAATACCTATTGCCAGAAATCCTTTTGAATCGGTAATCGGGCCCTCAAGTTCAACTTCAAATCCCTCAAACCTTGCCTTTTTTCCCTCAGCTTCGCATGCAATAATATTCATTCCAGGAGATCCTATGAAATGACCTACAAATGTATGCTCGGGTCGTTCAAATAGTTCAACTGGTGTTCCAATTTGTACAACTTCACCATCATTCATGACGACAACCTCATCGGCAAAAGTAAGAGCCTCCGTCTGATCATGAGTGACATAAATCATTGTAATACCCACCTTTTGGTGGAGTTCCTTAAGTTTTGATCGTAATTGCCATTTTAAATGCGGGTCAATGACAGTTAGAGGTTCATCAAACATCACCACATTGACATCTTCGCGAACGAGTCCGCGCCCCAAAGAAATCTTTTGCTTATTGTCAGGACTTAATCCAGCGGCTTGAACCTTGAGCAAAGGAGTGACTTCAAGCATTTCGGCAATTTCATTGACCCTGCGTGCTACTTCGTTATTATCTGCACCACGATTTTTTAAGGGAAACGCAAGATTATCCCAGACTGACATCGTATCGTAGATCACTGGAAATTGGAAAACTTGGGCGATATTACGACGATCAGGTGGCTCCCGTGTTACGTTTACACCATCAAAAAATACTTCTCCCTGATAGGGTGTTAACAAACCAGAAATAATATTAAGAAGTGTAGTTTTGCCGCATCCTGAGGGCCCAAGCAAAGCATATGCCCCGCCGTCTTTCCAAGTGAGATTAATTTCTTTGAGAGCATAATCCTCAGCCGCATTAGGATCAGGATAATAGCTGTGTTTAAGATCTGACAATCTAATCTGTGCCACGATCTACCGCTTGATTACCGTCAGGAGTGAAATAGTAACAATTTTTTGGATTCATATAAAAATCATGATGCTCACCAACATTGTAAGGATGCACACCTGAAGTAAGAGATACCCAGATATTTTCGGCACATTTAAAACGTGCGCTTGATTCAGAACCGGATAATTCAGTGACAATCACTTCTCCGCCTAACTCAATGTCGGTCTCACACGTTCTTATGGGTGATATGTGATGTGGATGAATCGCCATGATATAGTTACCATCGGATAATTGAGAAGAAGAGCCCTCTAGAAGCCATTTCAAGCCATTCTTAAGCTGTGCCATCTTACCTTTCTTAGTTATCGCAATTGAGTTAATGGGGGGATTTGAAAACACTTTTGCGGCATTAAGACTTGTTGGGTTACGATGAATTTCTGCAGTCGGTCCATATTGTAAAACATGCCCATCATCGAGTAATGCTGTCTTACCTCCTAACATCAAGGCTTCCTCTGGTTCTGATGTCGCGTAAACGACCACACTGCCACGGTCCTTAAACAATGTTGGAAGTTGCTCACGGAGTTCTTCACGCAGTTTATAATCTAGATTGGCAAGAGGTTCATCAAGGAATATCGCTTTACTCTCTTTGACAATTGCCCTAGCAAGAGCTGTACGTTGCTGTTGTCCACCTGATAGTTCGTTTGGATAACGCGATAACATTGGCCCGAGTTGTAAGAGGTTAGCCACCTCTTCTACTTTGGATTGAATGTCAATAGATCTTAATCTCGCAACTCTCAATGGAGAAGCAATGTTCTCAAATACAGTCATATTTGGATAATTGACAAAGAATTGATGAACAAGACTTACATTACGTTGTTGAGTATTAATTCGAGTCACGTCTTGACCGTCAACCACAATTTGACCCGTTGACACAGAATCAAGCCCGGCAATAAGTTTAATAAGTGATGTTTTTCCTGATCCAGTCGCACCTAGTAATATATTAAAATGTCCTGGTTCCAAAATCATCGTAGTTGGCTTGATATGAACCACCTTGCCAACGAGTTTTGATACCCCTTTGAGTTCAATCATTGCATATTAGATAGATCTAAGAGGGTGCCGGAATGACACCCTCTTATCAATTATTTTATTGCGACTGCCAACGAACGATTAATTCGTCATAGTTAACGGTCATACCCTGTGGCTTCTCATTATCAAGTTTAGCCTTTGGTGAACCCGGTTGATTCAGCCAATAACTTGGATCTCTTTCCTCATTAAGACGAGGGCCGCACCCACCATAGATTCCTGAGGCTTCATCGGCCGCTTGCATTCTAGCCATAGTGACATCCATCTCAGAGGCAAGTCGGTCCATTGCTTGTTGTGGAGTAAACGCACCAGAGTTAACATCACCGATTTGTTGCCACCAAATTTGTGCCAACTTGGGATAATCTGGAACATTAATTCCCGTTGGTGACCAGCGGACGCGATCGGGTGAACGATAAAATTCAACTAATCCACCCAGTTTCGGAGCTCGCTCGGTAAAGCTGTCATGCCTTACTGAACTATCACGTGCAAAGGTTAAACCAACATGGCTTTTTTTGGTGTCCACGGTCTTGGAAGTCACGAACTGAGCATAGAGCCATGCTGCTTGAGCACGATCGGAAGGCGTGGAGTTAAGAAATGTCCACGATCCAACATCCTGGTATCCAACTTTTTGACCTTCTTCCCAATAGGGTCCGTGCGGTGATGGAGCCATACGCCAAAGAGGGTTGCCATCAGCATCAACAGTATTATTCCCCTCAGACAGCGGTTTAACCATATCCGCAGTAAAAGCAGTATACCAGAAAATCTGTTGAGCCACATTGCCTTGGCTCAATGCCGGCAATGATTGATAGAAATCATAAGATGCCGCACCCGGAGGAGCGTAATTTCGAAGCCACTCATCCCATTTTCGAATGGCATATACAGCCGCAGGACCATTTGCTGCCCCCCCCCTAGATACCGAAGCACCAACAGGATTGCAAGTTCCGGCTTCCATACGAATGCCCCATTCATCAACGGGAACACCATTTGGTTCACCAATTGAACCTGCTCCGGCCATTGATAGCCAAGCATCTGTCATTCGCCAACCGAGATCTGGAGCACGTTTACCGTAGTCCATATGTCCATAAATGGGAACGCCATCAATTTCTTGAACATCATTGGAAAAGAACTCAGCGATATCTTCATAGGCCGACCAGTTAACTGGAACCCCTAGTGGATAGCCATATTTGGCCTCAAACGCCGCTTGCAAATCCTCCCGATCAAACCAGTCTTTACGAAACCAGTATAAGTTAGCAAATTGCTGATCAGGTAATTGGTAAAGATTACCGTCTGGGCCAGTGGTAAACTGAATTCCCATAAAATCGTCTAGGTCAAGTGTTGGAGACGTCGTTGCAGCCCAGTCATTAGACATCATTTCGGTTAGATTATAAGCCAGCTGTAGACGTGAATGCGTTCCAATCAAATCTGAATCATTGACGTAACCATCGTAAAGATTGCGACCGGTTTGCATTTGTGTTTGAACAGCCTGTACGACCTCGCCCTCACCAAGAATTTGGTGATTTACCTTGATTCCAGTTATCTCTTCAAACGCTTTTGTGAGAACTGATGATTCATAGGTATGAGTTGGAATACTCTCGGAAAGTACATTGATTTCCATGCCTGCGAAAGGTTTGGCGGCTTCAATAAACCAGTCCATTTCGGCTAACTGCTCGTCGCGACTAAGCACTGAGGGTTGGAATTCATTATCAACCCATGTCTCAGCAGCGGCCATATCGGCACGAGCAGCACTGCTGAAGACCACTAGTGTCATTGCAGACAAAATAGCAAACAAAATTTTATGCATAAATCCTCCTTTAATCTTTGTTTGTATTTAATTTTCGCAAATTAAACTTTAATAATACATATATTTAAAATCAAAACAAAGATAAATTTTCACTTTTGTAAAAAAATGGAACTTGAACACCGCAGGCAAAAAATAATTGATTTAATCAACTCCCAAGGATCTGTATGGGTAGAGGAGCTTGCCAAATTGTTTGATGTCACCACGCAAACGATTCGCCTTGACCTCAATGATCTATCTGACCGAGGGATACTTAAACGGACCCATGGGGGCGCAATTCGCTTGAAGATAATCACTAACCATGATTACATAAGTCGGCGCAAACTATACCAAGATGAAAAAAAAGCAATCGGAGTTCGAGCCGCTTTATTGATTCCAAATGACTGCTCCGTCTCTCTCAATATTGGCACAACCACCGAACAGGTTGCCCGATCCCTAATCGGCCATTCGGGACTAACTGTCATCACCAACAACACTAACATCATTAACCTCCTAGCAGGTACCACAAACAAAGATTTGATTCTCGCTGGAGGGCATGTGAGACAAGAAGATGGAGCCGTTGTCGGGGGCGAAGCAGTAGAATTTATTTCTCGGTATAAAGTTGATTTTGCTGTTATTGGCGCTTCTGGGCTTGATAGCGATGGGTCAATACTTGATTTTGACCAAAGGGAGGTTACTGTTGCCAGGGCTATTTTGCACAATTCGCGTACGCGCATTCTTGTCTCCGATTGTTCAAAGTTTAAGATAAATGCTCCTGTTCGAATCTGTGGACTTGCGGAATTAGACTACTTTATTACCGACGGAATTCCCCCGCAAGAATTCCTGGATGTTGCTACAAAAGTGCGTACGGAGATAATTTCACTTCAGGATAATTCCATGGAAAGCCACCATGTCATCTGATCCACCAATCTATGACATTTTTATCGTTGGTGGCGGGATTAATGGCTGTGGAATTGCACGAGATGCTGCTGGTAGGGGTATGAAAGTTGCTTTGGCAGAAATGCATGACCTTGCCTCGGCCACTTCAAGTGCTTCAACTAAACTTCTTCATGGCGGATTGAGATATCTTGAATATTTTGATTTTCGCTTGGTCAGGGAGTCCTTGAAAGAGCGCGACATTCTCCTCAAAAACATGCCACACATTGCTTGGCCGTTACGATTTATCTTACCCATTCACAATGAGATGCGATTTGAAGAAACCACCCCTGCTTCTAAACTACTAACTTCCATAATTCCTTGGATGCGTGGGAGACGCCCGCCTTGGCTCATTCAACTTGGATTAATCTTATATGACGGTTTTGCTGGTCAAACAATCCTGCCTAAAATGGCGGTGGTTGACTTAACTCAAGACCAAGCAGGCGAACCAATAAAGGAGCATTTCAAAAAGGCCTTTGAGTACTCTGATTGTTGGGTTGATGACTCTCGACTTGTAGCTCTTAACGCTCGTGCCGCCGGTAATCTTGGTGCTCAAATTATGACCAGAACCAAAGTGGTTAAGTGTTACGTACAAGATGGCATCTGGCAAATTGAACTGGATGCACAAGGGATCAAACAAACCATCCAATCAAAAATTCTTATTAACGCGGCGGGTCCATGGGTTGATGAGTTTCTCAGCCAAACTATAAGAAACAATAATCGCAAACATATTCGGCTTGTCCGCGGCAGCCACATAGTAACAAGAAAACTCTACGATCATGAAAAATGCTACATATTCCAAGGATCTGACAGTCGAATTATTTTCATTATCCCTTACGAAAAAAATTATTCTCTAATTGGGACAACTGACTCAGACCATTCGGATATCAATAAACTGCCTCAATGTACAGAAGAAGAAAAAAACTATCTCTTATCTGTTGCCTCTGAGTATCTCAAAACTTCCCTCAGTGAAAAAGATATTCTTTGGACCTATTCTGGGATTCGTCCCCTCATTGAAGATGGTTCAAGCTCAGCGACCAAAACTACAAGAGATTACAAACTTGAAGTCAACACCGATGGTGGAGCACCAATACTGAATATTTTAGGAGGTAAATTAACAACTTTTCGCAAGTTAGCCGAGGCAGCCGTTGATAAGATAGCACCAATACTCAACAATAAGCATGGGTCTTGGACTAGTTCCACACCGATACCCGGTGGTGATTTTCGTTTTGATCAGGTGAAAGAACGGACACTTGAACTCAAATCCTTATTTCCGTTTTTAACTACGGCTTGGGCACAAAGGCTCTTTCAATCGTATGGAACTGATGCCTTTTTGATGTTAAAGGATGCTCGTGACGTTAATGACCTTGGCATTGATTTTGGCGTAACAATTTACCAAAGAGAACTTGATTGGACGATTGATAAAGAATGGGTATGTTGTGCCGATGATTTCCTTTGGCGACGCTCTAAGCTTGGACTCAATGTCAACCAAGAGCAGGTCAAAAATATTGACGAATACATTTTGCAAAGGGTGTAGTAGGAATAAGATAATCCACTTTAGAGCAACAAAAATGTCTTACGGTACTCCAGGTTGAATTGTCGGCAGTACTTTTATACTTTACGATAAAGAGAATAAAGAACTCCGGCCATAAATGAATGAGCCTGCGTCATTGCAAAACAATTTAGATATTTGCGCAGAACCTGAACGGCAAATACCTTCAGAAAATCATGCTTCAAAATGAGTGCAGCAAACTATTACGGTACAATGCGACCAAACGTCCGACTCAAAACAATACTGTGTTTGTGATGTCATGGATTAGCCTGATGAAGCAAAAGATAATTAGACAAACAGAAAAAAGATCTATGCCCCTTTTGAAGGAATAAATCTGTTCCATGAGTTATTGGGTATAGTCAGTGAAGCGATTCGAGAAGAAGACGTGGAAAAACTGTAGCATTAGAGAAACGAACTTATCACCTAGCGATTAAATAGTTCCGAATTATTGGTGCGGGGGCACAATTCAAGACCAAACTTACTTTGTGGGACTTGAAAGAAGTTGCTTGACTTTTTATTACAATGTTATAACTTTGTAATTACACTATGGAGTATATACAATGAAAATATCTTTAACTAAAATAGGTAATTCTAAAGGAATTATTATTCCTTCCCATTATCTCAAAGAATGTAACCTTGGCAATATAGTAGATATTGATATGAAAGACAATCGCTTAATCATATCAAAACCTGACCAAGCACGTATTGGGTGGACAGAAGCTTTTAGTAATGCTCAAATAAATAATGACGAAATTCTTATAGATGATGGCATATCAAACAATTTTGATGAAGATGAATGGACATGGTAAATCGTTTTGAAGTTTATCTTGTTTCTCTTGACCCAACAAAGGGAGCAGAAATTAAGAAATCCCGTCCATGCCTTATTATTTCTCCTGATGAAATGAACAATGCTTTAAATACAGTTATTACTGCTCCAATGACATCAACGATACGAAACTATCCAACACGTATTCAAACAACTTTTCAAGGAAAAAAGGGTGAGATTGTTCTTGATCAAATTCGTGCTGTCAACAAAATGCGTTTATACAAAAAACTTGGTAGCATTAATTCAAATACAAGTAGCAAAGTTCTCACAGCTTTAACTGAAATATTCAACGAGTAAATTGATGCGAGCGAATTTATTGATTTTTATAGAATAATATTTTTAGTCGACACTGGCAGGGATGATGGTACGATTCAAGACTAAACTTACTTTGCAGGTTCAATTTATACATTAGATCATTTCTCATCATCAAAAGATGTTAATGATTTTCTTATTGAAGAGCATTTACTTAACAAAACTCCGAGCTTATCAAAAAGCCATAAAAGCCTATCAAAAGTTTCTTCGCCGTATAAAAGAAACTTTTCCTCCCAAACACGTTTCTTAATTTAATATTTTAATCGCATCTCTATGCTATCTATTTTCCTCTGATGATTAGAATGTTCTAAACGTTCAGATGAAATGTTTTTTTCGAGTGCATCAATTTCATTTAACAAGCGTTTTAATTGATTTTCATTGGTCGTATATTCTAATGGTACGGGTAAATTTCTGTATCTTGCCTGTTCACCGACAGTACCGCTTTATTCAGCTGCATTCCTAAACATAGCTACTAAGCTATGGAATTTTTCTCCTTGGATTGCGACATGGCCTCGCAGAGCGTTAGCTGTAGCCTCTGAATCGCCTCTTTCCAGGGTTTCCAAGACTGCTTTGTGCTCACTCAAGGATTGTGCCATACGGCCTCTCAATCTCAGTTGATGGCGCCTGAATGGTTGAAGGCGTTTATGTAAATTTCCTGCTTCAATTGCCAGAAATTTGTTACCTGATTCTTCATAGATAATTCTGTGAAATCGCGCGTTCTCGGTATAATAAGAATCAGGATCCTGTGCCTCAACGGCTTTCTGGCACTTTTCATTTGCATCATGCAGCTCTGCCAAAGCTTCGTCAGAGATACGCTTTGCGGCCAAACGTCCACACACAGCTTCAATCTCTGCCATAACTTCAAACATTTCTATGAGTTCAGCCAGACTAGGCTGCCGAACAAAGGTACCGCGCCGTGGAATTAATTCCGCCAATCCAGAGTGAGCAATCTTTCGTAAGGCTTCTCTTAGCGGAGTTCTGGAAACGCCATATTTCTTAGCAAGGCTAACCTCGTCAAGACGGTCCCCATTAGCAATTTTACCGTTAAAAATTTCTTCTTGAAGACGTTCAGCAATGATATCAGCTTGGTTCTTATTCATAGGTTTAGCCTTATCATCTTTTTAAGGAATATTCAAGAGATTTATTCTTGTATACAAAATACTTGACTTAGTGTGCATATTAATCTATGACTAATAAAACCTAGAATATTCTAGACAATCTATCATAGGAGAGAATCATGAAATTTTTACTCAAAACTATCGTTACCACGTTGGTTTTTGCATCTGCGAATACATTGGCTAACGCTGAAGAACTACGCTTATCGCACCAGTGGTCCAATAAGGATATTCGTCATAAAGTGGCGGAAGTTATGGCGGATGAGGTTGCTGCTGCAGATGTTGACCTCGAAATAAAAATATTTGGCTCAAAATCACTTTTCAATCCGCGCGAGCAGTACAAACCATTAAGCCGAGGCCAGCTTGATATGACGGTTTTGCCACTATCTTATGCGGGCGGTCAGCAACCTGCATATAACCTGACCCTCATGCCAGGCTTAGTAAAAAACCACGATCACGCTGCTCGTTTGACAAATTCACCATTCATGGACGCACTTGAAGTTAAAATGGCTGAAGATGATGTTATGGTTCTTGTTCACGGCTATCTCGCAGGTGGTTTTGCTGGTAAGGATAAATGCATCACCAGCCCAGCAGACGTTCAGGGTCTGCAGACGCGTGCTGCAGGTAAATCCTTTGAACAAATGCTGGCAGGAGCTGGCGCATCGATTGCCTCAATGGCGTCGTCAGAAATCTATAATGCTATTCAGACCGGTGTGCTGCAGGCTGCCAATACATCTTCTTCTTCGTTTGTATCGTACCGTATATACGAGCAAGTCAGTTGCTACACCCCAGCAGGTGATGTAGCCCTGTGGTTTATGTATCAGCCACTTTTGATGAATAAGAGCAAGTTTGATGGCCTGAACGAAAAACAGCAGGCAACACTTTTGAGCGCAGCTGAAAAGGCTCAAGCATACTATCTGGAAGAAGCAAAGAAGCAAGATGCGGCCTCTGCGGAAGTTTTCCGAAAAGCGGGTGTTGAGATAGCTGAAATGAGTGCAGAAGATTTCGATGCTTGGCGTGCGCTGGCGACAGAAACATCTTACGCCAAGTTTGTCGAAGAAGTCAAAGATGGACAAGCTCTGCTTGATATGGCGTTGGCTGTTGAGTGACCGTTTTGGGGCTGGTATGATCCGGCCCCAAAACCTTAACGTCTTTACCTTAAAAATTAAAAAAGAAGAATCTGAGGATGTCTAATCAAACTACCTCCTTTGTTTCTCGTGTCGGAAACAACCCTTTTTTGCGAGCTGTTGCAGCACTTTCAACTTTGGCTGGCTGGATTTCTGCTGGAATGATTGTCGCTGCGGTCGCAATCACATGCCAGATGATCTTTATACGCTTTGTCCTGAACGGTTCGACCGTTTGGCAAACCGAAGCCGTTATCTATCTTGTCATTGCTGCAACATTGATCGGATTGCCGTACGTGCAGCGCCTGCGCGGGCATGTCAATGTTGATTTAATCCCCATCTTGCTGTCACCACGCAGTCGGTTCTTTATGTTTATCCTAACCTCGGTACTATCGATCGCTATCGTCTCGGTCATGCTGTTTTACGGTTACGAATACTGGCATATCGCCTGGGAACGTGGCTGGCGGTCGGATACCATATGGGGCGTTCGCCTGTGGATTCCCTATCTGACCATCCCTGTGGGCTTTGGCCTGTTGCTATTGCAATTGATTGCTGATTTCATCGCCGTTCTGATTGGTGCGGACAAACCGTTTGGTCTGGAAGACAACTAATGGACCCAATTTTGCTCAGTGGGATCGTGGCAATTGCCACCATTCTTATACTATTTTCTGGTGTGTCCGTGGCCATTGGTTTGCTGATCGTATCTGGGGTATTCCTTATAATCTTCGATGGACCTCGCTCACTGGAGCTGATGCCCGAGATATTGTTCGGTAAACTCGACAATTTTGCGCTTCTCTCGATTCCGATGTTTATCATCATGGGAGCTTCAGTTGCTTCAACACGGGCTGGAGCCGATCTTTATGAAGCTTTAGAACGATGGCTCACACGTGTACCTGGAGGTCTCGTAGTTTCAAATCTTGGGGCTTGCGCATTGTTCTCGGCCATGTCGGGATCATCACCAGCAACCTGTGCCGCGATCGGAAAAATGGGCATTCCAGAGATGCGCAAACGTGGCTATCCAGATACCGTTGCAGCAGGATCCATTGCTGCTGGCGGGACTTTGGGCATTCTAATACCTCCATCTGTAACAATGATCGTCTATGGAATTGCAACCGAGACATCGATTGGTCGTTTGTTCTTGGCAGGTGTAATTCCTGGCCTATTACTTGTGGGGTTATTCATGGCTTGGTCGCTTTATTCGACATGGCGGTCAGGTGATGCGGAACGCCTTGGATCAGTCAGTTACACTTGGAAAGAAAAGCTCGAAATTCTGCCACGCGTCTTACCCTTCCTTGCAATCATTTTAGGTGTACTTTATGCCATGTATGGAGGAATCGCCACCCCCTCGGAAACTGCTGCTGTAGGTGCATTACTTTGCTTGTTGATTGCAATCATCATATACAAGCTTTGGCACCCTAGTGCGATTTGGGTTGTCCTGCGTGACAGTACCAAGGAAAGCGTGATGATTCTCTTCATTATCGCTGCGGCTGGCGTGTTCTCCTACATGTTGTCTTCCCTTTACATAACTCAATCAATAGCAGAATGGATAGGAACTTTGGAAGTAAATCGCTGGGTATTGATGATTGCAATTAACATCTTTCTATTGATTGCTGGGTTCTTTCTTCCACCGGTCGCTGTAATTCTTATGGCTGCACCCATCTTGTTGCCGATAATAACGACCGCAGGGTTTGATCCAATTTGGTTTGCAGTTATTCTAACGATAAATATGGAAATCGGCCTCATCTCGCCTCCTGTGGGTTTGAATCTTTATGTGATTAACGGCATTGCGCCAGATATCTCTTTGAAGACCATTCTCACTGGTTCGCTACCTTTTGTAGCTTGCATGGTGTTGGCGATTATCTTGCTTAGTCTGTTTCCAGACCTCGCTACTTGGCTGCCAAATGTAATCATGGGAGCTGCAGTATGAGCTTGCTTGCCGATCTTCTTTCCACGGTGTTCGAGCGGCGTTATCGCCGCGAAACACCGGAGATGGTTGAGGGTGATCGTTCGCTGACCGAAATAACCACCGCGTTAGTCGGATCGATGGGAGAGGTTTCAGGGCTTATGTTGGCTCAAGAGATTCTGACTAGGTTTGCCGAACTAGGTGATTCGGAAAAGTATGAGTTTTTCCATTACATCGCCTCTAGCATGAACATTGATCCGGAAGCTGTACGCACAGCACTTGAAGAATACGAACGAAAACCATCCAAAGTCAGTTATCATGCCTTCGTTGTCGCTGCAGAGCCCGCACGGCAAGAACTGATCCGTCGTTTGAATAGCGTGCCGAATGCTACAAAATATCTGGTTAAGATGCGAGCCGACTTACTGAGGTTAGGTGGCAAGTATTCGGAGCTTCAGGCACTTGACCTAGATTTCCGCCACCTCTTTACCTCTTGGTTTAATCACGGTTTTCTTGTCTTGCGTCCGATCAGCTGGGAAAGCCCTGCGCACATCTTGGAAAAGATCATTGCCTACGAAGCAGTACACGCCATCGACAGTTGGGATGATCTGCGCCGCAGGTTGGAACCAACGGATCGCCGCTGTTTTGCGTTCTTCCATCCGTCAATGCCAGATGAACCGCTGATCTTTGTCGAGGTTGCCCTGACCAAGGGCATCCCCAGATCAGTACAGGCACTATTGGCTGAAGATCGCAATACAATATCTGCTGACGAGGCGAATACCGCAGTGTTCTATTCAATTTCTAACTGCCAAGCTGGGCTCGCTGGTATTTCGTTTGGAAACTCTTTAATCAAACAGGTCACCGCAGATTTGTCAGCAGAGCTATCTGGGCTGGATATCTTTGTCACTCTGTCACCCATACCCAGTTTGACAAAATGGCTAAAGCAGGTGGGATTGACCTGGAACACGGATGAACCTGATAATATGAAGGCATTGGCTGCGCATTACCTACTAAACGCGAAATCCCGTAGTGGGCTTCCCTTTGACCCGGTGGCACGGTTCCACCTTGGCAATGGAGCCACTGTTCACGCCGTACATGCCGATGCCGACCTTTCAGAAAAAGGTCGATCCCAGTCAGGCGGTACCATGGCAAGCTATCTTTACGACCTACCACAGACCATACAGAACCATGAAAATTTCGCCAACACACGCGAAGTTGTTGCTTCGTCCGAAGTTCGGACATTGGCCAAACCTATTACACTTTTTGTAGCTAAGAAAACTCATGACTAATCCTCTTTACGATGCTCTCTTCGGTATTCATGCTAGAAAAACTACGCCATTTTTGCGTCTGCTTGATGGTCAAGTAATTACTCACATGGACTTCCTTGCAACAAGCGCACAGATTGCCAATGTGATGACTCAGATTGGGTTGCGGCCCGGCGATCGCGTTGCCGTCCAGGTCGAAAAATCCCCGGAATCGCTGATGCTCTATGCGGCTTGTGCACAGGCTGGGTTAATCTTTCTACCCCTTAATACGGCCTACACGGTTGATGAACTCAGCTATTTCATTGAAAACAGCGGTGCATCACTAATCGTTTGCGGCAGTAAAAGCAAAGAAAAGCTGGGTGATTTGGCTAAGAAGTTCAACGTTGAGATCGAAACGCTAGATGCCGATGGCGGCGGAACCTTGATGGCTCTGGCAGCGCTAATGCCTATGAGCTTTGCCACCGTCGACCGTCAGGGCAATGATTTGGCAGCCCTCCTCTACACCTCTGGAACGACCGGTCGTTCCAAGGGTGCCATGTTGACACAAAACAATCTACTTTCGAATGCTCAGACCTTGGCCAAGGAATGGCGTTTTACGTCAAAAGATATCCTCTTGCATGCCTTACCAATTTTCCACACACACGGGCTGTTTGTGGCCATCAATGTTACACTCGTAGCAGGTAGCAGCATGATTTTTATGCCTAGGTTTGACCTAGACCAGATCGTTAGCCAGGTGTCAGAAGCAACCACCATGATGGGGGTTCCGACCTTCTACACACGCCTTTTGAACGATGAGCGCTTCACTAAAGACCTCGTCGCGCACATGCGCCTATTCGTATCCGGTTCGGCCCCGCTTCTGTCCGAAACCCATGTTCAATTTGAGAAGCGCACAGGTCATCGGATTCTTGAGCGATACGGTATGACCGAAACCAACATGAATACGTCCAACCCCTATGAGGGCGAACGCCGCGCAAGGACAGTGGGCTTTCCGCTACCTGGAATAGAGATCAAGATTACCAATCCCGACACTGGTGGAACTGTTCCAAACGGCCAGGTGGGACAAATAGAAGTGCGCGGGCCAAATGTTTTTAAAGGCTACTGGGGAATGCCCAAGAAGACCGCCGCTGAATTACGCGAGGATGGATTTTTCATCACCGGAGACTTGGGCAAAATTGACGAAGATGGCTATATCCAAATTATTGGCCGCAATAAGGACCTGATCATCTCAGGCGGTTACAACATCTACCCCAAGGAAATTGAGCTCATTCTAGACGGTCAGCCTGATGTTCTCGAAAGCGCGGTGATTGGCGTACCCCACCCTGATTTCGGAGAAACCGTGTTGGGGGTGATCGTCCCTGAGAACGGTGTCACACCGGATACCGATGCGATAATGGAGACCGTTCGCCATTCTCTGGCTCGGTTCAAGCATCCCCGCAAGCTGCTTATTCTCGAAGAACTGCCTCGTAATACTATGGGCAAGGTTCAAAAAAATATCCTACGCAAACAATTCCAAGGAATGTTTGCACACTGAATACCCCAGCTCTGGCGAACGTGTACCCCTCTCGGAAAAAAACGAGGTCAAAATCATCAAAGTTATATGGTTCCCTTAACGCCTTGTCAAAAAATGATAATCTGTCCTTAAAAGAAAGATCATTCTGAATACTTCCAGCTTCAATGCTAGCCCATCAGGGTTTGAAAGCCCTTCACATAGGGGACCTGACCCGTTGCCGCACGGTAGGTGGAAAGGCACTCTTTCTGACCCGATGGTATAATGGTCGCATCGATATCAATGGTCAGATGCGTCACACCGTGGGCGGCAATCTGCTGTTGGACCAATACCGTGTGATGTAGTGTAAGTTTTGTCATACCGGTGCCCGTGGTGAAATAGAGGCCTCGCCCTTGATTCGGACCTGGGCTGCCGCGGCGTCATGACATCGGGACAGCCAATCATGGATGGCACGGGCTGAGGGAAACGTGCGATTGCGACTACGACTCAGACGGGAATTGAGAGTGGAACGGCGGCGACCATAGAGCAGCGGTTCCAGTCCGCGGAACAACGCAAGATTGACCTGCATCAAGCCATATCAACCGCTAAAGAATTTGATAAAAAGTGAATGGCAAGACGCGCTCAATAATCCTGCGCCCTGTCACTGAAAATAACGAGAAAAAGTTGATTGCAGAGGTGCAAGGCGGTTATGCGGGCTTACTTGCCCTCAAAAGCGTACCAAAAAGAAAGTTAAATATGGTTGCGGGGGCAGGATTTGAACCTACGACCTTCAGGTTATGAGCCTGACGAGCTACCTGACTGCTCCACCCCGCGCTAGTTACTTTGTGTCCGATCATTTTCGTGTGAAGCAGGAATACTGCAAACATGTTTTCATTAAGTTTGGCAGCGACCTACTCTCCCACGCCTTAAGACGCAGTACCATCGGCGCAACGGTGCTTAACCACAGAGTTCGGAATGGGATCGGGTGTTTCACTCGCGCTATGACCACCAAACCAAATGAAAACACTTACCAAGTTAAATTGTACTCAGCTTTTACTAGATCAAATCAAGCCGATTGGAAAATTAGTACCGGTCTGCTGAATGCATTGCTGCACTTACACTTCCGGCCTATCGCGTGGTGGTCTACCACATTCCTCAAGGGAAACCTTATTTTGAGGTTGGCTTCCCGCTTAGATGCTTTCAGCGGTTATCCATTCCGTACATAGCTACCCTGCACTGCGGCTGGCGCCACAACAGGTCCACCAGTGGTACGTCCATCCCGGTCCTCTCGTACTAGGGACAGCTCCTCTCAAGTTTCCTACACCCACGGCAGATAGGGACCGAACTGTCTCACGACGTTCTAAACCCAGCTCACGTACCTCTTTAAATGGCGAACAGCCATACCCTTGGAACCTGCTTCAGCCCCAGGATGAGATGAGCCGACATCGAGGTGCCAAACGGTGCCGTCGATATGAACTCTTGGGCACCATTAGCCTGTTATCCCCGGAGTACCTTTTATCCGTTGAGCGATGGCCCTTCCACATGGAACCACCGGATCACTATGGCCGACTTTCGTCTCTGCTCGACCTGTCAGTCTCGCAGTCAAGCGGGCTTTTGCCATTATACTCTACGAGCGATTTCCGACCGCTCTGAGCCCACCTTTGCACACCTCCGTTACTCTTTAGGAGGTGACCACCCCAGTCAAACTACCCACCACGCACGGTCCCGAATCCGGATGACGGATTGCGGTTAGACAACAAGAATGTCAAGGGTGGTATCTCAAGGGTGGCTCCACCAGAACTGACGCTCTGATTTCCATGCCTACCACCTATCCTGCACATCACAAGCCTGTTGCCAATGCGAAGCTGTAGTAAAGGTTCACGGGGTCTTTCCGTCTAACCGCGGGAAGCCTGCATCTTGACAGGCAATTCAATTTCGCTGAGTCCACGTTGGAGACAGTGGGGAAGTCGTTACGCCATTCGTGCAGGTCGGAACTTACCCGACAAGGAATTTCGCTACCTTAGGACCGTTATAGTTACGGCCGCCGTTTACCGGGGCTTCAATTCAATGCTTGCACATCTCCTTTTAACCTTCCGGCACCGGGCAGGCGTCAGACCCTATACATCGCCTTGCGGCTTAGCAGAGCCCTGTGTTTTTAGTAAACAGTCGCCACCCCCTAGTTTGTGACCCCAGCCTCTAGTTACCTAAAGACTGGGCCTCCTTCTTGCGAACGTACGGAGGCAATTTGCCGAG
>MPNP01000003.1:0-22500 GCA_002239085.1 Rhodobacteraceae bacterium bin131 | reverse complement strand
AATTGGTCTTTCTGATGCCTGTGACCAACGTGGATGGTTGACATTAGGATTGACATTGGAATAAAACCCATACTCTCTGGGGTTTTGCATATTCCAAGTCGTTGCGGGCATTTGTTCAGTGAAGGAAATCCTAACTATCGACTTGATTGACTTGAATCCATATTTCCATGGCACAACGATGCGGATTGGGGCACCATTCTGCTTGGGTAAAATATCACCATACAGACCAACAGAAAGTATCGTCAATGGATTCATGGCTTCATCAATCCTTAAGCCTTCACGATACGGCCATTCTAATATTCCCCTTCGCTGACCGATCATTTCCTCGGGTCGGACGAGGGTTTCAAATGACACATAACGTGCCTGGTTCATTGGTTCACTATCGCGAATCAATCCATTGAGTTCAAAACCAATCCAAGGGACAATCATTGACCAAGCTTCAACACATCGTAACTTGTAGATTCTTTCTTCAAGTGGGTATTTAGCCATTAACTCTTCAATGGAGTAAGTGCTTGGATTGTTGCATAGTCCATCAACCTTAAGTTCCCATGGCTTGGTCGTCAGGTTATGGGCATTTTTCATAGGATCTTTCTTACCCGTTCCAAACTCATAAAAGTTGTTATATGTCGTTATATCCTCAAGAGAATTCGGCTCTTGATCAGTTGAAAATTGGCTCTTAGAAAAAGCTGACAAAACATATTCGTCACCAACTGAACCTAACGCTTGCGATGCCAAACCTAAGGTAGCTAGACCACTGGCAATAAACTCTCGCCGATTGAGCCAATAATATTTGGCGGTAATGTCGGAATATTGATATTTAGACTTAAATGTTCTTGCCACGGGTATTCCTCTCCTAAATTTCCCCTACTCAACAGCCCCTGCTAGGATGAGCAAAGAATAAAGCACTAATTCACATTTTAAATGTTGGATTTATCACATTCTTGTTAGAAAAGATAGAGTGTTTTCTAGCTTGAATGCCCGTGTATTGAATTTTTTCTTATGCTCTCAGGTCTTGGTTTAGTTCAAAAAGTACTGAAAAAAATAATTCTGCATAAATTAGAAACCTGATAGTCATGGATACAATTGCACTTTTGGACATCGTAAATACTAACGATATTAGCTTTGCTTAAATCGGCTTGAGGGAAAAGGATACAAACCCGTTAGTGAATTGTCTCGTTAGTGGGTTCAAATGATTGTGGCGTCGCCACCAACTGTTTGTTGAAGCTTATTCCACCCACCTTTTCGTGAGCAATAGTTACCTTTTGGTTCTCGCTAATCGTTCCTAAAAGTAGTTGCTCAGCAAGCTTGTTAATGATCGATTTCTGAATCACTCGTTTGAGTGGACGAGCACCAAAATCAGGATCAAAACCCTCCTTGGCCAACCATTCTCGACAGCTATCATCGATGACAACTTCCACATTTTTTTCGGTCAGCTTTTGGGTTAGAGCCCCCAACTGAATGTCAACAATCTTAACCATATCAGCAGCAGTCAATCGATGAAATAAAATCATCTCATCAAGCCTGTTAATAAATTCTGGCCGAAAAAACCGTTTGACCTCATTCATAGTGATTTCCAACGCTTTGTTGTAGTTATAATTTGCACCTAAATTTGTAATCTCTGAGGTTCCAAGATTAGACGTAAAAATAACAATTGTTTCCTTAAAGCTAATTGTTTTTCCATGCCCGTCGGTCAGTGTTCCTTCATCAAGAAGCTGAAGGAAAAGATTAAAAACATCACTGTGAGCTTTTTCAATCTCGTCAAAAAGAACCACCTGATATGGACGCCTACGAACAAGTTCAGTAATCTGACCACCATCATCATAGCCCACATACCCTGGTGGTGACCCAATCAAACGAGCCACGGAATGCCTTTCCATATATTCGGACATGTCTACTCTTATCATAGCTGTGGGATCGTCAAAAATAAATTCCGCTAATGCTTTGCATAGTTCAGTTTTTCCAACCCCAGTTGGACCAAGGAATAGGAAACTACCCACTGGGCGGTTTGGATCTGTTAATCCAGTGCGCGATCTTCTGACCGCATTGGACACTGCCAATACGGCCTCCTTTTGAGAAATTACCCTTCTTCCAATTTCTTCTTCCATCCGGATAAGTTTTATTTTCTCTCCTTCAATCAACCGTGAAACTGGTATTCCTGTCCATTTCTCTACGACTTGAGCAACCATTTCCGTCGTTACTTTGTCATCTTTTTGGTTTGAAATCTCGTTTTCAGCAAGCTCTTTTTCACATTCGGGTATCACACCATATTGCAGTCGGCTTGCTTCCTGAAGGTTACCTTCGCGGTATGCATGCTCGAAATCAATGCGAGCCTGATCAAGTTTTTCTTTTAGTAACCTAATTTTCGAAAGTCTGAATTTCTCCTCTTTCCATTCTTCAGTCAGAATCTTTGATTTCCTTTCTAACTCGGCTAGCTCCTCCTTTAGTAAGACAACTTTAGCTGCTGAAGTTGAATCACTTTCACCTTCCAATGCTTCTATCTCTATTTTTATCTGGAGAATGCGCCGGTCAAGAGCATCCAACTCATCGGGTTTAGAGTCTATCTCCATTCGAAAGCGGCTTGCTGCCTCATCAATTAGATCAATGGCTTTATCGGGAAGCTTACGATCAGTTATGTAGCGACTTGACAGTTTGGCAGCACTAACGAGGGCATTATCAGAAATCCCTATCCCATGATGGAGCTCATATTTTTCCTTGATACCACGAAGGATAGAAATCGTGTCTTCAACAGTTGGTTCCTTGACATAAACGGGTTGGAATCGACGCGTGAGAGCTGCGTCTTTCTCAACATGCTTCCGGTACTCATCCAAAGTTGTAGCACCAACACACCGTAAGTCACCACGTGCCAGAGCAGGTTTAAGTAAATTAGATGCGTCGACAGAACCCTCGGCTCTTCCCGCTCCAATAAGTGTATGCATCTCGTCAATAAACAGAATATCCTCACCAGCAGACTCGGTAAAGGAGTTAATGACTGATTTCATACGTTCTTCAAATTCACCACGAACGCCTGTTCCGGCGATAAGACCTCCAAGATCAAGAGTCCAAAGCCCCTTTTTCTGCAAAGTTTCTGGAACATCCCCGTTAACAATACGTAATGCCAGCCCTTCAATAATTGCCGTTTTGCCAACTCCGGGTTCCCCGATTAAGACTGGATTATTCTTAGTCCGACGACACAATACCTGAATGATTCGACGTATTTCTTCATCGCGTCCAATAATCGGATCAATTTTTCCATTCGTTGCTTTTTCAATGAGATTTTCACAATAATGGATTCTTGGATCACTCTCACCATTGGACTTTAACGGCCGACCACTGATCAAGTCACTTGCTGGAGAGGGCACTTCACGCAATGCCTGAAAGAGATGGTCAATCTCATTTTGCTCTCCTTTTTGTTGCGTGAGCTCAATGGTTCGGGAAATTATTTTGTTTAAGTTGTAGCTTAATTTTAATTCACTACTATCAGCTGGAGACAGCTGGGACAGCAACTTATCAGTGATTGCCTTTATTTGATCAGGATTGCCACCGATTTGCATAATTCGATTTTTGAATTGCTGATCCTTTACAAGTACTGATAGAAGGTGCAATTCCGATACTGTTCCATGCTTTTGCTTTTTACAAATCTCTGCGGCTTTGTTGATTTTTTCTGCCGTATACTTTGGAATAAAGTTTTGATTCATAACCAACCCATATTAAAATGAACGTGCGGAAAATTTAAGGGGAATACACAATATATTGGGCATTTTTCGGCAATTTCAAGGGGACGAATTAAATTGCACATTCCCAGCCACGCCCAATCCTATTTGTATGCTATTTTAGGAACCAATTGTTTCTAACATGGATTAGTAATGAATAAACGAATTATTGTTGCTTTGGATTACCGTCATTGTGAAGAGGCTTTACAACTTGTCAATGAAATTGGCGACTCCATCAACTTCTACAAAGTGGGAATGTCATTACTAGCCAATGGGGGCTTGGAATTGTGTCAAGAACTTAAGTCCCAATATTCCAAGCGAGTTTTCCTTGACCTTAAATTATTTGATATTGCCAATACAATCAGTGAAGCAATAAAAAACTTGGCCGCACTCAATTTGGATTTTCTTACTGTCCATGGCGACCCTCATATCGTTGAAGCGGCTGTAAAAGGTCGCGGTTTATCGTCAACCAAAATTCTTGCTGTAACAGTGCTGACTTCAATGGACCGCAATGATTTAGACAACTCACTTTGCACGCAGGGATCGGTTGAAGAAATCGTCCTGAAAAGAGCTGAACGTGCCCTCTCGGCTGGTGCAGATGGCGTCATTGCGTCACCCAATGAGGTCGACTTGATCAGATCATCTCACTTATCCAAAAAAAAACTTATTGTTACTCCGGGAATCCGACTCAGCTCATCTTCCCATGATGATCAGAAACGTGTGTCCACGCCCGAACAGGCAATCCAGGCCGGGGCTGACTATCTCGTTGTGGGTCGAGCCATTACATCAGCACGAAACCCAGCATTAATGATTGAAAGGATCATCAGTTCAATTTCTTCCTAATGAGTTAATTTTCAATGATCTCTTTATGCCGAACCTGTGAATTTGAATTCCAAGACGATGGAAGTTGCCCGCGATGTCACTCACCCCTAGTAATAGCTCATCCAGAACTTAACCAATTCACTATTGCCCATGTTGATTGCGATGCCTTCTTTGCATCAGTGGAGAAAAAGCTGAACCCAAGCTTGCAAGACAAACCAGTCATCGTTGGGTTTGGTCAAAGGGGTGTCGTATCCACAGCTTGCTATATTGCAAGAATCAAAGGGGTTAAATCGGCGATGCCGATGTATAAAGCTCTACAATTATGCCCTGAAGCTGTGGTCGTTAAACCACGGTTGAATACTTACACTCCAATTTCTAAAGAAATTAAGAAGATTATGCTTCACCTGACACCTTCGGTCGAATTTGTCTCCAGTGATGAGGCATATCTTGACCTCGGAGGGAGATTTTCCGCGCATAAAAAAAATCCTGCTCTGCTTTTAGTCAAACTGACAAAGCGTATAGAAAGTGAACTAGGTCTAACTGTGTCGGTTGGTTTATCCTACAATCGATATTTGGCAAAAATTGCTTCTAATCTAAACAAGCCTAAAGGATTTGCAGTTATAGGAAAGTCAGAAATTGAGACCCTCTTGCCTAGCTTCTCATTGCGCGTTATTCCTGGGATAGGCAAGACGTTCCTGAAAACCCTCAATTGCCAGGGCTTGTACACAATAGCTGACATTAAGGCGTTAAGCCAAGAAGAATTGGAAGAACGGTTTTGCTCCACCGGAGCAAGACTTTGGCATGTTGCGAGAGGAATTGATTTTCAAAAACAGAAAACCAGTCGTTCCATTCAAAGTATTTCAAACGAAACAACATTTTCGGTAGATCTGTCTGATTTAGCTCAACTTGAAGGGCATGCCTGGCGACTGTTAGTCAAGGTTTCAGACCGGGCAAAGAAGAAAAAGTGTGTCGGTAAAACCGTTATCCTGAAGCTGAAGAAAACAAACCACACGGTATTAACTCGCCAAATGACCCTTCATATTCCAACCAATTTAGCGAGTCAGTTATTTCCAGTGGTTCAGTCGTTGCTGAAGAAAACACATGAGCAAGGTCCTTTTCGTCTGTTGGGTGTAGGATTAAAAGACTTGATCGATGAAACAACGGTTCATCATCATGAGCTTTTACTAAGTCCACTCGAAAAATTGGAGATCAAGGCCGAATTAGTCAGCGATAGTATTAGAAAAAAGTATGGTGCCGATGCACTGATCAGTGGACGGGCATTGAAATAATACCGCATTAATTGTTCTTTATTTCTCATTCCTTTCAACGATTGCAGAGCAATCGATCAAACAATTATTGGCAGGATATTGAATTGAACCCTCTGAACTCTTATATCAATCCAACCAAAAAATTAGGCTCCTATTGGAGGTTTGTGACTTGGGGCGCGTAGCTCAGTGGTAGAGCACTACGTTGACATCGTAGGGGTCACTGGTTCGAACCCAGTCGTGCCCACCATCTTATTACGCCTTGATGGTGCAAAGGATTGAGATAATGAAAGTTAAAAATTCACTGAGATCATTAAAATCACGACATCAGCAGTGTCGGGTTGTTCGCCGGCGTGGCCGAGTTTATGTTATAAATAAACAGCAAAAAAGATTTAAAGCTCGCCAAGGTTAAGTGGCTCGCTTTATGCGGGGATTATTCAAATTTCCTTTGATCGTCAATGACGAGGCCGTCATTAGGGAGTGTTCCTTTGCTAACGATATCAATTGAAACTCCCAACCTTAAAATTTCTCGTAAAGAATTTTGATATTGATGCGTTGCCCCACTTTGTGGTGTCTCAAGTTTGACAGTCAAAATGTCTTGATCGTTATTTCTAGTTACTACCGCTCTGATTTTAATCACTTCAGGGTGTTTTTCCTTGAAATTAGCCAACTGTTCGGGACGAACAAAAAGGCCTTTAACCTTCGTCGTTTGGTCGGCACGCCCTTTCCATCCTGATAAGCGAACATTTGTACGGCCGCAATCACTTATTCCAGGTAAAAACGAAGAAAGGTCTCCAGTCGCGAAACGAATCAAAGGAAAGTCAAAATTCAAAGTCGTTACAACCACCTCACCAATTTCTCCCTCTTCAACAGGGTGCCCTGAACCTGGTTGTAGAATTTCAACAATCACGTTTTCATCAATAATGAGTCCGACATCTGGAAGGGTTTCATAAGCGATATTACCGACTTCAGCCGTTGCGTAATTTTGTAGGCACTTAATACCACGGTCTGCATATGCTTGGCGTAAAGATGGAAATAAAGGCCCGCCCCCGACTCCGGCCTTAGTGATTGAAGATAAATCAATTCCCATCGATTCAGCCTTATCCAAAATAACTTTTAGGTAATCAGGAGTTCCAGCATAACCAGTGGCACCGATATCGTGAGCGACTCTTACCTGCAATTCGGTATTTCCAGTTCCTGCTGGAATAACTGTTGCACCCACGGCCCGGGCACCACTTTCGAAAATATGCCCTGCTGGTGTGAGATGATAGGAAAAACAATTTTGAACTATATCTCCTTGCCCTATTCCACAGGCAAATAAAAACCGTCCGACTCCCCACCAATCATTGGTAAAATTTCCGGGTTCATACAGGGGCCCAGGAGATTGAAATATATAATCGTAATGATTTACAGAATGTTTATTGAGCCCTCCTAGTGGCGGAACTTTGCCTTGTAATTTTGCTATATCAGATTTTCTTAAAACAGGTAAATTTGGTAATTCATCAATCGTTTGAACAGCATTTAAGTCAATTCCCTTATAAAGTTGCTTGTAGGACGGAGAATAACGAACAGCATTATTAAGCACCTTTGGTAAAACAGCATTATAGCTCCCCACTCGTTCATCGTGTGAGCGAGTTTCTTTATTGTCATAATAGTTCATCAAGCTATTCCTAAACGCAGATGTTTATATGGTGTAAAGCGGTGTTCAACTTCTGATTGACTTAATTCAGCCAACGTTTACGACGTCGATAACTTCGGGTATCACGAAATGATTTGCGACCCGTTTCAGTCATTCCAAGGTAAAATTCTTTGATGTCTGGATTTTCTCGCATTTCGCTTGATTGGCCGTCCATGACAATTCGACCAGATTCTAAAATATATCCGTAGTTTGAGTATTTGAGAGCCATATTGGTATTTTGTTCGGCAATCAAAAAACTGACTTCCTTTTCCTCATTGAGATTTTTGACTATTTCAAAAATTTCTTCAACAAGTTGGGGGGCAAGACCCATTGAAGGTTCATCAAGTAAAATCATTTCCGGACGAGACATTAATGCACGGCCAATCGCACACATTTGCTGCTCTCCACCTGATGTGTAGCCAGCCTGCAAACCACGACGGTCCTTCAATCGTGGAAAATATTCAAAGACTAATTCCAGATCCTCCATTACAGAGTCTCTTCCTTCTCGGCGGGTAAAAGCACCAGTCATTAGGTTTTCCTCAATGGTGAGATGTTCAAAACAATGCCGTCCCTCCATAACTTGTATGACCCCCATTTTCACGAGTTCGGATGGATTTAAATTTTGAACAGTTTTACCGTGGTATTTGATTGTTCCCTTAGTGACTTCCCCCCGTTCTGACCCTAAAAGATTAGATATTGCTTTAAGGGTTGTTGTTTTGCCGGCGCCGTTTCCTCCCATCAGAGCGGTAATTGACCCATGCGGTACATTGAGGCTAACACCTTTCAATACCAAAATCACCTTGTTATAGATAACTTCAATGTTGTTGACACTCAGAAGAGCATCGCAAGAATTCGGCCCGTTCATAATGCAATAAAATTCAGAAAAAAGCCCGATTGAATTGAACCGGGCTTTTTATGAGACGCTTTAACACCTCGGTGTTAAATTATTTTCTGAAGCATACGCTGCCGCATCGGCTTCAATCAATGGTGCAATTACATCTTGGTCGGACTGGATAAAATCACTAATGATGTTCCATTCCTGATTTTCGGCATCCCACTGCTGAATTAAAGCAATACCATTACCACCATGATTTTCACAGGATACTTCAAAAGCGGGGGCAAAATTCGGCAAGCCCCATGCATCCATAACCTCTTCTGACATCACAAGGCTCTCTAAACCATCCCTCATCATTGGTGGAGTGATATCTCCGACCCCATGAATCTGTTGTGCCGTCTTGATTGCTTCTGCTAACAGCATTGAGTTGTAAATCGCGTGGTTATAGTTCACAGTGCCAATACTAGTGCCATCGCCCGTGGTTAAACCCCGGTCGTAAACATAGGTTTTTAGGTCATCATAGATTGGATATTCTGTCCCTACTTGGTGCATTGCTAAGGCTTTATACCCGTGCGCTCGTTCCCCGGCAGGTAGAACATCATTTTCCGAACCAGACCACCAAATTCCTATAAAGTTCTCCATAGGGAAGCGGATATTTGCTGCTTCTTGTATAGCGACAGAGTTCATGACTCCCCAACCCCACATCAATACATAATCCATCGCGTTACGACGAATTTCTAACCATTGCGATTTTTGTTCAAGTCCAGGATGGTCAACCGGAAGCAATGAGAGCTCAAAGCCATGCTTTGCTGATAGTTCCTCCAAGGTTCGAATTGGTTCCTTACCATAGGCGGAATTATGATATACAAGGGCAATTTTCTTGCCACTAATATCGCCGTCATTTTGTTCAAGAAGGTACTTAATGGCTATGGATGCCCCATCCCAGTAATTGACTGGAAAATTGAATACCCATTCAAATATACTTCCCTTTTTGGCTGATGTTCGCCCATACCCCATTGTGTGAAGAGGAATTTGGTCAGCAGAAACTTTAGGGATAAGTTGGTAAGTTATTCCTGTTGATAAGGGAACATAAACTAATGACCCTTCTCCCTTAGTAGACTCATAGCACTCCACACCCTTTTGGGTATTGTATCCGGTTTCACATTCAATTAATCGGACTGGAACTCCACCAATACCCCCATCTCTTTCATTTAACATCGTGAAAAAGTCAAAAAAGCCATCGGCTGTCGGTATGCCCCCAGCAGAGTATGGCCCAGTTCGATAACTCAACCAAGGTAAAACAAGGTCAGCTAGTGCGGGTGGTGCGACCATCGAAATGGTAGTTACCATTACTATCAATAATTTTTTTATTCTCATCTTTTCCTCCTATATTTAGTCAAAGCCAAACCACTAAAAACGCTTGACATCACATTCACTTTCAACAGCAAACCTAGCAAATGATATTCTTTCAAAAATTCCATTAGCTATGTCGTGTTGTAATAATCAATTAATTCGTTTTGGTGAAATTAAAAAACTCATTAAAATCATACACCAATTTCGCTTTTCCGACAATGTTTGTGATTGCAATTTCTTGAAGGGGTCGCTCCCGAGTTCAAATTAATGAGGATAAGGCCACAATCTCATCTTCTCCTTGGTGAGTCGCCAAAGCTGAGCTAAACCGTGGGGCTCAAGGATTAAGAATAAAATGATCAAACTTCCGACCGCAATAAATTCAAGATGCGTTGCTAAAGCGGCATCCCATCCCATCCAACCGACCAACAGATTTTTGACAAGCACAGGAAACAATACCATAAATGCAGCACCAATAAATGATCCGAGGACCGACCCAAGGCCACCAATTATCACCATAAACAGCACTAAAAATGATTGATTAATCCCAAAAGCCTCAGTTGCCTCAACGGCTCCAAGATAAACTGAAAAGAATAAAGCCCCCGAAATACCAATATAAAATGACGAAATTGCAAAGGCTGAAAATTTTGCTTTTAGCAAATTGATCCCGATGATCTCAGCAGCAATATCCATATCTCTTGTGGCATTCCAGCTTCTTCCCAATGCACCTCGAGTTAAGTTACGTGCGGCCCAGCCCAAGCCAAAAGCGAATAGTAGGCAAATCATATATTGTGCCCAAGGACTCACATCCGCACCAGTAACCGCAATACCGAATATTGTCCGTTCTGGAGCTGAAATCTGGCCTGATGCCGAGTAGTTGTAGAACCATGGGACCCGATTGAACAACCATACCAAGAAGAATTGCGATGCCAATGTTGCAACAGCGAGATAAAACCCTTTTATCCTCAAGGAAGGAATACCAAATATTAGACCAACCAGGGCCGTAATGATTCCCGAAAGAAGGATACAAAAAACAATGTTTAGATCTGGAAAGGCGGTCATTAGCTTATAGCATGAATAAGCACCGACAGCCATAAAGCCTCCAGTACCTAGAGATATTTGCCCACAATAACCCGACAATATGTTTAAGCCCAAAGCCGCAATAGCCCACACTAATAAAGGTACCATAACGGCGTTGGCCCAATAGTCATTGATGATAAGGGGAATGACGACAAACGCAATAAATACGATGATGTAGTAGCCATATTTATCAAGACTTATCGGAAACGTTTGACTATCAGCGGGATAAGAGGATTTAAAATTCCCGACCTCACGATAAAACATTATTAAACCCTCTCAATAATCTTTTCACCGAATAAACCCTGGGGTCTAAATAAGAGAAAAACCAACGCCACGACATAGGCAAACCAGTTTTCCGTAGCTCCACCAATCAGGGAACCAACAAGGAACTCAAAAAGTTTTTCGCCAACGCCGATGAGCAACCCGCCTACGATGGCCCCTGAAATCGAAGTCAACCCACCCAACATAAGTACGGGCAAAGCCTTTAAAGCAACGAATGAAAGAGAAAATTGGACCCCAGATTTGCTACCCCAGAAGATTCCTGCGATTAAAGCGACAAAACCAGCAATACACCATACATAAACCCAAACTTGCTGAAGCGAGATACCTACCGATAAAGCGGCTTGATGATCATCGGCGACGGCACGAAGAGCAATCCCCATTTTTGAATATTGCGAAAAAATAATCAGCCCAACAACAAGAACTGTAGCGAATATTGCTGCTGTAATATCAAGCCGGTCAATAAAAAAACCATAGCCTATGGTCTCAAAGGTGAATCGCTCAACCGTGTCCGAAATTCCCATTGGAATACCGATATCAAGCTTCTTTACATCGGCACCCCACATTAAATCGCCAAATCCTTCTAAAAAGTATGCAAGTCCAATTGTTGCCATAAACAAAATGACTGGATTTTGGTTGACCAAATTGCGCAGAATTATTCGTTCAACGAGTAATGCTAGAATAACCATCGTCACCAAAGTCAGTAGCAAGGCAAAAAAAGTGGGTAATGTCCACCCAAAGCCGTGGATATTGGTACCAAAAATCGTATTAATTAAATGTTCAAATGGTACGATACCCTGTTGCAAGCCAACAAAGGTTAAAGCAGCAAACAAAACCATGACACCTTGGGCGTAATTGAATACACCCGAAGCTTTAAATATGAGAACAAATCCGAGTGCCACAAGCGAATACAGTACACCCGCCATTAAACCATTCAATGATACTTCTAAGGCAAATAGGAAAGTCTGCATATTCTCTCTTTCAATTAGTCGGTCACACCTAAGTAGGCATCAATTACGTTCTGGTCATTACGAACTTTATCAGGCATATCATCAGCAATTTTAATGCCATGGTCAATGACTACAACACGGTCAGCCAAATCCATAACAACCCCCATATCATGTTCAATCAAAACGATGGTAGTGCTGAGATCTTCATTGACATCCAAGATGAAACGACACATATCCTCTTTTTCTTCATTATTCATCCCAGCCATCGGTTCATCAAGCAATAGTAGTTGTGGTTCAGCAGCTAAAGCTCTTGCCAACTCAACACGCTTTTGTAAGCCATATGAAAGGCGACCCACTGGAGTTTTTCGAATTGATTCGATTTCAAGGAAGCTAATGATTTTTTCAACAATAATTCGGTTCTGGGTTTCTTCTTTCTCGGCACGACCCCACCAAATTAACTGACTGAGCAAACTTGACTTCATGAAAGTGGAACGACCCGTCATGATATTATCCAACACACTCATTCCCTCAAATAGAGCGATATTCTGAAAGGTCCTAGATATTCCATGATTGGCTATCTGATGCGGTTTTAGCTGCGGACGTAAATTGCCTTTAAACCAAATTTCCCCCTTTTGGGGAGTATAAAACCCATTGATGACATTCAGCATTGAGGATTTTCCGGCTCCGTTTGGACCTATGATCGCTCGTATTTCTCCCTGCTTAATATCAAATGAGACATCTTCCAAAGCAATCACACCTCCAAAGCGAAGGGTAATTTTTTTGATGTCCATGAGCGGTGTATCCATAGAGTTCTCAGCCTCTTAAAATGGAAAGCGGTGTTCGATTCATTCAATTACCGTGCTCGGAGTCGATATCAGTGATTTTAACGCAGGCAGTCACAGATCCCTTACGCCCGTCTTCATAAGTTACTTCTGATTTAATTGTAACCTCTGGACTTCCATTGTACAGTGCTTCCACCATAGTTTTGTATTTTTGTTGAATTACTCGTCTCCTAACTTTGCGGGTGCGTGTCAACTCACCATCGTCAGCATCTAACTCTTTGTGAAGTATCAAAAACCGCTTGATTTGGCACCCCGACAGCTCGCTATCCTTGGCAAGGTCTGCATTAACTTGTTTAATGTTGTTTTTAATGATTTCGGTTACTTCGGGATGGGCAGCAAGTTCTTGGTAAGACCCATAAACGACATTATTGCGTTCGGCCCAATTCGCAACGGCAACTAAATCAATGTTAACCATGGCCGTACAATATTCTTGCCCGTCACCAAATAGTACGACTTCCAGAACCTCGGGGAAAAATTTTAATTTATTTTCAACGAATTTGGGTGCAAATAAGCGTCCATCATTAATTTTACCGACATCCTTGGCACGATCAATGATAGTTAAATGACCCGTTTTAACATTCAGAAAGCCGGCATCGCCCGTTGCAACCCAGTTGGCTTCATCCTTAGTTGATTTGGTCGCTTCGGGATTTTTATAATATTCCTGAAAAGCTCCCGGTGAGCGGTAGAAAATTTCCCTATTCTCATCAATTTTAATTTCAACACCAGGGCAAGGAACACCGACAGAATCAGCAAAAACCTCATTATCTGGCTGAATCGCAATAAATACTGAGGCTTCTGTCTGACCGTACAACTGTTTGAGATTGATTCCAAGGGAACGGAAAAAATTAAAAATCTCTGGCCCGATTGCTTCTCCAGCTGTATAGCCCACTCGAACTTTGCTGAGACCAAGTACGTTTCGCAGTGGCGCATAAATCAACAGTATTCCAATCTGGTACAGCAGGTAATCCGGCCAACTCACTTTTTGTCCAGTTAAAATTGGAATTCCTGCTTTTTTTGCGTGTTTAAGAAAAAAGTGAAACAGTTTTCGCTTTACGACACCGGCATCCTCAATTCGTATCATTGCATTGGTCAGAACTGTTTCGAATATCCGTGGAGGAGCAAAAAAATATGTCGGCCCGATTTCCCGAAGATCATGAATCATCGTCTGTTGTGACTCTGGACAACACACACAAAATCCTGCCCAGTAGGATTGACCAATGGAAAAAATAAAGTCACCGATCCAAGCCATTGGGAGATAAGCGAGAACAATATCTTTATGCGTTATTGAATCGAACTCTATTGAGGCTCTTGAGGCAAAAATGATGTTTTGATGGGTGAGAACGACACCCTTTGGATTGCCTGTTGTACCCGAAGTATAAAGTATTACACACACATCTTTCGCTGTAATTCGGCTCTTGCGTTCTTCAAGTATTTCAGCAAAATTACGCTTATTCTCAGCATAATTTTCATGAATTTCAGCAAACGAATGTAAATGCGTATGATCATAGTTTCTAAGTCCCCTAGGATCATAGTAGATAATGTGCTTGAGGGTTTTAGATTGATTCTGCTGTTCAATGATTTTATCGACTTGCTCTTGGTCTCCGGCGACAGCCATTATTGCTTCGCAATGGTTTAAGACATATCCGATTTCATCACCCACGGCGTCTTGATAGACAGGCACCGGAATGGCACCAATGGTCTGGGCTGCAACAGTCGACCAATACAGTTTTGGACGATTCCGACCTAAAATGGCAATATGATCACCGGGCATAATATCAAGGGCAAGATAACCGAGGGCTATTTCTTCTACTTCTTGCTGAACTTCATGCCAAGTCCAGCTTTGCCAAATACCGAATTCTTTCTCACGGCAAGCCACTTGGTCTCGCCATTGACTTGCATTGCGAGCAAGTAAACTCGGTATAGTGTGGTCGGTTACCTGATCCATGGAACAAACTTTATATCAAGCTTCACGATTGAATTAATTGATACACACAATTCGGTTGACCGTTGTTTTAATTCCCACTTAAGCATTAACACCTTGGAGCTTTTCAAACCGCGCGGCAGCAAATTTAAATTCAGGAATTTTACCATAGGGATCAATGGACGGATTCGTCAGGACATTTCCTGCCGCCTCAACATAAGCAAAGGGGACAAATATCGTATTGGGTGGAATGTTGGCATCCTCACGGACTGAAATACTGATTTCACCACGCCGCGTGATAATTAGGACGAGGTCGCCTCTTTTAACATCCATTCTCTTCATTGTATTGGGATTAATTGAACAAAATGCCTCTGGTTCAACAGCATCTAATACTTTAGAACGGCGAGTCATTGAGCCTGTATGCCAATGCTCTAACTGTCGACCTGTAATTAAGATTAACGGATACTCGCTATCTGGACTTTCGTCAGGTGCTATTATGCTCGCTGGGGTAAAAGAAGCGCGGTTGTCAGCCGTTGGAAAACCACTCCCAAATACAATTGATTGCCCCGGGTCGGTGGGGCTTAAACTGGGGTATGTAACGGAATTTTGAGTTTGCAATCGAGCCCAAGTAATATTGTCTAGCGAATTCATTGTGAGTCTCATTTCAGCAAAAATATCTTTGGGATGGCAATAATTCCAATTCAGACCGATTTGCTTGGCAATTTCGTTAGTAATCCACCAGTCTGCTTTAGCTTCGCCTGGAGAATTAACAGCTTTACGTCCCATTTGAACTTGCCGGTTGGTATTCGTAACTGTGCCATTCTTCTCAGCAAAGGCTGCCGCAGGGAGAATAACATCGGCATAGTTGGCTGTTTCCGTTAAAAAGATATCCTGTACGACTAAAAATTTCAATTTGGCAAGTGCCTCTCGGGCATGGACGACGTCGGGGTCAGACATGGCCGGATTCTCGCCGAGAATATACATTGCTCTAATGACATCATTATGAATCGCATCAATGATCTCTGTGATTGTTAAACCACTTTTGTTATCAAAATCTTCAGATCCCCAAACCTGGCTAAACTTAGTGCGGTTTTCATCTATGGTAACATCCATATAATCGGGTAAATACATGGGAATTAATCCTGCATCTGAGGCTCCCTGTACATTATTTTGTCCTCTGAGAGGATGCAATCCAGTTCCTGGTTTGCCAATATGCCCGCACATAAGGGATAGCGAAATCAAGCATCTTGAGTTATCGGTCCCGTGAATGTGTTGCGAGATCCCCATGCCCCAGAAAATCATTCCAGCCTTGGCTTGGGCAAATTCTCTAGCAACCTGCCGGATGGTCTCTGCATCCACTTGACATAAAGGGGCCATTTTCTCTGGTGAGAACTCTTCTAAATGCTCTTTAATTGCTTGCCAGTTGCTCGTATGCTTCTCAATAAATTCCTGATTATAAAGCCCTTCCTTAACAATTGTATGCATCATGGCGTTGAGTAACGGAACATCTGTTCCAGGATAAAAATTTAACATGTATTTGGCATACCGTTTTAACTCACTGGATCGAGGGTCAATGACGATGAGAGTTCCACCATTTTTAGCAAACTGTTTAAAATAAGTTGCTGCGACGGGGTGATTTTCGACTGGATTCGCACCGATAATAATTGCTACATCGCTATTTTCGATTTCATTAAATGTTGCTGTGACGGCACCTGAGCCAATATTTTCTATTAATGCAGCAACAGAAGAAGCATGACATAATCGTGTACAATGATCGACATTGTTGTGACCAAAGCCTTGCCTGATCAGTTTTTGAAAAATATAGGCCTCTTCATTGGTACACTTTGCTGAACCGAACCCGGCGACAGAATGTCCTCCAAAAGTGTCCCGAGAATACAACAATTGTTTGCCGGTTTTGTATAAAGCCTCATCCCATGTTGCCTTTCGGAAAAATTGCTCAAAATTTTCGGGACTGACATTTAGTCCTTTGGGAGGAGCATCATCTCTTCGAATCAAAGGGTGGGTTAACCGATGGGGGTGGGATATATAATCAAATCCGAAGCGGCCTTTTACACACAGCCGGTTCTCATTGGCAGGTCCATTAAAACCATCAACATATTGTATGGTATTATTTTTTGTCTTTAGAGACACTTGACACCCGACTCCACAAAACGGGCATACACTGACTACTTCTTTGTCAAACGATTGGCTATCACCAATTTGGTTGTGGTCTACTACAGTTGCTGGCATCAAAGCACCAGTTGGACAGGCTTGCACACACTCTCCACAGGCAACGCAGGTTGAGTGACCCATGGGGTCATTAAAGTCAAAGACAATTTGCGAGCTTCTCCCACGGCTTGCCATCCCAATGACATCATTCACCTGTACTTCACGACACGCTCGGGTGCACAGACCACAATGAATGCAGGCATCAAGATTAACACTCATTGCCAGATGGGAATAATCACCTTCGGGAAGCTTTAGTGAAGGGGTCTTAGGAAAGCGAGAGGAAGTGACTTTTACATCTTTTATACTTGATAAAAATTTCGACGACTTGTCATGAGATTGATCGTAATTTGGCTGATCTGTTAGGAGCAATTCAAGAATCATCTTCCGGGCGCGAATCGACCGCTTGCTATTGGTTGATACATCCATATTTTCTGCAGGTCGTCGAATACAAGAGGCTGCTAGAGTTTGTTCACCATTGATTTCAACCATACACGCGCGACAATTCCCATCAGGACGATATCCAGTGATACCTGAGTGGCACAAATGGGGTATTTCATTACCGAGGCGTTTAGCAACCTCCCAAATCGTTTCGCCTTCCATTGCTTCGGTCGGTTTGCCATCCAAAATAAATTTGATTGGTTTTGCCATAATTTTGAATTCCTAAATCTTCAGATGAATCAAAGCTATATTAGTAAACTGTTTTATTGAATTGGGTAGGAATTTTTCAATTGTCGATATTTATTTTTTTGAAAACTATCACTTCAATTTTTTGCCCATTCATTCCTTGGTAAGGATTTGTATAATTCAAACCCTGCCCGATGGCTTGAAAATCTGCTTTTCAAGCACTCGACAAACTCATTATTTTTTCAATGTGTTAGGGTAAGATGCCAATGATCGCTTGCACTACCCTTGCGGCATTCTCGGCGGCAAGTGCATAGAAAATACCTATTTCATTACTGCCTGAACCTCCTCCGGCCAGATCTGATAGGCTTCGAACCGCAAGAAATGGGGTGCTGTTAGCGTATGCCACATGGGCAACGTGTGCACTCTCCATGTCCAGCACCCTTGCTCCAAAAGTCTCAAAAGTGTATTTTCGGAATTCTTCATTATCAACAAAAGCACTTCCCGAAACACCAGGCCCGCCAATAATTATATTGGGTTGACCACTCAAGCAGACATTTTCTTCGGTACAATTGTTCAGCTTTATACCCTCTACAGCGCTTGCTGCAATCTTTAAGAGTTCTTCGTCGGTATGAAACCAAAACCGGGTTTCTATCCCATCGATTCCTTCGCGGCGCACATCCACCGATCTTGGATGCATCATTCCGAAATTAGGATAGGGATAGACAAACAGAGGATCAGTTTCCCATTCTCCATTCCCTAAATCTCTTGCTAAATACAATTCAAGATACTGACCCCACTTATCAGGGACCACGACATCACCAATTTCAAGAGATGGATCAACGCCCCCAGCTATTCCTGAAAAAATTATTTTGGATATGTTCCAGTGATTGATTGCCACCTGGGTTGACATTGCGGCATTGACTGTGCTGATGCCACTTAAAAAAAGGACAATTTTCTTACCCGCCAAAGTTCCAGTTGTAAACTCTATCCCATTAATTTCAGTTGATTTTTTGTTTTCCATTCTAGAGGAAAGAATAACCTGCTCCGGGGCATATGCTGAAATCACAGCAATGCGGGGCGTGTCGTCAACTAATGGGTGTGCTCCTAAGCGAGATTCAGAACCATCCCAAACCATTAATACAATGCCCAAGACGAGAGACAAAACAACAAAACGATTTCTCATATCTAACCTATAATTCTTTCGCTATTTAATTGAAAAATCAATGAGGAAAACCTATTTTGGCTTTTGTTAGACCTACCCTTCAGGATATTCAAACGACAAGAGAACCCTCCAATGAATTTGAACTCGCTGCAGTATAGCAAACCGTGGAGATATCTCCAATCAACTCATCTTTAGCCATCGCATGAACGACTTGAAAGTGTTCGTTTTTGCCAACAAGCTGTCCCGGATAACGTCCTTTTTTCTCAAATAATACCTTTGATACTTTCCCAATTGAATCACTAAGAGCCAATTTTTGCTGCTCAAACAGAAGACTTTGTAATTTTGCCAAACGCTTTTCTTGGATTTCTTTACTAACCTGCTTCATGTTAGCCGCTGGTGTTCCCGGTCGTTGTGAATATTTGAATGAGAAAGATTTTACAAATTGCACCTTGTGAACCACATCCATCGTCTGTTGGAAGTCTTCTTCATTTTCACTTGGAAATCCGACAATGAAGTCACCTGAAATTGCAATATCTGGACGGTAAGACCTTACGTTTTTGATGACATCCAAGTACTCATTTGCGGTATGCTTGCGGTTCATCAGTTTTAGAATTCTATCCGAACCTGACTGAATCGGTAGATGGAGATAGGGCATGAGTTTTGGACAATCACGAAAAGCAACATTTAATTCTTCACTCATATCATTTGGGTGCGATGTGACAAATCGAATTCTCTCAAGTTGAGGGATGTCGGACAACTTCCAAATTAAATTAGCAAGACTCCAAGAAGAATTGCCATTTCCCTGACCATGATAGGCATTAACATTTTGACCTAATAAAATAACTTCTCTACTTCCGGCCTGAACCAAATTTTTGGCTTCATCATATATCTCTTGAACAGATCGACTAAATTCTTTCCCCCTCGTATAAGGAACAACGCAGAAAGTACAAAACTTATCACATCCCTCTTGAACGGTAAGATAAGCAGATACCCTCTTATTATTTCGTTGCGCTGGTAATACTGAAAATTTTTCATCTTGATTAAAATCCAACTCAACTTGAGGACTTTGCCTACTTGCGGCAATCATGTCGCTCAATCGATGATAAGCCTGTGGACCAAATACTAGGTCAACCATAGGCTGTCGGCGAATAATTTCTTCACCCTCTGCTTGAGCGACACAACCGGCAACGGCAATTGTGAGATTAGGATTTTCAGCTTTGTTGGGTTTAAGTCGCCCTATTTCAGAATAAATTTTCTCAGTTGCTCGCTCTCGAATGTGGCAGGTATTCAAAATAACTAAATCCGCATTGTCTGCGGTTGAGGTTTCAATATACCCTGACAAAGCGAGTGACTCTAACATTCTTTCACTGTCATATTCATTCATCTGACAGCCAAAATTTTTTATGAATACTTTTTGGGTTGGCACCATCTTCCCCAATTAATTTCAAATTCTCTAGTGCCTCAATCTAATCTGAAATTTCAATAAATCAATGAGTATCCACACCTATAGGTATTGAAAGTTAGAGATTCGAGAGTTAATCCGCATTTCGGGAATCAAACCATTAAGAAAAAAGGTTAACTTGATGATTAGGCTCGTCATTTAGAGGCATATCCAAGGAGCATTGGTCACGAGTAGATTCTTTTATTGAATTGTCATCTAAGAGCCAAAGAGTTAATCTGTGGGGATTCGTATGGGCAACAATTATTGTCCATAAGAGAGTTTGGTATCCCTGCATTGGAAGACATGCAGCGTTTGGCACTCCACCCGGATTCTAATGCAATCGATAAAAAAGGAGAAACAAATATGCTATAAATAAAAACAATCAGGTATTCATAAATAATTGATGCAATTGTTGTACATAAGAATTCCCATTTGTAGACAAATTTTTTTCAGGAATGAGTTGAATTGACTTGCAATACTCCTTATTGACTTGTTAGTATCAGAAAATAATAATCACATTTTATGAAGGATATTGTGAATATGAAACTATTTCAACTCAGGGCGAAAGCATCCGAAAAGCAACGATGCTGTAGCTCCATGAAGACATTCACCCCCCCCCATTGAAAAGAGTTTAATTGATTGTTTAAGGGTCAATAATCCTCATCGTTCTCAATCAATTACAAGCCGCTGTTGTGGTCTGTGGGTAGTTCTATTCGTTCTCGTTTCATGGAGTGTGTTTTTACCATCGACCGTTTCGGCTCAAACGTGCACCAGCCGCATCTCTAATACAGGAGGTGGAAACGCAGTTATTGACGAAACAAATAGAGAAATCTGCACCACTGGAGAAGAGCATGACGGGATTAAAGTACAACGTTTAGGCGGCACAACAGCTGATATCGCACTTACAATGACAGGAGGTAGCATTACGACCAGTGGTGATTATGCCTACGGGATTAATGTACGACAGTTGGGTACAGGTAAGGTCGACGTGAAGTTATCTGGGGTAAGAATTCAAAACGAGAGTAGGGATGGTTATGGAATTAGAATATATTATGGTAATTCAAGTGTGAAAGATGTGAATCTTGAAGTGACAAATGTAGATATTACGACCACTTTGTTGATACTAGAGGGATTTATGTACGCAATAACGCTAGTGGTAATATCGGAATTTCAATGACTGGAGGAAGTATTACCACCCAGGGGAAGAAGTTGCCTGTAACGATTATGGGAACCCCTGAACTTGAGGGACGTAATTTCGGAATTTTTGGTCAGCATCAAGGTTCGGGTAATATCGGTATTACAGTTTCTGATGGAAGTATCACAACCAAGGAAGTGAACTCAACCGGAATTTTAGGTCAGCATCAAGGTTCGGGTAATGTCGTAATTTCAATGACTGGAGGAAGGATTACCATTGAAAAAGGAATTACTGCCCATGCGAATGTGTTCTCTACCGGAATTAGAGGATATCTTAAAGGCACAGGTACAGGTAATATCGAAATTTCAATGACTGGAGGAAGGATTGCCACCCAGGGAACAAGTTCTCGCGGGATTTTTGGAGAACACGAGGGCACTGGTAATATTGGTATTGCAGTGAAAGAAGGAGGACGCATCACAACCACGGGTGCGCGCTCTTACGGGATTTATGGACAACATTCCGGCACCAATAATATCGTTATTACAGTGTCAGGAGGAAGCATCACAACCACGGGAGCAGATTCCTCCGGGATTCTTGGAGAACACAAGGGCAAAGGTAATGTAGCTGTATCTGTATCGGGGGGGGGGAAGCATCTCCACCTCGGCTTCTCACGGGATTTTTGGACGTCATGAGGGCAGCGGTAATGTAGCTGTATCTGTATCGGGGGGAAGCATCTCCACCGTGGTTTCGTTATCTTACGGAATTTTTGGACAACACAGAGGTGCCGGTAATGTAGCTGTATCGGTATCGGGGGGAAGCATCTCCACCGCGGAACTGAATTCTCACGGAATTTATGCAAGTTTTGAAATCCCGACAAACACCGGTCATGTCGGTATTACAGTTTCTGACGGAAGTATTACCACCGTGGGTATGGAAGCTCACGGGCTTTATGGACACCATACAGGCACCGGTCATGTCGGTATTACAGTTTCTGACGGAAGTATTACCACCGAGGGTATGAAAGCTCACGGGATGTGGGGTGAACATGTCGGCACCGGTCATGCATCACTCTCTGTATCGGATGGGAGAATCTTGACCAAAGGAGAGGGTTCTTACGGGCTTTATGGCCACCATACAGGCACCGGTCAAATCGGTATGACAGTGTCAGGAGGAAGCA
>MPNP01000040.1 GCA_002239085.1 Rhodobacteraceae bacterium bin131 | reverse complement strand
TCATGAGTGAAAACGAATTGACCGATTTGGCTCCTCTATTAGAAGCAAGTCTGAAATCAAAAGATTCTGAAATCGTTCAATTGGCAAGGTATATTAAGGAAAAACTTTTTGACAGCTAAACTATTAATCACAATTATTTTCCGAGGGATGCAATACCTTAGACTCAAGGTCTAACTGGTAAAAATCCGCTAGAGTAATGAATCTAAAGTTCGTTAAATATAGTTACGTCTACTCTTGAGCAAAACCGTTTGACCAAAGCAAGAATCGCATCTGCTATTTTGGTCCAATTGAAGGGTTCGGGATTATCATCGTAAGCTTAATAAAATTCAATAAGGTATCCTTCTAGAACTCCTACTGAGCTTGGCAGCCGTCGTTTCAACTGTTTTCTTGTCAGCTCTACAACCCACCGCTTAATCTGGTATATAAGTCCCTTTCTTTATATCTGAAGGAGAGCCCGGGTACAGCATCTCGGACTACAGTCTGGAATATTTTTCCATTATAAAATCCAACCCTTTCGGCTCAGTGTATCAAAGGCAATCTTGATCTGGTATGGCGTAAAATGCTGCTTGTGGGATCCCCATGAGTGAACAAAGGTCACCAGATCCTGCTCCGGGACGGTACATTCATGTTTGACCACCCAGTGCACTGTCGCCAGCAACTCAAGACCAAATGGCGTTTCGAAGCCGTCCACCAGATCGGCAACACGCTCAAAACGATCACGTATATCCGATTTATCGGCCAGATATCTCGTTGCATCAGCAACGGCTCCTGGTACCAATTTGAGCTGTTTGTCCGGCTGATCTCCGCCATCACTGTAGCCAGAGATCAGATGCCCTTCAACCACGCTCAGGACATGTCGGAGATTTTCAGCATATGGTCCATAGTAACCTTTCCGAAAGTTTAAGCTTAAAGGCTCACCGGCTTCCTGCATAAAATACATCAACTTGTGTACTTCGAACAGGGAGACAAAGGGATCCATCAGGCCGGTGAGATACTGCTCAATCAGAGCCACCAGCACCGCTCGACTCGATGTCATGACTGGTACCTCTTGACACTTGACGGTTTCTGGCACCCCAACCGGTTCGTAAACGAAAATCTGAACATCCGGAAGATCACCCAGGATGGTATCAATCAGAGCTCGGATATCTTGCCAGTTGAGACCGCCAAGCCCACTTCCCAAAGGAGGGATGGCGATGGAGCGGATACCAAGTTGCAGAATGTCTTCTTTCAATGTCCGCAGTCCGGTATCAATATCCTCAAACCGGCTCTTGCCTTTCCAGTGTCGCTTGGTTGGGAAGTTAATGATATAGCGTGGTCCCAACAGGTCGTTACGCTTGACAATGAACATCTTGCCCGGCTGTACCTCGGCCCGTTGACAGCTCTTTTTGTAGGCATTGAAGTTATCGGGAAACTGTTTCTTGAACTGCAGGGCAATACCGCGTCCCATTACGCCGACACAGTTGACCGTATTGACGAGCGCATCAGCATCCGACTTCAGGAGATCGCCCGTTGTATATTGAATCATTTTAATTTCCCCTTCAATAATACCAGTTTTGTTTGATTTCCAATACAGGTTTGTGCGACGCGTTGCTCAGAGCCTTGTTAACGGTCTGAACCTGTTCCTGTGAATAGACTCCGATTCGCTCGATCAGATGCCAAGGAAAGGATTCTTCAAACAGAAACTCGGCCTGTTTTCCTTCCTTAATACTCTTATTGCTAAAATCCCGCGCATTTACAGCAGTCCAATCTACTCTATCAAGGCAGTCCAGTTCAGCGCAATCTAAGGAATAGTTAGATCCGGCATTAGACTGGGTAAAGGTCCAGCGGTGGCAATTTTCCCCGGCCCACTGAACCGCACTTCTTAGATCAGCTTCGAGATGTATTATCGGTTCCTGTCCTTCATGATACGTAAGTTCAGGATTATTGGCACGATGTATTAAATAGAGCATGATTGATCTTGGACAAAAATAGAATGGTACATACTCTCCGACATAAGTCTCAGGATGCGATTTCAATGGAAGCTTAAGTCGCCTTTCCTTGATCTTGTGCATTCCAATGTTGACGGATGGCTGTCTCGTTTGCATTTTTTTTCCGACCAAAGATAGTCATCTCGGAGAATAGAGACCAAGTTATTCATATGTACAATATGGTAGATTTTAGAGTTGATGGGAACTTTCATTCAATTATCTTCATACCGATGGCCGGTAATATTAGGCTTTTTCTACCCATTGAGAGGTAACCAAATCTGAATCACCAAAAAATATTCGTGCGTTGCTAATTATAAATTTGAGTATATACTCATAAACACATTAGTACAAATATAGAAATACACAAATGGTTAAAACACCATGACCATCATTGCCGTTCTCAATCCCAAGGGAGGTAGCGGCAAAATTACCTTGACCATCAAATTGGCCCGGGCTCTTCATGATCGTGGAACACGAATTCTCTTGGTGGATACAGACCCGCAGGGAAGTGAGACTGTGAAAGTATTTGAGGAAGTTGCAACTTTCAAAAGACTTCTCGTATTGTATTCTTAAAAATTTTAAATAAAAGAATTATTTCATTGGTTATAATAAGATAAAAGAATTATTTCATTAGTTTTAATAAAGTTTTCTATTTAATTAATTTCTATTGGTAATACTTTCACAGTCTCAAGTGAAGCTGTGAAAGTATTCAATTTGGCCTTTAATTGAGTAATTTTTCCTGATGTTGAAACCCTGACTCTACCCTCTCCAGTTTATTTTCATCGAACTTCCAGCCCTGTTCCTTTCAACCAAGCTATCCTTTGACCTCTTGCTTGATTGAATCAGTTGTGATTCAATTTGGGTTATATTCAATTATTTCAATTGAAGTTGAGCAAGTTCACACCGACGATATCAAAACATCCTGTCCTCGGGTCCGTTCAGGTGCTAACGCCCTGTCTTGATGACTATTTTGACCTAGTATTTCAACACCTTTGAAGTGATGTAATTAATTTGCATTATTCTTTGTCATTCTGTAAACAGTCAGCACCAATTAATTGAGAGCAGCATTTCTTCCTAGTATCTCACCTTTGTCCATCAATTCAATGAAGGCGTGATACTAACCCATCCCGTCCGAGCGATACATGCGTATGTCATGACATTGGATTTGAACGTTTTGGGGTTAAGCCTACCGAGGAATATTCGGGTTCAGGCCAACCGCCGTTCAATCCTGTGGTGCTCCTGAAGCTCTATATCTATGGGTATCAGAACAAGATAGCAGTTCGCGTGGTCTGGAAAGGGTGAACCGGACTAGTCTGGAAGTTATGTGGCTGTGCCAAAGAACCAAGACGAGTTGCAAGACTGTATAGCGACAATCAAGATGACTGTTCAGCGTTCTTCAAAGTGACATCGCAATGACCTGACTTCAAGTGCAGATTACGGATTGTTTCTCATATTTTTATTAGTGAAGTACAGATTAATTTGCTTGGGCAAATGCAAGTTGATGAAACCGGGATTGTTGCGGGTCCCGGTCATACTGTTGACTCACTGGACACACTCTTCGTACCTGACAACCCTGATTGAGGCAATCCTGACCTGTATCGGTTAAAATATAACTGCGACACCCAGAGGCGTCATAATGAGTTGGTGTTAGAACCTTAATGGGACACATTGTTTTACAAGGTTTGTCAGCGCAATTTGTGCATGGAGAGGTCGTGGGAGGTTGGGGAAGATTAAGGTGATAGTTGAAACAGAGTACACCCCGAAATGAAACCATTAAGCCTGCGGTGTCATGAACGAGAAACTGTATGGGCGAATGCCAGGCTCGCTTGGTTTGTATTGCCCATGACATAAATGGATGGTATGGAGGACCCCCAAAGGGATAGAGTGGAAGACCTGCGAATTGATCAGCGAGATTATCTATGACTCGCTTGGACCAGCGATCAAGGGCATTTGCTTGACCACTTCGATATTCAGGCTGCTTAACAAAATACGGCCAGAATCCAGGTTCCTTGGGGCCAAACATAAGAAGGGTCTTAGTGTCCCGTGGTGTATTATCCTCTGGTTGGGTATGAAACCCACCAAAAATCTCCAGAAAATCCTGATTGGCTAATTGGTTGATTTCATCGTAAACCCTGTTAATCATTGAATAAAGTTCCCGCTTAACTTCGTTTTGAAGATATCAAAGTTCCGACACCATGACTGGTGAACAGTTCTAATAACAGTGCGTTAGGGGTTTTACCGTTCATGATAACAACCGCTCTCACGCCATCCTCAACGGCCTTGATCGCTGTTTCTGTTTTCGGGGTCATGCCTCCTTCGATAATTCCATCCCTGATTTTTGATCTGATTTCCTGTGGAGTCAAACGCGACATCAATTGACCGTCTTGATTCAACACGCCGTCCACATCAGTCAACAATAATAAGCGGTCAGCGTGCAACGCCGCGGCGATGGCTCCTGCGGCGGTATCCCCATTGACGTTAAGGGTTTGACCATCATGACTGACTCCAATGGGAGCAATGACAGGAATCAGGCCGCTTTGGAGCAAATTATGAAGGACTTGGGCATTAATTACACTGGGGTGACCAACTAAGCCAAGTTCTGGATCAGAATAATCACAGACCATCAAGCGCGCATCCTTACCCGAAATACCTATGGCTTGACCACCTGCTGAATTGATTGCTTGGACGATTCCTTTATTCACGTTTCCTGAAAGAACCATCTCAACGATTTCAACGGTTTCGGGGCATGAGACACGTTTCCCGCGAATGAATTGCGAGTTGATACCTAAGCGTTGCAATGTGTGAGTTATCTTGGGGCCACCCCCGTGAACGACCACGGTATTAATTCCGACCTGACGCATGAGGACAACATCTTGAGCAAAACTCTGCAAGATACCGGTATCGGTCATGGCGTTGCCACCGATTTTGATGACAACAATGGCCTTATCATATCGTTGTAAATAGGGTAAGGCTTCGGACAGTGTTTTAGCCGCTGTTATCCAATCTTTGTTTTTAGTCACGAGTTTTTATCCGCCTTCAAATTATTTATCCTATTGGTAGGACCTTCGGAAGGTCTAACTTGAACTACCCAATTAGAGTAATGCGTTTCCTATTTTAAGATGCAATTAAATTGCATGACGATAAAAAAAGTCATTCTTCTCTTGATTTCTTATCAAAAAATGAATAGAGATAATGTGCAAAAGCGTAAAAATGTAGCGATCAAAATACTCAGCATGAGCCGCGGTCGCAGTGACAGGATTCTTCTTTCGCCTTTGCACAATTGAGGGGAAAGTGAGAATGGATGAAACTCGCAAACTATTTTTTAATCAACTTTCAAATGCTGTGCCTGATTCTGAATTGAGCCTTCGTAAGACCGAAGGTCTTAATCTTAATAGTGTTGATACCAAGCTTGATTATGGGAATGTCTTGCTTGTACCGGGAACTCAAACCGCTGTTTCCAGTCGTAAAGATGTTAATTTGCAATGTCGTATTCACTTTGCGAAACATCCCTCAATTGTGTATGAGGGGGTTCCAATTATGGCCGCAAATATGGACGGAGTTGGTACCCTTAAAATGGCTGATTCGCTATTAAAGCACCAAATATTTACATGCCTGACGAAATCCTACCCCGCCCAGAGCCTTATTGAATTTTTTCAAGGAAACCCTGTTCGTAAAAACTATTGTGCGATGACAGTAGGACTGAGAGAGGCAGATCGTAATACCTTTGCTGCGGTGAATAAATCTGTTGGCCCGTTGCCATATGTATGCCTTGATGTTGCCAATGGACACACCGAACGATTTGTACGGTTCTTAGAACGATTCAGGAATGATTTTAACGATGTGGTGATTATTGCTGGAAACGTTGTGACACCTGAGCAGACCTATGCTTTAGCAGATGCCGGTGCTGATCTAGTCAAGGTCGGGATTGGGCCTGGAAGCGTGTGTGAAACGAGAATAAAAACAGGGGTCGGTTATCCGCAATTTTCGGCCGTCATTGAATGTGGTCAAGCCGCCCGAGAGGCTGGCGTAGCAATTGTCGCCGATGGTGGTTGTACTTGTCCGGGCGATGTGGCTAAAGCAATCGCTGCTGGGGCTGGGTTTACCATGCTTGGAGGAATGTTGGCCGGGCACGACGAGGGCGGGGGGAATGTTGTGACTCGCACCTTTCAGTCAACAGAACTTGAAGATGGCAAACCATTGATCAAACACAGTAAATTTGTTCAATTTTATGGTATGAGCTCGCACGTGGCGAATGAAAAGCACTTTGATGGAATGCAACCTTGGAAAGCAAGTGAAGGGCGTGAAGTTCTCTTGCCGTATAAAGCATCACTCATGGACACAATCCAAGATATTCTTGGCGGCTTGAGGAGCACATGCACTTACTTGGGAGCAAAAAACTTGTCGGATTTACCGAGTAAAGCTCGTTTTGTACGATGTCATGATACCCACAATCGCGTATTTGAGGATTTTCCAATTTCCTAGCAAGGCGAATCATCGAAAACAAGTGGTAGATTTTAAGGTTCTCATTTCACCTTAGAAGTCAGTTGGAGCGCCACCTGCAGTTTTGCGTCTTTTGACAAAAGCCGCGAGTTCTTCCTTGATTGAGGGGTCCATTGGAGGAGCTTCAAATTCATTGATAATGTCTTTATAGATATTATGAGCTCTTTCTGCGGTCCAAGCTCCTCCGTCAAGCTCAAATGCTTCATAGTTTTGCCAATTACTCAGAAAGGGTTCGTAAAACGCTGTTGTATAACGCTCTTGAGTGTGTGTAGCACCAAAATAATGTCCACTTGATCCCACCTCTTTTATCGCCTCAAAAGCTAAATCTGTTGAAGTTGTCGTTGACAATGATTGCTCAAAGTATCGCAGGAACTGCTGAAGTGTTTCACAATCCATCACAAATTTTTCAGGGCTTGCGATGAGACCACCTTCTAACCATCCGGCCGAGTGGTAGACCATATTTGTTCCCGATTGAATACATGCCCACATGGAATTCATACTTTCCCACATTGCTTGGCCGTCTGGAACATTCGCTGAGCACGCATTGGTTGCCCGAAGCGGTAAACCATAATAGCGACAGAGTTGACCGGTCATTTGCGTTGCGCGGATATATTCAGGTGTCCCAAATGCTGGTGCTCCGGTACGAAGGTCAACATTTGAGGTGAAGGTACCAAACACAACCGGTGTTCCTGGATTGATATATTGGAGCAGAGCTATCGCGGCGAGTCCTTCAGCAATTGAAAGGGCGACAGCTCCAGATAGGGTAACGGGGGCCATTGCTCCAGACAGAGTAAAGGGTGTAACAATAACGACCTGACTATTCCGTGCCATTCGCATTGCTCCATCAATCATTGGCCAGTCATGTTTGAGTGGTGAAGTTGAATTAATATTCGTAAACATTCTGGGCTTATCTCTAAACTCTTCATGAGTGATGTTGGCCGCAATCCTCACCATTTCCATGACATCTTCAACCCGCTCCTTACCCAATGAATAAGCATGGCAAACCTTATCAGTCAGGGTCAGTTTATCAAACAGGCAATCAAGGTGACGGATTGAGGCATGCAGGTCAACGGGCTCAACCGGGTAACCGCATGCGAGGTGAATGCAATTAAAATGCTGGGTGAGTTTCAGAAAATTGCGAAACATTTCTTGACACCCAGCCCGTTTGCCATTTTTCAAGTCCCAGCTATTCGGTGGTGATGACACATTGCCAAAAAGAATATGCTTTCCCCCGACAATGAGTTCGCGTTCGGGGTTCCTTGGTGTGAGGGTAAATGATTGAGGGCAACGATTCACCATCTCAATGACAAAATCTGGATCAAATTTGACATTGTTTTCTTCAACCTTGCACCCAGCCTTTTTGAAAATTTTTAATGCTTCTTCGTTCAGAAAAATCACCCCAAGTTCCTCAAGAACACGCAAGCCGGTTTGATGGATTTTTTCCACGCCCTCTTCATCAAGAGGTTCGGTAGGATGGTCTGGATTGTATGGTATGCGCCATGCAAGTTGATCAAATAAATTAGTCCTGCGGGACTTTAGATTAGCTTGTCGGCCACCGCTGCGCCTATTTCTAACACTTGGCATAGTATCCTCCCTAATCAATATAAATTGAGTTTAATCAATTATGTTAAAAAGAAGAGAATTGGAAAATTATTTTTAATCAATCCACACATGTTTACAGACATTACACCTCAGAAAAATTCATCCAACACGCGTAACCATTGATAAGGTCCAACGGTGTGTAGGAATTGCCGTTAAGGATAGGCTAAAAGTACGACACGTGAATTCCCCAATTGACACGTTCAGTTTTCATCGCTTTGATTATGAGAGTTCCTGCTGTATTGAGCGGATCTAATTGCTGTGAGATAACCATGCAATTCTTGAACATCGTTTAAGACCTTTCCTGCCGAACTGCGTAAATCCTTACGCGCGGTCAATCCGGTCAATACAGCGACTGTATGCATTCCTGCTTGGTGACCAGCTTGGATATCAAACACGCTGTCGCCGACCATTACAGTTTCATGAGCATCAATTTCGAGCTGGTCGCAAAATGCTAAAAGCATAAGTGGATCAGGTTTTGCCCCGTAGCCACTATTTGAACCCGCGATAAACGCAAAATAGTCAATGAGTTTGTATTTTTTGAGTTGATGCCGAGCGATGTCCTCGCTATCATTGGTTGCAACGCCAAGAACATACCCATCACCTTTGAGTTGATGGAGCTCTTGAGCGAGATTCGGAATTAGGACTTGTGGGGTATTTATGGCCGAATTGTGGAGGATATCTGCGAGTTCTTTGTAGCTATATTGGGAAAAATGTTCATTCAACATTTTTACTAACTCTTCTGGCGTCCATACATCAAATTTCCCTAACTCAATAAATTGTTGACGATAAAAATCGTACCCAAGATCACGCCCAACCTGGGCGGCCCAATTCGCATTGCCATGCGATAATTGATTCAGAATGGTGTGTATCCAACTCGTCCAAGTTTTCTTGAGATCAAAAAGAGTCCCATCCTTATCAAAAATTATTCCCTTTATTGGCTTTGAAAATGTGGCTAAGTCCAATGAAATTCCGCTCCTCCGGGCAAAGGCATTCTCGCCTTGACCAGTATCTCAGGTTTAATATTGAGGGACTGACAGCAATCAGAGATTGTGTGATCATTTTGCGTCAACAGAAAATCAAGAACGGCGGCTAATAATTCCGGCTGATGAGCATCATGTGTGATGGTGACCAATGAGACCCCGGTTTGGTTGATAAATTGTGTTAAAAGTTCAGAATGCCTACCCATCCATTCAAGTACATTCAATGCGATGCATTCGGCCTGTGTGGTATTCATTTGGAAGTTAATTATTGCGTTGGGAATGTTGGATTGAATAATAAAATGTGGAAGAGGTTATAAGAATAGCAATTCAGATAGATTATATAAACGTCCAATTAACTTAAACTAATTTATATTATGAGCGTTAACCATTCGGGAAAAAGCCCTCACATTGCTCCCATCCCCGATGCTCCGTCCCTGACTCGTGTGGTGGATGGATTTATACAGGATGGTACGCAACACCACATCAATGTAGTGGAAGAAAAACCACTTACAATTTATCTTAACGCCACTGAGATATTAACGGCAATGACAATTGGCGATTACCCAGTCTACCTGGCGTTAGGATTTTTGTTCAACCAAGGTATGTTGACTTCAATGGATGAGGTGCAGACAGTTGATTTTGATGAAGACATAGATACTGTGGTCGTACGCACCAAAGTTTCAACCGACTATGAGCATAAGTTAAAAAAAAGGATTCGCACAAGCGGATGTGGTATAGGCACTGTGTTTGGTGATCAAATGGAACTCATAAACACGATCCAACTGCCATTTGTTGAAGTGAAATCATCATGGCTCTATCAGTTATCCAAGACAATCAATACGACTCCTAGTCTTTACCTTACGGCCGGAGCAATCCACGGCACAGTTTTGTGCTATCAAAGCACACCGCTGGTTTACATGGAAGATGTCGGTCGGCACAATGCGGTAGACAAAGTTAATGGTTGGATGCGGTCGGAGAGTGTATCGGCCAAGGATAAAATCTTATATACAACCGGGCGATTAACTTCTGAAATGGTCATTAAAACGTCCATGATGGGCATTCCAGTCTTGGTATCACGGTCCGGCTTTACTGCTTGGGGAGTTGAAATTGCCCGCAAAGTGAATCTGACGCTTATCGGACGAATGCGGGGTAAGAGATATATTTGCCTGTCAGGAAACCATCGGCTTACAAGGGATGTGATCCCAGATCAAAAAACAGCCGAAGTGCAGCCAAAAAATAGACTTTCGCAATGATCAAGTTTTAAGATTGGTAGAGGTGTTCACAATGCAAGAAAAACCAATCGGTGTCGCCGGTGTTATTTTAGCTGGGGGAAAATCCACACGAATGGGTGGCGGTGATAAAGCACTTAAGCAATTAGGGAATAAAGCCTTATTATGTACGGTGATTGAACGACTGCAACCCCAGGTATCAGCTTTAGTATTGAACTCCAACAATAATCCAAAGCATTACTCCGACTTTGGAATACCAATCATTGCTGACATTGTTTCCGGTCAATTAGGCCCCCTTGCGGGAGTATTGAGTGGTATGCAGTGGGCACAAAAGCAAGGATGCAAATGGATTGCAACGGTCGCCGCCGATACGCCTTATTTTCCAGAAAATCTCGTTGCCGAATTGCTTAAGGTACAAGAACAAAGCAAGAGCGAAATTGTTCTCGCGTCAACTCAAAATCTTTCAGGTCAGTTGAAGACCCATCCAACTTTTGGAATATGGTCCGTTGAACTCATGGAAAATCTACAGAACAACCTCCAAAACGGAGTAAGAAAGATCGTGTTATGGACTCATCAAAGGAATTGCTCCAAGGCAATTTTTACGGGGTATGAATTTGATCCTTTTTTTAATATCAATACACCTGAAGACCTTCGGCAAGCGGAAAATTTAATGGTGAGTACACAATGAAACTTCTTGGCATCGCCGGTTGGAAAAATTCAGGGAAAACGACCCTCGTATGTGCCTTGGTCAAGGAGCTTATTGCGCGCGGGTTACGTGTCTCAACCATCAAACGGGCACACCATAATTTAACCATTGACCAGCCCGGTAAAGATAGTTTCAAGCACCATGAAGCCGGTGCATTTGAAGTCCTGCTTGCTTCTGATAAACGCTGGGTTTTAATGCATGATCAAGACAATCAATCGCCGTTGTCATTGACCTCTTTGGTAACCAAACTTGATCCAGTTGATTTAGTCATCATAGAAGGGTTTAAGGCCGAACCAATTCCCAAAATAGAAGTCAGGCTCAAATCGTCAAAAGGAAAACCTCTTGCTCCTGATGATAAGCACATCATCGCGATCGCATGTGATTACCCGCTGGAAGGCGAACAAATACCAGTATTTGACTTGAACAACCACAAGTCGCTTACTGATTATATCTGGCTCTATTTTCGCATGAATGAGAAATACATCAGGTGAGAGGCTAGACGATTGACATTTCATAAACCAGCGTTACCACGAAGCTTAGATTGGTTGCCTGTTGCTGACGCCTTGGCGATAATTCAAAAGAATTATTCACCATTAACCGCCTTACAAATTATTCCCGTTGCCAAAGCGTGTGGTTCAATTTTGGCCGAACCACTCTATGCAAGCCGCGCCAATCCCCCTGTGACTAACTCAGCGGTAGATGGTTATGGGTTTTCTTCAGAGTCCGTTACAGCAACAAAAAAATTGCGCCTTTTGGACGAGCAAGTTGAACCGGGCATTCCATTTAAGCAATCAATACCCAAAGGCGGTGCTGTTAAAATACTGACCGGTAGTCAAATCCCTGAGGAAATTGACACGATTATCATGCAAGAAGATGCAACCATTCACGATGGTTATTTAATTGTTAATTTACCGATCAAAAAGGGTAGTAACATAAGGGGTTTAGGCGAAGATATTAAATCAGGCGAGCGTCTCTTGGCCAAAGGCCACCGTATCACCGCTAGCGACCTCGCGACATTGATTGCTGCGGGTATTACGCAAATGACAGTTTATAAGCCATTAAAGGTTGCTGTCTTGTCAACGGGAAGTGAACTGGCTTCGCATCAGGAAGAGCCAATACACTCCCAAGTTATTGATACGAATCGTCCTTTGTTATTGTCCATGATTGACAAATGGGGATTTGAGCCAATAGATCTGGGCAAAGTTATTGATTGTCCAGAACGCATTCGAGAGAGGCTTGACCATGGAACTGAAAAGGCTGACGTCATTTTAACATCGGGTGGTGCATCATCGGGGAGCAAGGACTACATTTCTTCATTGCTCAGAACTGAAGGAAAGCTTCACTTTTGGTATATTGCCGTCAAACCAGGTCGTCCCTTGATATTTGCAAATTGGAATCAGACCCTTGTGTTCGGACTTCCAGGTAACCCCATCGCCGCCTTTGTATGTACATTGATATTCGGTCTTCCCCTACTCAAACAATTAGCTGGGCAAACGGAATGGAAACCGCAGAGTTTTATGATTCAAGCAAGTTTCAACAAGAGCAAAAAACCAGGTCGAATAGAATATTGGCGGGCTCGGATTAACGCTGATGGATTTGCAGAAGTTTTCGCGAGTGAGGGATCAGGCTTAACAACTAGCCTATTGTGGTCCAATGGTCTGGTTGAGGTTGCTGAATCAACCACCCAGATTCAAACAGGGGATTTGGTCAAGTATTTTCCCTATAGTAGCTTTGAACTGTTGTGAGCTCCTATTCGTTACTGAACACTCGCGTGAAAAGAAGGAATGCTCTAATTGTTCGCGTATTGGCAAAGCCGTTGATTTCTTCTTCGTTGAGGACCGGAATCACGATGAGCAAGAGTTGCTCGATTTTTTGGTAAAATGCTTGGGATTGTTCAAAAACGTCCTGATCTTCAGCAAGGAGTTTAGTCGTATCGGAAATATCTTTTTGTGTACCGGCGCCACCTAAATTGGGGTTCGGCTCTAACACCTTGTTATTGGCCATCTCTTGCCATTCGTGAAATGGTCCAAGATCGGTCGCCAAATTATCCATGTAGATCCCAATTCGAGCAAGGCTATGAAGAACGCCATGAGAGAGAGTTAAAACCTCACGAAACAGGTCATTTTTAGAGGCGAGCTCAAATGCCTCATAACCTTCGTGGTCATTATCATCATCAGGAAGATTAAGGGCCTTGACCAAAGTGGAATGATCAATATTCAGTCGGTCCAATAACGTAGGGCCAGTGTTTAAGGTTAAGGAATTATCAGTGTATTTTTCTTCTTGTAAAATTGGTTCAAATGCCGAGGGTGTATTTGGTGATGAAGGTGGATTGTCGCTAGATGGGAGAGGCTCATTGTTAAACTGTACAATCGCTTTTGAAGCGGGAGGATTATCATTGATTCTGATATTTTTGCTGGTGTGAATGGTATCTATATCCGTCTGAATTAAGCGGAATTGATTCTTTAATTCATTGACTCGCTCGGACAAGGTTATATTGATCCGGAGCACCTCAACGACCAAAAAAATGGCAACGACCGGAAGCAACCCAACAAAAATCAATTGAAATCCACGGGTTTCTAGAAGATTGCTCGATGAGGAACCGATGATAAAAAAGGTAAAGAAAATATACAACCACAGAACAACCGCGGCCAAGCCTGCTATGCCTATAATCATCGTCCATATCGTGCTCTTGCGACGTAATTTATTTAGGCGAGGAATAACCATTGATATGCTTGCGCCAACCTCAAAAATAAGAAACCTTTAAAATAGTATACCTTCTTTTTCCACCAGGTGCTCGGATAACGACCTCGTCATCAACATCCTTGCCAATTAACGCCCGTCCCAGAGGTGTTTTAATGCTGAGTTTATTTTTTTCAATGTCTACTTCGGGGTCATCAACGAGTTGATATTCAATCGTTTCGCCAGAAACGTCGTCCTCAAGAGACACTCGTGCACCAAATTTAATGGCCCCATCAAGTTGACTGACATCAATGACCTCACCAAGCGATAGCACGCCTTTTAGATATGAGATTTTGGCTTCAATCATGCCTTGTTTTTCTTTGGCTGAATGATACTCAGCATTTTCACTCAAATCTCCATAAGCCCTCGCTTCGGCTATGGCTTGAATAATCTGTGGGCGATCATCTTGTTGGAGTTTTGCAAGTTCTTTTTTGAGGGAATCACGGCCATCAGGTGTGATAAAATATCGCTGCTGTTCCATTCGCTTGGTCTCAAATCTGTCTGGAAGTTTTGAATTTTAGATAAAATTATTAATTAGGTATACAATGAGGATTGTGATTAATGTCGGCAATTACAAACTAGTTTCTAATGACTGAATTATAACCTACTTGAAATTTTTTATACCAAGCATCGTATTAGAATCTTATGATATTTTTTCCAGATCTTTTTTTGTCAACGAATTGCAAGGTTATATTGTTCAAGTTATTTGAGTAGATGAAGACGTCATATCAGCAAATTTAAGCAGAGTTAATGCATGAGTGATATTCAACGCGAAGCGATGGAATTTGATGTGGTCATTGTTGGAGCAGGTCCCGCAGGTCTGTCAGCAGCAATTCGACTGAAACAGCTTAATCCTGACCTCGAAGTATGTCTTTTGGAAAAAGGTGCCGAGATTGGATCCCACATATTGTCTGGAGCCATTTTGGACCCGATTGGACTGAATACTCTCATTCCTGATTGGCAGTCCCGCAATGCTCCAGTGAAAGTTCCTGTTAAAAAAGACAATTTTTATATCTTGGGCGAGGGCGGGCAAATTCGAATCCCTAACTGGCCGATGCCCCCGCTCATGAATAATCACGGTAATTACATCGTTTCCATGGCCAATGTGTGCCGCTGGCTTGCCGAACAAGCCGAAGAGATGGAAATAGAAGTGTATCCAAGTATGGCCTGTTCGGAACTCGTTTATGGACCAAAGGGTGAAGTAAAAGGTGTTATTGCTGGAGAATTTGGTAAAAATAGCGATGGAACTGCTGGACCGAACTATGAGCCAGGATTTGAAGTGAATGGCAAATTTGTATTCTTGTGTGAAGGTGCCCGAGGGTCACTTTCCAAAACGGTAATAGAAAAGTTTCAACTGGATAAGGACTCCGATTACCCCAAGTTCGGAATAGGAATGAAGGAAATCTGGGAAATTGACCCTGAAAAGCATCAATTAGGTACAGTGACCCATACAGCAGGATGGCCTCTTTCAAGGAATGCAGGAGGAGGTTCGTTTATTTATCATGGCCAAGATAATCAGATTAGTTTGGGTTTTGTAGTCCACTTAAATTATGCCAATCCTTATCTCTTTCCCTATATGGAATTCCAAAGATTCAAGCATCATCCGATGATAAGTGATTTACTTGAAGGGGGACGTCGTATTGCCTTCGGAGCACGGGCCATAACAGAAGGAGGGTGGCAATCAATCCCCAAGGTAACTTTTCCAGGAGGGGTTCTTGTTGGTTGTGCCGCAGGATTGGTTAATGTTCCACGCATAAAGGGAAATCACAATGCGATGTTAAGTGGCATAGCCGCGGCCGATGCAGCATCCTTGGCAATAAAAGAAGGAAAACAAGGTATTGAACTGACCGATTATGAAAGTTCCATCAGAAATGGTCCGGTAGGCCAAGATCTCAAACCCGTTAAGAACGTCAAGCCACTTTGGACCCGTTACGGTTTAACCGCCTCATTTTTGGGAGGGTTTGTTGATATGTGGAGCGCCGCACTGTTCAATGGGTCTCCTTTGGGGACGCTCAAACATGGAAAAAGTGATTCTGAATCGATGGAACCAATGGCAAAGCATAAACCAATTGATTATCCTAAACCTGATGGAGTGATCAGTTTTGATCGATTAACCAATGTCAGCTATACAGGAACAAATCATGAGGCGAAACAACCATGCCACTTACATCTGAAAAATCCCGATATCCCCATCCAAAAGAATCTGCCAACTTTTGCCGAGCCGGCCCAACGCTATTGTCCAGTTGGTGTTTATGAGGTGATTGAGAATACTCAAGGACAGCGTGAATTCAAGATTAACTTTCAGAACTGTATCCATTGCAAAACATGTGACATTAAGGATCCGTCGCAAAACATCACTTGGAACACACCACAAGGAGGAGATGGGCCAAATTATCCAAACATGTAGGTTGGGATAGTTGTCCATTTCAAAATACTTTGTTCAAGCAAAGTAAACATTGTTGGTAAATTGTTCTATTTATTTAATATAGCTCTGTGTGGAGTGCTAAATTTGTTTAAAACTTTGTATAATCCAGCTGGTCACAACATGAAAAAGGTCATGAATTTCATATTCGCATCTATCCGAGTTAATATTCTTTTATTCTGTGCACTTGCTGTCCAGCCGTTATATGCACAGGATTATTTATCAAACTTTATGTTGGCCAACTGGGCCAAAATTCAGCATCAATACCTTAATGCTCAAGGTTACATTGAGAAACTTCCTGAATCAAGTTTTGAGCAAGATGCCGTCAACAAAGTTGCGATGCAGATTTACCTTCGTTTGGGTGAATTTGACCAGGCACTCAAATATGCCAACTCAATTGTTGTTAATAATCCGCTTGATCCGCAGGCTAATTTAATCATTATCGCTAACATCATTAATGAGGGAGATTTTGACAAAGCGTTAGGTTTGAGCCAATCAAATGATTGGCTGGATTATCGTCAGACCTTTTTTCAAGGGTGGGCCTACTACGGTATTGGTGCAACTCAAAGTTCCCGAGCGATCTGGGATTCAGAAGCAATGTCACAATTTCCTCATCTTGGGAGTTATTCATCGAGTCAGATTCTTGCTTCCCAAGGGAAGTATGAGGAAGCTGTTGAAAGACTAGGTGACCTCACTGAATATCATGATTCAGTTCGCCTGGAGGCCTTGTATCTTTATCTCAAACTGCAGATGAAACTGGAAAATGAGGATGCGATAGAGGCCTTGGCTGCGAACGAGAATTTTTCAAATACAGATCCCCAGGCCGTCAAGATTAACAATTTGCTTGCTTATCATGAACAGGGAGTTATCCCGTATCTTGATTTTGATCTTACGGCCAATAAAGGACTTTACGATTCTTTGATGGTCTTCAGTCGTTTGCTCCAATCAAACTTCCCCGAAGATACACTTGAGACACAACGTTTGGCGGCTGTAATTTATTCTGAAGACCCATTGGTATATTTGGAGACAGCAGAATACCTTTCCTACCTTGAAAGCAATGATTTGGCTCTTGCGACATTAGATCAAATTCCAGACAGTTTAAACTATGCTTTGCCTGAGGCGATTTATCGTGCTGATATTTTAATTCGAGATGATAAAATTGGTGAGGGCATTGAGGTATTGAAGAAAACAACGCAGCGTTTTGGCGGCAATGACGAACTCTGGTTTAAATTGGGAGAGTTTCAATATTTTGATCAACAGTATGTCGAGGCAACAGTCAGTATTACTAATGGCCTTGAACTCATCAATGAGGATTCGCCCAATTATACGTGGTACCCTTTTTACGTAAGGGGCGGAGCGTTTGATTTCATTGAGGATTACGAAAGGATGGAATCTGACTTTCGCAAAGCATTGGAATTAGATCCTGATAATGATCAGGTGCTTAATCACTTTGGCTACAGTTTGGCTGTCAGAAACACGCAATTGGAACAAGCTGAGATGATGATCAAGCGAGCTTTGGAGCAGAGCCCAAAAAACGGCGCCTATTTGGATTCACTAGGTTGGGTTTATTTTCGGATGGGACGATATGAGGATGCCGAAAGATATCTACTTGAAGCCAATTTGATTTCCCCTAACGAATTTGAGATCATAGATCATATTGGTGATTTATACTGGGTTACAGATCGCCAAGAAGAAGCGCGAAATGAGTGGCAAAGAGCCTTAGAACTTGATCCAACGGAAAAAATTGGCAACATGATTAAACGCAAACTTGAGTTAGGTCTTGAAGAAGCAGAACGGTGGGGCAGTTCAAATTAAGCGTATACATTTACACGGTGTTGCCCATGCCAAGGTCAATCTCGCACTGCATATTATTCGTAAGCAAGATAACGGGTATCATGAAATTCAGAGTCTCGTTGCATTCACTCAGTTTGGAGATGAAATTTCCCTATGTTTGAATGAGGAATCGACTTTGCATATTACCGGAACCTTTAAAGACTTAATACCTGGTATTCACAATAATTTGATTTCTAAGGGTTTGCATTTGTTTTCCAGTCGAAGTGAGAGTGGGTTTGCGGTCAAACTTGAGAAGCAGATCCCCGTGTGTGCAGGACTCGGAGGTGGGTCGTCTGATGCAGCTAAAGCCATTCAGCTTGCCAGCAAATTGTTAGCTTGTCCGCTTCCAACAACTCAACAATTAGTCTCTGTTGGTGCTGATGTTCCCGTTTGTATGTCATCGCTACCCTGTTTGGTTTCGGGAATCGGTGATAAAATTAAACCAATAACGAATATTCCGGCACTCCCTCTGATTCTTGTTAATCCCTACATTAATTTGGCAACAGGTCCGGTATTTCAAAGATTGGCAACGGTCAATAATTCAAAGTTTTCATTACTTCCTAATTCGTGGTCTTTTAACGAACTGATTTCATGGTTAAAGTGTCAACGCAATGATCTTGAGGAAAGTGCTTTTCGTTTGTGCCCAACTATCAAAGATGTATTACGGGCGATTAAACACACACAGGGGTGTTTAATGGCGCGCATGACTGGTTCCGGTCCAACATGTTATGGCATTTATGAGACCAACGATATTGCCGTTCAGGCGGCTCATATTTTATCCGAGAATCACCCAGGTTGGTGGGTAAGGGCAACGCACACGCTTAGTGCATAGATAATGGAACAGGTTAGAATGTTAAGCTGAACTTCGGAAATAAAATAGAAATATAATTTTTTTCATCCCCACTATAAGGGGATTCAGACCCAATTCAATGTGCTATTTTAGCGTTACAATTATGGAAACTCTCTCATTCAGACGCACGGCTATCGGTTTAAAGGTTTTGTTCTGGAGTTCCGTCGGCTGGTGTGCCATCGGTATACTCTCTTCAGGGCTCACCAACTGAACCGTGTTCATAACCAGCGTCGCTAAATCACCAACCAGTGTTCGGAAGCTGTGCACCGGTCAATCATTTGTAGTCTGATTGCTCGCTGATTTCTTCTTTGCACTGAGTGAAACAAAACTTGTGGTTGCCGGCAAGCCCTGCTTCTCTTGGGTGCTCACATCGTTGTTAGTAACGGTTTAAATGTATACCATTGTGGCGGGTGAAAAAGCGCATGACATATAGGGGTGAAGCCGCATGAACAGATTGTCTTTGGTTTTCTCTTGACGACCCGTTTGGGTCAGCTGGTCAATGTGACCGCATGGCTTGGGTGAGGAATTGATCCGCAAGGAAATCCCGAAGAGTGTGGCGATACAGTTCGGCCGAGAATGCCCCTTAGCGGACTTATTTGGGGAGTGGGAACCGCACCGTGTCAGACGACACAAAAGAAAAGGGAAATAACACTGACTATCAGTTGTTATTCCTTCATGGGTTGGGGTCAAAATCACAGAATTGTGATTGTAGCATAAATAAAGCAGTTATTCCTTCATGGGTTGGCGTCAAAGAGGAGGACGAGAAACATCTTTACCCTCGCCAAGACGTTAAAGACCGAGGTGAATGGGACCATCATGTGAAAGCGATGACAGACGTTGAACGCCACTAGGACAAGATTGCTGTTTGGGTCAAGCACAGACTACACAGAAGAACAACGCAGTGGAGTGACCATGCTTGGCGGTGGACAGAGGAGTACACAAGGGTTGTGGGAGCCGATTTGTTCCACAAGGAAGAGGTGTGATGGAAGCACCATGGAACATCATATTTGACAATGTGAACGTTTCCATGATCGTGATTGAATGTCCCAAGCGCGGGTGTAACATTGGGTCACAATCACCACCGGGCAGGTTCTTAATATAAAATCCTTGTAATCGCAAAAATAATAGCATTTATAATATACGTTGTTGCGTCATTTAACTGTCATATTGATTGGGAATTGATAATGACTAGGTGAGCGGGTCAGGTATTAGTGGTTGTGGCAAGGGGAGCAGGAGTTAAGAGTGATGGGTAAAAGTAATATCCAGATTGAGCTTAAGTCATTGATACTAAGATATGGTAGCGTCAAGCAAAAATTGACCGGCAAGCTATTGAACGGTTTTATGTGGATTGACAACTTACTTGTACGCCTAAAGAAGACCTTCTTCTCCGCCGTCATGGTCAATTCTCCGGCATATGGATCTGAAACCCTCCATACAATACTCTTAAATGTGTTGCGCAACAATCAAAGTGAGAGCCAGAATCAATTGATCAAATGCCGAACCGCGGATAAGTGCGCCGGCCTTGATCGTAACCGGGGGACAAGTGCTTTCAATAAGTTAGATTGCCATCAATCAAATGCCATCACGGTAAATAATTTGCACGGATGCAACTCAGGACCCAATCTATACAACTTAAATAACAATTCATCTGATTGGGTAACCACCACTCTCAAGAGGTCGTGGTTCTATCTTTCCAAGCCGACTCAAACCAATGCTCTTTTTATTCTTGCCGTGACTCTCTATTACCGTGTGTTTGGTGCTCTTCTCACATGGTTTTTACCCAAAAAATATGGGGGGGGGGTAATTGACTATGAACAACCGACAAGCGATTACCAACCGGCTTTTTGCCGCACTTCAGAAACCGACTTTGTTTGATTACCAAACATCACGCGATATTCCCGCCCGCTATGGCTTTGGTGCACGGAATAATTTGGGGTCTGGTTTCGGGTGTTTGCAAAAGCAATTCGCACGCTCAGTTCGGTTTGTTCAATCATTCCCATATGTACTTGTAGAAAATGACTAGTTCTAGCTCACACACAGTGTCAACAGGTTTGCTGTGGGCCAAACCAGAGTACAGATAATGTATTCTATCATCACTTCCAGAGCCCGCAATATGCTTCACACATCCCCTCCGAGCACCGTAACGCTCAATCCACATCCCAAACGCCGACTCTCTCGTTTTCTTATCACCCTCGCACAGGC
>MPNP01000039.1 GCA_002239085.1 Rhodobacteraceae bacterium bin131 | reverse complement strand
GCACCAATCAAGTAGAGGGTGATTATCAGTGCTGATTGCCGACAATGTAGGGAGGCATAGCCCAACTAAAAAATAGGTGGTAATCATTATTCCACAAACGCATTAAATGAATATCGGCAGTGATTCGTATAATAATGTGTTCAACCGATATTCAGTTATGGGGAACATGAATTTAAAGGGCAATTTTGTCAGGAAATTAATTCGGAGTGATAGAATAGTCACAAAGGGCCAGATTGAAACTGACGGGAGGGGTTGAAGTCAGGGTTTTAACTCGGTCGCGCATTAGTCAATTTAAAGCTACTTGATTATTTTTACTGTATCAAGGGGTATTCTTCGGGTCATAATCAGGAGTAGAAGCAAAAGGGTTTCCGAGCAGATGTGTTCATACTCTATTGCAGCGAGGACAGACTAAATGTTTGGCTATTGTTGATTATGCCGTGGCTATTTGTTTCCTGTGTTCATGATGTGACGAAAATAATCGTTTTAACATCCAAGATAACATTTATTGATTATCTCCTTTGAAAAAGAGAGTGTTTTAAATTATTCCAATTAATCAGTAATTCAAAACGAGAATAATGCAACAAAACACCTGATTGAGGAAGGTATTATTTAGCTCATCTTTAACATTAAGTGGCCAAAAGCCAATAGAAACGGGGGGTGTTAAAATTCAAGGGGCACTACTAAGTTGCACTTTCGGCACTTAAGCACCTCAATAATGTTCTGAGTGTCGTGCGGGTTTCATCCCACCTTGTACCACATCAATTCCTGGTCAAACTACTGACTGTGCGTCCATTCATGAGCGGTGGTGATAGCCCCATGTCCAGATCGATCTTGGTTTGGATAGCATCCGGTGTAGCGGTCGTACGAACATGGAGGGTCGCGTTATCCGCACAGGCACAACGTGTCGTTGTCAGCGGCAAGGTCTTTTGCTTGACCGATTGACCATGCCGTGAGTTCTCGCCAGTCGATAGGTCATACGTGGTGAACCGTCTTGGGCGGTTCCTGTTTTGGTTGCTCTGATCAACATGTTGGAGATTGAGTGTTGGTGTGGGGCGGGTTCAACCCTTAAAATAGAGGGGGTGGCACGACTTGAGAGGTTTTGGAGGAACCCAGGAAACGTAACTATCATGTCTAGGGTAATAGTTTAAAATAAGGGTATGTTAAAAAAGTTGAATTGAGCCGTAATTTACACTTTTTGGAGAGAAAAATGTTAAAAATGGGTTAGGTTTAAAGCTCCGACAATTCTCAAATTAACAGTTCGTAAAAATCAATTGAAAATGAATTAAAACGGACTAAAAATCCAAGATTAAGGGCTGATTTGACCAAAAGAATAATTGAAATATAAACGAGATATCCACAATAACTTGTAAGTTAAAAGAAAATTAATCGCTGACAAGCAACCTAACCTATTTTACGTCCGCATTAAAATCCAAACGAGTTCAATTCATGGCTAAAACAAGTGAAATGCAACAAAACCCAATCCTATATGACGCTGATGAAAAGCCAGCTTTTCCACTTGCATTTGGTCTTGGCTTACAAATAGCAATCCTCATTTCTGCAGGGGTAGTATTAACTCCCGCGATCGTAGTAACAGCTGGGGGTGGGACCGAAGACTTCAAGGAGTGGGCAGTATTTGTCGCAGTCGTTATATGTGGATTGACAACTATACTGCAAGCTGTTCGCATCGGCTACATTGGGGCTGGGTACATTTTGGCTATGGGAACTTCAGGTGCTTTCATAGCCATATGTGTCACAGCAATTGCTAAAGGTGGTGCAGAAATGCTTGGAACACTAGTGGCCATCTCCGCATTGTTTCAATTTGCAATTGCGACAAAATTATCTTTATTGCGTAGAATATTAACACCTACTGTAGCCGGAACAGTGATAATGTTGATTCCGGTAACTGTGATGCCGATTTTATTTAGTCTGCTTGAATCAGTAACTGTGGACACCACCACCTTAGTTGCTCCGTTGTGTGCAATTACCACATTAGCGGTTACTATTGCCGTTGCTTTCAAAGCAAGTGGAAACTTACGCCTCTGGGCACCTGTGATTGGAGTTGCGATTGGGTCACTTATCGGTGGTTATTTTGGTATCTACAAAACTGAGCTAGTGATTAATGCGGCTTGGTTTGGAATACCTGAAGCTTCTTGGCCTGGTCTTGATCTTTCTTTTGGTCCAATATTCTGGTCGTTGTTGCCCGGCTTTATAATTGTCACACTTGTTGGTGCAACCGAAACAATTGGTGACAGCGTTGCCATCCAGCGCGTGTCATGGAGAGAACCACGCGCAATAGATTTTCGAGCAGTCCAAGGAGCAGTCGCCGCTGATGGCGTCGGTAACCTCCTCTCTGGACTCGCCGTTACCGTTCCCAATACAACATATTCAACCAGCGTCGCAGTCGTTGAGTTGACTGGAGTCGCAGCCCGACGCGTCGGAATAGTGCTTGGAATAATCTTATTGGTTGCAGCCTTCTGCCCTAAATTAATTGCCGTAATCCTAGCCATTCCAGATCCTGTTGTTGCAGCTTTCGCAACAATATTAATCTCTATGCTGTTTGTCCTCGGGATGAAAATTATCGTTGAAGACAGTCTTGACTATAAGAAAGGACTTATCGCAGGGATCTCCTTTTGGCTTGGAGTAGGATTCCAAAACGGTGCAATCTTTCCTGAACACATACCGGGCTTCTTAAGTGGAATTCTTGATAACGGCATGACAGCGGGTGCAATTGCCGCAATCACCATGACTCTATTCCTGGAAGTTACAGAACCACGACGAAAAAAGATACAGCTACCTTTTACTATGTCAGAATTACCAAAAATTAGAACCTTTCTCAATGACTTTGCCTCCTCAAGCGGTTGGGGGAATGCAATGTGTCATCGCCTTGATGCGGTTGCTGAAGAGACTATGCTATCACTGCTGCAACACCAAAAAGACGAGAATAAAACAAATTATAATCGCCAGCTTCTGCTTACAGCAAAACGCGAACGAGGCCAAGCAATTTTGGAATTCATTGCTGCTACTGACGAAAAAAATCTAGAGGATAGAATGGCATTAATCGGAGAAAAACCGCATGATGGTCATGCTGACCGGGAAATTTCATTACGACTCCTCCGTCATCTCGCTTCTTCTGTTAGCCATCAACAATACAACGATGCCGATATTGTTACTATTCGGGTTGATGCGGTGATCTCATAATGTCACAATATGTGCCTGCACGGCAACCATAAATCAATCCAAACGAAGGCAATTTGGTTCCAAGTGTGTGTCAGAGTATTTCGCTTGAAATAAAACTATAAATTCTGATACAAACGCGCATTAATTCATGATTACTATTCTTTTTTTGTTCTTATTATGTCTTTCCAGCGCGGTTAATGACAATCAGAGCAATGTCAGAAGTTAGTAGCATAGCTGTCAAACCTCTCTCCTTGATGATGGCGATTGATGGAGGCGGGAGCGGCTGTCGGGCAACCCTAATTGACAAAGACGGTAACATCATCGGAAAAGCAAAATCTGGGCAAGCAAATATAGCCACAGATTGGAACCGTGCTTATCAAAATATAAATAATGTAATCGCCTTGGCAATTACCAATAGCTCACTACCGACTGAAAGAGTGCCGAATATGGTGGTTGCTTTAGCGGTCGCTGGTGCCGAAAGAGCTCATTATGTTGACCGTCTGCGAAAGAATCTCAATTATAGTCGTGTTGTGATTCATTCAGACTGCGCAGCAACAATTCAAGGAGCTCTGCAAGGCGAAAATGGAATCGTGGCAAGTATTGGGACGGGGTCGTTCTTCGTCTCGCAAGTCAATGGAGCACAAACAAGAGTCGGAGGTTGGGGTTTTTGGCTTTCAGATCAATGCAGCGGGGCTTTATTAGGTCAATCTTTATTGCGCAATGCTGTGGCCGCTTATGATGGTTTATTGCAAACGAGTCCCTTGATTGAATCAATCTTAGCCGAATTCAATTACTGTATGAGTGATTTGGTTACATTCTCGCTCAAAGCCTCACCGAAGGACTATGCAGAGTTTGTACCACAATTAGTCAAAGCACTTGAAGCTAATGATCAAACTGCTTCATTCATTATGAAGAATGCGACAGACACTCTTTGCAAAATTTTAGACCGTCTTGATGTATTCGCGATACAAAAAATCTGCTTGATGGGTGGATTGGGTTCAACTTACGCGAAACTCCTTCCTGAAGCTTATCAGAAGCTTTTGGCCAAACCGCAAGGTAGCCTCATTGATGGCATCATCAGTCTAGCAAATAAAGAATTGGAATAAAGTTGCAACCAACAACTTAGGTCGGTCTTGCAGAACATTATTTTATTATAATTCTGACGAAGTGTATTATCTTGAACCAATCAAGCAGTGTAGATTATAGGACTCCAACCACATTAAATATGAACAGAAAATCCTTTATGAACCAAATCACTGCATTTATCGGAAGTGACATTTTTGACGGATATCAACGGCATTCAAAGGCTATATTATTAGTTCAAAATGAACGAGTATCCGGAATCGTAAAAGAAAGTGAACTAAGTACAAAATTTAATGTTATCAAGTTAGATGGCGGTATGCTTGCACCAGGCTTCGTTGATTTGCAAGTGAATGGGGGTGGAGGTCTAATGTTCAATGACTCCCCTACTGCCAAAACTATCCAGATGATCTGTCATGCACACGCCAAAAACGGTACAACTTCTTTATTACCAACACTCATTACTGATACAAAGGAAATAACAAAGTCCGCTATTAATGGTACAGTTGAGGCCCTATCCACTGGAGTAGAAGGGGTGATTGGACTTCACCTTGAAGGCCCTCATTTGTCAAAGAAACGTGCAGGAGCCCACGATCCTCATCTAATTCGCATAATGGAGGATTCCGATTGTTCTGAGCTGGAATCTCTTGCAAAAAAAATCCCAAGTTTGTTTTTAACCGTTTCACCTGATTCTTTAGATAAATCTTACATTTCACGACTTAAAAAAGCAGGGGCTATTGTCTCACTTGGTCATACAAATTGCCAATTCTCTAAAGCTGTTGAAGCGACTCAGTCAGGTGCGAGCAGTGCGACCCACTTATTCAATGCTATGGGTGGAATTGAAGGCCGAGACCTAGGACTTGCTGGAGCGGCCTTAGAATTAGAAGACCTATCAGCAAGTATAATTGCCGATGGGTTTCATCTAGATGTGGCGAGTATCAGGTTCGCTCTTCGGGCTAAGCGAAGACCTGGATTCTTATTTCTAGTCAGTGACTCAATGGCCACTACCGGATCAAATATCAATGAATTCAAACTGAATGGAAGACTCATTCGGCGTCAGAAAGGGCGATTGACCCTGGAGGATGGAACCCTAGCTGGTGCAGATATTGACCTTGCCCACGCAGTTCGTTTTATGGTGAATGCGGTCGGAGTCAGTTTAGACGAAGCGTTGCGTATGGCCACGCTTCTTCCCTCAAGACTGATTGGTAAAGAAGGGGAAATTGGCTGCTTGACTAAAGGCGCATATGCCGACTTTGTTTGGCTGACACAAGACCTCCAAGTTGCTAAGGTTTGGCGCCGTGGTAAGCCAATTAGATAAATCAAAGCAATAGAGCTATTATTTCTTTGATAAAATTCCTTCAATATTGGTTTGATAAACTCCTGCTAAATTTAAAATAAACTGCCAAGCCACCCTACCCGATCTTGAACCTCTCGTTTGTTGCCATTCAATGGCATCTTTTACAAGCTTGTCCGGATCAGGCTTAAGTTCAAAAAAGTCACAATAATTTCTGATCATCTCTAAATACTGATCCTGAGAACACGGATGAAAACCTAACCACAACCCAAACCGGTCTGATAAAGATACTTTTTCTTCAACAGCTTCTGATGGATTTATGGCTGTTGACCGTTCATTCTCAATCATGTCTCGGGGCATGAGGTGACGGCGATTTGAGGTCACATAGAAAATCACATTTTTTGGACGACCCTCTACTCCACCATCTAGTGCGGCCTTTAGCGTTTTGTAATTGTGCTCTTCCTTGGCAAAAGATAAATCGTCACAAAAAACAATAAACTGGTACGAGGTTTTGCGTAAAATATCAAGTAACAGATCTAAAGTTGGTAGATCTTCACGGTGGATCTCAACTAACTTTAATGTCTGTACTTCATTTTGAACTTTTTTATGGACCGCCTTGACTAAAGAGGATTTTCCCATTCCCCTTGCCCCCCAAAGCAATGCATTGTTGGCTGAATAACCCTGGGCAAAGTTCATGGTGTTGGAAAGAAGAGTTTCTTTCGTTCGCTCAATCCCCAACAGCAAATCAATATTAATTCGATTAATTGAATCAATCGGTTTAAGAAATTGAGGATTTGGACACCAAATAAAAGCATCTGTCTTTTCAAAGTCAAAATGACCTTGGGGTTTAGGGGCAATTCTTTCAAGCGCGTCGGCTATGCGGATAAGGCTCAACAGACCTTCATTGTGACTCATTTTTTGGACAATCTTTTAAACGTTAATGAAGCTCAATCAAATATATTCAGTAAATCAATCATCATGTATTTCCCTGTTCTTCATCATCTTCAAAGTATATACCTTGTTCTTTCAGCATTTTAATGCGCGCTCGTTCAACTCTCTTCACCAGAATAATTGATACTTCGTATAGCCCATATACGGCCGTAAAGAGAATAATTTGCGTAATTACATCGGGTGGGGTAACGATGGCCGCTAATACAAGAATCCCAACAACTGCATATTTACGAAAACTCGCTAGACCTTTTGCAGAAACAATCCCTGCCTTACCCATTAATGTCAATAAAACCGGCAATTGAAAACAAATGCCAAAAGCGAGTACGAATTTTATTGTCAGTGAAAGATATTCGGCAACAGACCCTTGGAAAGTTACACCTGCTTGCGAAATCACAGTTCGATTAATGGGCATTCCAGCAGCTTGACTTGTACTATCATCTGGTAGAGCACTCCCATTTTCAATAATCGGCTGGCTAGTTTCTTCTAGCACAATAGGAGTTTCAGTGCTTGGACCAAAAATTGTGGCTTCCTGTTGAAAGCTTAAAAAGAAGTTAAATGCGAGAGGAATAACAATAAAAAAAGCAAAGGCCGCCCCGAGTATAAACATGAATGGCGAGGCGATGATAAAAGGAAGAAAAGCATTTTTTTCCTTTTTGTAAAGACCAGGAGCAACGAAGCGCCACAATTGATAACTCAAGAATGGAAAACTTAGCGCAAACCCTCCCATAAGTGAGATTCTGACGGCAACAAAAAATCCCTCCTGCAATTTAATAAGGATTAAACTGCATTGCTGATTGCGTTGACCCAAAGCATCACAAACTGGAGCCGTTAAAACATTAAATATGGGCTCCCAGAAGGCAAAACACAGCACCATACAGGCCAAGAAAACCAGTACACAATGAATCAGCCTTTTGCGAAGCTCAGTTAGATGTTCAATGAGTGGGAATTTTTGATTTTCAACGTCCTGGTCAGACATAATGCCCTACAAAGGCTTGGGGCGTTGATTTTCTTGGCTCTCGGGTGCGTCCTTAGAGTCTGAAACCAAGGTATCTTTTGAATTTTCCTCGGCTTCATTAATTGATTCAATACGCGAGTCAGGTGGCGTTTGCTCAGTTTCCTTTGCTTGAGCACCCGTTGTGTTTGATTTATTGGCATCTGAGGAGAGGATTGAACCATCAACTGGATTGGGAATCATAAAGTCCTTCTTCATGTCATTCGAAATCTCTTCAAGCTTATCCATCCCAAACTTTTTTGGGTTGGTTGCGGCTTTGATTCCTGATGTAATTTCACTGACACCAGCTTCATCAGCGGCCTTGTCCATGGTCCTTTGAAATTCTCGGGCCATTGACTTTAATTGTCCGACATAGCGTCCAACTGCCCTAAACATTTTAGGGAAATCACGCGGGCCAACAACAATCAGGGCAACAACCCCGATGATGAGTATCTCACTCCATCCAAGATCAAACACGAAACACCCGAATCAATTAGGATTTGTTATCTTCTTGGTTTTCAGTTGAAAGTTTCTCCTGCTCACCCTCTTTCATACCTTTTTTGAAAGACGATAAACCTTTGCCGATTTCTCCCATTAAAGAGGCAACCTTACCTCTTCCAAACAATAGAAGGACAATGATTAGAATTAACAGTAAGCCAGGCAATCCAATATTATTTAACATAGAGCTCTCCAGATAAAGCAGTCAAGTTATCAACTATTGACAAATATAACATTAATCGGCTTCATTCAAGTTTTCTGTTTTTCAGAGATGATCCATATGAGTTCAACCCTGACAATTGAGTATTGAAATTAAATCGGGAAATAGCGAGCTACTTCCAAACCTCATGCTGTATGCTTTGATCATTCTTATATGGGTTCTGAACCCTTTGTTGTATCGCACATGGAAATAAATAGCTCTTATCTCTGCGAAAGCTAATCCACATTTTGGTCCCTGCTTCTGGTAAAAAAACTGCTGGAACAGAAGCCTTAATCACCAAATCATCTGATTCTGTCAGAAATTCAACTAAACTAGAATTCCCAATGTATTTTGATTTGATAACTTGAGCTCTTACTGCTTTTCCGTCCTTATTTGTTGGTCGTGGACCCTCCCCATTACGGTCAAAATGAATGCGCATGTGCTGCGGTCTGATCAGAACCTCAACATCAGTTCCTTCAACGAGATGAGGAGTGGCAAATTGACCAAAGGCAGTATTGATTTCGGCTCCTTTGACGACTCCATGAACGACATTTAAATCAGAAAAGAATGCTGCTGAGTCTCGGCTTTTTGGGTTGTTGTAAATTTCTACGGGGCTTCCTGTTTGAATGACTCTTCCGTCTTTGATCAGGGTGATTTCCTCAGCCATTCGCATTGCTTCCGCGGGTTCATGTGTAATTAAGAGCACCGATACTTTTTCATCTTTTAGAATCGCTAAAGTGTCATCACGGATCTGGTCCCTAAGCCGGTCATCAAGGTTAGAAAACGGCTCATCCATGAGTAAAATTTTAGGCTTGGGGGCAAGAGCCCTTGCCAACGCAACCCTTTGTTGTTCTCCACCGGATAGTTCATGTGGGTAACTTTTTTTAAGCGGAACGAGTTTAACTTTTTCTAAAAGATCATTGATTCTCTGTCGGCGGTTAAACTTACTCCCTATAAGGCCAAAGGCGATATTCTCCTCAACCGTCAAATGAGGGAATAGAGCAAAATCTTGAAACAATAAACCAACAGATCTTTTTTCTGGAGGAGTATGCGTTTTGGCGTCACTGACTACCCTTCCATCAATTTTAATTGTGCCCCTGTCTTGTTTCTCAACCCCAGCAATTATTCTAAGAGTTGTAGTTTTACCACACCCTGAAGGCCCAAGAAGGCATGCGACATGCCCCGGTAGAATTTGCAGTGAAATGTCATGCAGTATTTCTCGATGACCAAAACTTTTGGATATATTGTTAAGTTCGAGTCGAATTTCGTGCCGAAGATTCACTGTTTTTCTATTCCCGATTAAATTATTCAGAATAAGAATAATATTATTTCAAAGTCGCAACTTTCAAGAAGGAGATATCAACGGAGAAGGAGATATTTTCAGCAAATCAGTATCAATTATCTGTTTTTGGCTAATAAAACGCCCTAGTCAGTGGTCAAAATATTATAAACCCCGTTAGATTGCTTGTGACCAAGGCACTTTCATGCTCATGTCACACCAACTATAACCTAACGGGTTAACATTATGCGACCTCAAATGCTCTTTTAAGTCAATCCCCAATTAACCCATAAACAAGATATTACGCCCTTTGGTGATGTTCTGCCTTATTTGAAGATTATGATTGACCAGAATATCCCTTACTAACTCGCGGTGAACGCAATCTCTCTCAAGGATGGCCGGATTATGTATGAATTAGATTCAAACCAAGGCGTTTAAGGAAAAGAATCATAAAAAGTAACTACTCAGGTATCAGTGTCAGATTAGTAAAGCATCATCAGCTGAACAAGGATCTTGTGGAGGACTAGTATTTTAAGTGTCAGGTGCAGGTGCCTCGGAAGCAAACCGTACCATCAGCTCACCCGGATTGGTTCCCAAGGCATCAAGTGCGTTCACCCTGCGTTTGCGATTGGCCTTTCACACCCTGCGTCGAACCGCAAATTCTCGCACTTCGGCTTCGGTTCGAAAGCTCCTTGAGATCTTCTGCTTGAGTTTCACAGGACGTATATCTCGCTCAGCCAGATTATTGGTGGCGGGAACAGGCGGGTTATGGAGACACCGCAGAGTAGCCTCACGATGATGACCGAAGCGGAGGACCACGTTATGACTTGGTCGCCGGCGGCGGCGCTCCCGATCCTTTTGGGGCAAGGAGTCACGTTGGTTATGGTCGTGAAGACTCTATTGCACAAGGTGGGCAAAGCGTTTTTCTATTGACTACCTGAGTAATTACCATAAAAATAACTTTTCCTTGCTTAGAAGGAAAACGCTTGATAAGAATTACAGTAATGTTTCGGAATTCCCTTACTAAATCCTATATATTCTCCAAAAGCCCTAGCTTCTAAAGAATGGATTTAAAAAATGTCAGAAAATAGGAATTTTCCTGGAAGTCAATGGTTTAAATTTGATTTCCACACACATACTCCCGCTTCAAAGGATTACGATGAACAATGCAAAGATATAACTCCAGTGAAATGGCTCCAGTGTGCAATGGAATCAAAATTGGATTGTGTAGCAGTCACTGACCATAATTCTGGCGAATGGATTGATGTTCTGAAGGCCAAAAATGATGAACTCCGTATTAGTAATAACAAGCCTGATTGGTACAAAGAACTAACAATTTTTCCTGGTGTTGAAATTACAGTAAGTGATAGCCGTAGCCGGGTGCATTTGTTGGCTGTATTTGATCCAAAAGAGAGTGGACAGACTGTGACAAGCGTTCTTGGTGGCTGCGGAATTACTAGTGGTTTTGGCGATACAGAAACTTCTACAACTAAAAGCTTTATTGATGCAGTTGGTCAAATTTCTAGTGCGGGTGGAATAGCCATCCCCGCTCACATAGATGGTTGCAAAGGGCTGCTTGAAAATGCCTCCAGCTTAACACTTGAACTTGAAAATAGTCTGAAAACAGTATTTGCTGCGGAATTTTGTGATCTTCAAAATTTTGCTGATGAAATGGATAAAAAATTGATAATGGCCGTCGCCAGACTTGCCAAACTTGGAGGCTCTGATGCACATAGCCCAACGAAAATTGGGCAATATTATAGCTGGATTAAAATGTCCAAACCAACAATTGAAGGATTGAAATTAGCATTAGGAGACCATGATTTCTGTGTAAAGAACCAAACTGAAGATCCCAACAGATATCCAGAGGTGTTTTTGTCTGAACTTACTATTAAAAACATGAAACATTGTGGTCGTATCAAAGACGAACCATTCAAAATTAAACTACATCCGCAATTCAATACTATTATTGGTGGCCGTGGCACTGGGAAATCTACAATATTAGAGTCTATTCGTATTGTTTCTCGCTACGACCAAAACCTAGATTCTGAAGTTCCCAAGGTAAAAGAAGATCTGGATAAGTTCATGCAATTGTCCCGAAATAATGGAGTCATGTTAGATGATACAGAAATTCTCCTTGAACGCCATCGACGAGGTAAAAAATATAAGTTGCGGTGGAAACAAAATGGTGAGGGCGTATTGCTTGAAAGAGAAACCCAAGGAGGTTGGCAAGAATTCGAAGTGGGTGACCTTAAAGACCGTTATCCGATTAGTATATTCAGCCAACGGCAAATTAACGAGTTGGCATCTAATCCTCAGGGGCTTTTGGGACTCATTGACAGGTCTCCTAATGTTGATCGTTCCTCTTGGGATTCGAAGTGGAAAAGTGCCAAAAGTAAGTTCATGCAACTGAATGAAAAAAAGAGAGAGTTGAAGCAGCAATTATCGGAAGAACAACCAATCAAAGGAAGGATGGCGGATCTAGAATATGATCTAAAGCATTATGAAGAACAAGGACATGGTGAGGTACTTAAAGAATACCAAAAGAAGAAACAACAAATAAACGGAATGGCTGTGGGTCCGGTTATCAAAGAAATTGAAGATAGGATTAGAGAACTAGCATCTCAAACTGAATTGAATGATTTTCCTATGCATCTATTTGATGCTCAGGATGAAACTACTACGGAAATGGAGAATATCCATATGGAGACAGCTCAGGGTTTGAGAAAGATTGTAGAGTCACTCAACCAGCTTGCTGAAGAAGTTAATCAACTAGGTGCCAAAAGAGGTAAACAAATTAGCAAAAGCAAATTTTATGAAGCTTATAAGAATAGTGAGGCCGCTTATAACCGATTAGTTGAAGAGTATGAAACTAGAGATAACCAATTTTCAATTTCACAGTATGGGGAATGGGTTCAGCAACGTAATCAATTCCAAGTGCAGCTGAAGAATTTGGAATCAGTTAGGAAAGAATTGAAGTTTACAGAAGAGCAGATCAAAGAATTTCAAGGTGAGTTTAAGAATTTACGAGATGAGTTATTTAGAAAAAGAAAAGAATTTCTTGACAACATTATTGGAGAGAATGCGTACGTACGGATGGAATTGGTACAATATGGCGATGTTAGTACATTGGAAAGAGACTACCGTTCCTTGCTTAACCTTACTAGTGATATTTTTCAGACCTCAATCTTTGATAAAGATAACAGCCAAGGTATCCTCTTCAAGCTTGGTATGTGGGAAGATAATAATTTATCAGAGGAAGAAATTGAGCAGTTAATAGTTAAGTTAAAAAATAATACAATTGAAATTGCAAATGGAAAGGAAAATGCGAATGATCGTCGTTTTGCAACTCGCTTATTGAAATTATTTGCAGAACAACCTGTTATTTTTGATAATATTGGTGCTTGGTGGCCAGAAGACATGCTACGAGTTAAGTACTCACAAAATTCATCGAAAAATAAATTTGAATTATTGGATAAAGGTTCTGCTGGTCAGAAGGCTGCGGCGATACTTGCTTTTTTATTGAACTACGGTAACGAACCATTGATTATTGATCAACCAGAGGACGACCTTGACAGTGCTTTAATCTATGATCTGATTGTTAAAGAAATTCGTGAAAGCAAAAACTATCGCCAAGTGATAATCGCAACTCATAATCCCAATCTTGTTGTTAATGGAGATTCTGAACTGGTGAGCGTCATGAAATTTCAAAATGGACAGGTTCAGATTGATAAGCAAGGCGGACTTGAGGAATCGAATATCCGTATAGCTATTTGTGACATCATGGAGGGTGGCCGGCAAGCATTTGAAAAACGCTACAAAAGAATTACACTGGAGGTATAAGGATGTTTGAAACAACAAATGAGTTGTTAAATCAAATCCGTCTCGGAGAAGATTCTTCTCTGGAATTAAAAGATCTGAAATATAAGGGAGACCGTGTTAAAGATCCCCATCGTAAAAGTCTAGCAGATGAGCTGGCTGCAATGGCAAATACTTCTAATGGAGTATTTGTATTTGGAATTGATGATAAGACCAAAACTATTACCGGAATCCCTGAAAACAAACTTGATATTGTCGAAACTTGGATCAGAGAGATATGCAATGACTTAATAGATCCACCCCTAGATTGCCGAATAAGAAAAATCCCAGTTCCTAATGATGATGATGGAGACCTGATAATAATTAGAGTTGATGTCCCTAGAAGTCTATTTGTACATAAAAGTAGTGGCGGTTATTTTAAACGTTTAGGCAGTTCTAAACGAGAGATGTCATCTGAAGTCCTAGCCAGGTTGTTTCAACAACGTAGCCAGTCAAGAATGATCTACTTTGATGAGCAATCTGTTCCTTCAGCAACTAGAGAGAGTCTTGATAAAAATTTGTGGGGGAAATTCAGAACAAAATTATCACCACAAAAAGACAGTGAGTTTTTGTTCAAGCTTAAACTTCTTAGAAAAGATGAGGATGGCAAGGTTTATCCAAGCGTTAGTGGGTTATTATTGGCTTGCCAACAACCACAGGAATTTCTTCCAAATGCTTTCATTCAGGCAGTTTCCTATCGGGGAACTAATAGGAATTCAGCTTATCAGTTAGACGCAAGAGATATTGTTGGCCCTTTGGATATTCAGATTATGGAGGCATGCAAATTCGTTGAAAAAAATATGAAAACATTTGCAGTCAAGGAACCTGGAAGGATTGATATTCAGCAATACTCTTCCCAAGCGGTGTTTGAGGCAATAGTCAATGCTGTAACTCACAGGGATTATTCTATCTATGGCTCAAAGATTCGACTGCAAATGTTCTCGGACCGCCTTGAAATCTTTTCTCCGGGAACAGTCCCCAATTCAATGACAATCGATACTCTGCACCTAAGGCAATCCACTCGTAATGAGTTACTCACAAGCTTGCTAGCCCGATGCCCATTGCCAGTGGATAAACTGTCAAGTGTTCGCCAAAGTTACATGGATAAGAGGGGAGAAGGTGTACCTATCATTTACTCAAAAAGTGAAAAATTATCAGGAAAGCGTCCTGAATATCAACCGATTGATGATAACGAACTTTTATTAACTATATTCGCTGCTCCACCTCCGGAGATATATTGAGCATTAATCAAGTTGATGGGGAATATAGGTTGCATCTGTCTAGTGCATAATACAAAACATATAGTTCCCTTTTTGAAAGAGATGTGATTTAATCAATTAAATCGATTGATTGTTTAATTCTCAATTTATAAGGAAACCCGATGATGGCCTTCAGTACCAGACAGCAGATTAACCTGACACCCGAGGAACGCACGCGCCTTGAACGGATTGCGACCCTTCCATCCACACCCCAGAAACTTGTCCGCCGATCCCGTATTATCCTTTCCCTTGGTTCTGGTCATGGCCTGATGGCAACGGTCCGTTCGGTCGAATGTAGTAAACGAACGGTGTGGCGATGGTGGCAACGGTTCCTCGACGAACGGGTTGACGGTCTCTTATATGATGCGTCTCGTCCCCCTGGCAGGAAAACAGCCCCGGTCAAGTTGAGACACTGATTAAGCTGGCCCAATCACCACCGCCACCGCATGCCAGCTATTGGACCTTGCGGGCTTTGGCCGACCAATTGGATAGGGTGGTCTCAACCGTGTTCAATATTCTCAAGGAACACAAGCTGTCGCCGCATTAAGTGCGAACCTTCAAGGTCTCGCGCGATCCTGACTTTGAGAACAAGCTCACCGATGTTGTTGGCCTTTATGTGAACCCACCGGATCATGCCGTTGTCCTCTCGGTGGATGAGAAAACCCAGATCCAGGCCTTGGGACGCACCCAGACCCCATTGCCGATGAAAGCCGGCCAACCGGCAACGCGGTCTCATGATTACAAGAGGAACGGAACCACCTGTCTGTTGGCGGCTCTTGATATCGCAACCGGCACGGTCATTGGTCAGACCACCACCCGCCATCGGTCCAAGGAGTTCACCGCCTTTCTGGACCAGATAGCAGCGGGTCTTGCGGACGGGGTCAAGGTGCATGTTATTCTTGACAATGTGTCCTCGCATAAATCAGCCGAGGTTCATGCGTGGCTGGTGAATCATCCAGATTGGACATTTCACTTTACCCCGACTTCGGCCTCATGGACCAATGCTGTGGAGGGCTTTTTCTCAAAGCTCACCCGGCAGCGGCTGAAGCATTCAATCTTCAATTCACTGGAGGAGTGTGTCAAGGCGATTGAAACCTATATTGATCATCACAATGCAAAGAGTGCCAAACCGTTCCGGTGGACCAGGGACTCAAAAGAACTGGTAGAATCATGGAAAAGAGGGTACCTATGATTGAATCAATGCACTAGGAAGGAATGCTGCTCTCAATTAATTGGTGTTGACTGTTTACAGAATGACAAAGAATAATGCAAATTAATTCCATCACTTCTAAGGTGTTGAGATACTAGATGAGTCTTAAACCAGTTCAATGTTGATGAATTTGCTTGAAGATTGATTGTCTTTTGCTTGTAAGAAAGGGAGACAATGTCGACACAGGTAAAAGGGTTAGTAGGAAAGAGAATGCTAGGCAAAAATCTGATTTCTGCCGTTGGCTCATGGAATGGGATAGAATAGAGGATACAAATTGCATAATTCAGATTGATGATTTCTACAACTAGAAAGAAGGAGCACGTTTATGACTAACAATGGAGATTTGTCTTCAAAATATAAAATTCTAATTGGTTCAGAGGACTTGATTAAATCAAATGTATTGTCGATTCACCCAGAAGAACAGAAAATTAATAGTGCAAATTCTCTTAAGGCAGAAAAGAAATTGCATGAGGTATTGAAGGAGACCCGTATACGCATTGGTACTTTGTTAAAAACTGACAATGTTTCCTTCTTAATGGGTGCAGGAACCTCAATAGAAGCAGGCGGAGTTTCATTATCTAATATACCTAAGAGTCTTGAAAATGCTATGCTTGTTGAGGCCAAACGCTTACATACAGGATCAGATGCACCGGGATGGATAAACTGTTTTTATGAAACAGCAACACTAATTTCTGGGCAAATTATTTCCTATAAAGAACGTTGTAAAATTTACAAAAATGTTGATGATGATATAGAGCCCATTTGTCTAAATCTTGAAGATTACTTAAGTCATCTTCATACGTGGCTCTCAGGTTTCAGGAATTTTTCGGAGGTAATCAAAATCAACCTGGCTGGAGGCAAAGAACTGGAACTGAAAAAGAGTGATCTGAATGCACTAATCCGTAATATTACAGGATGCCTAACTGAACTCATCAATCTCCCTTCAGAAGGGAATGAAGATGCAATGAATGTCCATAGGAAGTTTATAAAGAAGATATTGACAAGGCCTTTGAATCTGAGACGGGCCAACATCTTCACTCTCAATTATGATACCTTGATTGAGCAGGGGGCAGATGCTGATGGAGCGGTACTAGTTGATGGCTTTGTCGGCAATTTGAAGCGAGTGTTTCGACCAGAATCATTCGATCTGGATTTTTATTTCCCCGCACAAACTACCGAAGGTCAAGTTCATCGGTTTGATAGAGTATTACACTTACACAAACTCCACGGGTCAATCACATGGCATAGAACTGAACAAAGTTGGGAAAATCCGTATGGACTTTATGCAACCTATTTCAACAAGCAATGCAAAGATGATGACGTATTGATATATCCATCACCCCTAAAATATGGACAGGCTCTTGGTTTACCATATTCAGAGCTGTTCCGCCGATTTGGAAATGCAGTCGTTCAACCCCAATCGGTACTTTTTATCATCGGTTACGGATTTGGTGATGAGCATGTAAATGCAATTATACGACAGGCAATTGCAATACCAAGTTTTACTTTGGTTATCGTGGATCCTGATCCCCATAGTAACTTTGTTAAACAAATACAAAAAATTGGTGATGAACGGGTTTGGATTATTTCTGGTGAGAAAATTGGTACATTTAGTAGCTTTGTTGAGCAACTTCTTCCTGACCTCAGAGAAGAGGAAATTGTTACAAAGGTCATGAAGACCTACCATGCTCTCGCCATCAAAGAACCTCAGATGGAGTCGGACGATGACGAATGATTATGAAATTGGGCGCGTCGTTGCTGTAGACACAGCTAATGTGACCATTGAGCTGAAGCGAGACTTAAAGGCTCTTACCAGGTCAACATATGAAGGAACCACTGAGGTTGGGTCAATCAATTCTTATATTATCATACCCGTTGGTTCTAGAAGAATTGTTGCCATTGTGACACGCATTGTTCTCACAGAAGAAAGTGAGCCTTTGAAAGACAAAACAAAGGTGGCATTGCCTTTATCTCGTCGGCTGATGAATGCAACCATGATAGGGACGATTGATGAAAATGAATTTAAACAAGGAATTAATCTTTTTCCAGTATTGGACTCTCCAGTTCTGATTACAAAACGAGAAGATCTTGATGCGATTTTCGGTAAAATATCTCACAATGAAAACGATTCTGATGAACCTGGATATTGTATCTCTGTGGGGCGTTCTGCTTTCTTTTTGGATTATGATATCAAAATCAATCCTGATACTTTTTTTGGTAAACACGCTGCAATTATTGGGAGTACAGGATCTGGAAAATCGTGTTCTATCGCTACCATTTTACAGTCCATCATTGAACATCCTAAGGTAAAACAAACTCGATTCGTTATCTTGGACACAAACGGCGAATATCGTTCAGCTTTTCAAAAAAAGGAAGGTGGCAAGTGGAGCAATGCCAAACCTGCATTTAAATCACTATACATCCCAACAGATCCTAATAAAGACGAAAAGCTAGCTATCCCATACTGGTTCATGGATTCCGATGACTTTGTAAGGTTATTTAGGGCTTCACCGGGTGTGCAAAAGCCAGTCTTACTTAACGCACTTTCCTCTGCGCGAAACGACTCTAGTTCTAGGCCCGCATGGATTCAATTGCGTGAAAAATTGATCAGAGAATTTCACAATGTTTTGTCTTGCAGTTCAGGTCACGAAGGTAAAAATGCTAGGGAGGTCAATGAATTATGTTGCGGTCTTGAAGAATATCTCAAATTGTCTTCCAATAAAGAAGCAATTGATGAGATATGCGAACAATACCCCGATTTTAAAATCAAGGATTTGAAGAAAACAATGAATGGAATTGTTAATATTGTAAAGAAAGGGATAAGAAATGAAGGGAATCAATTCGAGAGCTATAGGGTACTAGATATTAATAAAAAAACGCAGATTGAAGAATTGATAAATCCTCTGATTTCTACTCTCTCTCGCTTGCCAAAAAGTGATTTGTTACAATCAACGTCCATAGCTGATTGCCCCTCCCATTTTAGCATCATGGATTTTCGCTATCGACATATTGAAGAGGCGATGACTAGAGACTATGGTAGTTTAGCCCGAGTAAGGGAAAATTGCTCCACTATGCTTATGCGAATTTTTAGACTACTTGAGGATTCACGATTTGAGTTTCTTTTTGGACCCTCAACCAATGAATGGCCTGATGTAAAGCATTCGCTTGCTACATTTTTAAGAGATCTACTTGGCTTAGAAAGCATTCATAAGTGTCGCTTATCCAATACTGACATTCTTCAGGAGAAAAGCCTTCCGTTTTATGAAAGGCAAAGAAAAGGTGTAGGTCAATCAAATGTCGTTATTATTGATTTAAGCCTTTTAGCTTCGGAGGTATTAGAAAATGTAACAGCCCTAATTGGACGTCTAATACACGAGTTTATGCAACGCCTGAGCTTTCCCGAAAGTGATATAGAGCGTGGAGAATTCCCAGTGGTACTTATTCTTGAAGAAGCCCAGAACTATATCCCAGAAGGAAACAAGAATGACGAAGAGTCCATCTCAAAGCAAGTATTTGAAAGGATTGCACGGGAGGGTCGAAAATATGGATTGGGATTAGTTGTTGCTTCTCAAAGGCCAAGTGAGATGTCTAAAACGGTTTTGTCGCAATGCAACTCTTTCATAGTTCATCGACTACAGAATCCCGAAGACCTCCGTTACTTTCGAGAAATTGTACCTAGTATATATGGGAAATTACTTGAACAATTACCGGCATTGGCACCAAGAAGTGCACTTGTACTCGGAGAATGTGTTCCGGCTCCAGCATTGGTCGTAATGAGAGAGGTTGACCCGGCTCCTTATAGTAAAAACCCTCAATTTTTCAAAAGTTGGACCACAGAAGTAAAAACCCCTGATATCGAAAAGGTCTGTGCTAAATGGGAAAATCAGGGTAAACAAGAGTAGGATGAAGACGATGACATTATGTTGTAAACCCACTTCCCATAAGGGCAACATCTAAATCAAACGAATTAAAGTAAGAATATTTAGAGATGTTACATTTGAATATATTCCAATCCTTTTATGTTTGGCTTCCCGACAGCCTTTCCTGCTAAATTGTCAGAAGCCAAGAAAGGCACAGGGTGAGGAAAACCTTTGCCAAGCAGTATTAACATGCGGCTTTGGATAGGGGAGCAAATTTAAACTGGTCGGCTAATATAGCACAACGGACCGAATGGACTCCCCGGCATGCATTAAATCAAACCCAGAATTAATCTCACCTAATGACATGGTGTGAGTAATCATGGGGTCAATTTCTATCTTCCCATTCATATACCAGTCAACAAGCTGAGGAACATCAGTCCGTCCCCTGGCTCCACCAAAAGCCGTCCCTTTCCATACCCTGCCCGTAACCAGTTGAAACGGGCGGGTGGAAATTTCTGCCCCAGCAGGAGCAACACCAATAACGATGGATTCTCCCCATCCTCTATGTGCGCTTTCCAAGGCCACGCGCATGACTTCAACATTGCCGGTACAATCAAAGGTGTAGTCTGCACCACCCATTGGATCTGATTGCGTTTGCGTCAAGCCAACGAGGTGCGATACTAAATCATCCCCAACGTCCTTGGGATTAACATAATGGGTCATGCCAAATCGCTCGCCCCATTCCTTTTTCTTGGGATTGATGTCCACGCCAACAATCATATCAGCCCCCACGAGCCGAAGTCCTTGAATGACATTCAAGCCAATTCCACCTAATCCGAACACGATTGCTTTTGACCCTGGCTCAACCTTGGCTGTGTTCATCACTGCACCGATACCTGTGGTAACACCACAGCCAATGTAACACACTTTGTCAAAAGGGGCATCTTTCCTGATTTTTGCCAAAGCGATTTCGGGCAAAACAGTATATTCTGAAAACGTAGAGCAACCCATATAATGAAGGATTGGATCGCCATCCAAGGTTGAAAAGCGAGAAGTGCCATCAGGCATTAAACCCTGACCTTGGGTTGACCGAATGGCAGTGCAAAGGTTTGTTTTTTGCGATAAACATGAAGGACATGACCGACACTCAGGTGTATAGAGGGGTATTACATGATCTTCCTTGGAAACGGAAGTAACACCCGGTCCGGTATCAACAACAATTCCTGCCCCTTCATGGCCAAGAATAGCTGGAAACAAGCCCTCAGGGTCTGCACCGGAGAGGGTATATTCATCGGTGTGGCAAATTCCTGTGGCTTTGATTTCAACTAATACCTCACCTTCCCTAGGGCCATCAAGATTTACTTCCATCACTTCAAGTGGTTGACCTGCTTTGGTCGCAACGGCAGCTTTGATTTTCATTGGTTAAT
>MPNP01000038.1 GCA_002239085.1 Rhodobacteraceae bacterium bin131 | reverse complement strand
AACGCTAATTAAAATAATTATAACAACTACTTAGTAATTTACCGAATCAACACTCCTTTTCTAATCAGTAGGATCCACATGATAAAAAATAAAGTAAAAAGAGCCTTCTCAGACGGTCGCGTCGCACTAAACGGCTGGTGTTCAACGGCTAATTCAATGATGGCCGAAATCCTTGCCGACCAAGGATATGACAGTATCACTGTTGATATGCAACACGGAATCGTAGATTACTCTGAAACCGCACGAATTTTCCAAACCCTGAGAGCGAGTAACACAACCCCTTTTGCACGAGTTCCTTGGCTTGAACCCGGTATCATCATGAAGGTCTTAGATGCCGGAGCCTATGGGATTATCTGTCCTATGATTAACAATCAAGAACAAGCTGAGAGATTCGTCTCTTACGTTCGCTACCCGCCACTCGGTACAAGAAGTTTCGGACCGACAAGGGCATTGTATAGTTCCGGTGAAAATTATTTTGCTGAAGCGAATGATAATGTGACGTGCCTGGCAATGATTGAAACTGCCGAAGCCTACGAGAACTTACGAGCAATCATTACCACACCCGGTATAGATGGTGTTTATATTGGCCCTGCCGATCTCACTTTAGGGGTGATGAAGGGTAAACTCCCTCCCGGTTTAGATCGAGAAGAGCCAGAAATGATTGCGGTTATCAAGGATATCATGCAAGCCTGTAATAAGCAAGGAATTATTGCCGGCATTCACACCGGTTCATCAGAATACGCTATCAGATCAGTTAATTGGGGCTTTGACTTTATTACATTGTTGAGCGATGTGCGTTTGGTGGCCGGTGCGGCAAAACAGAATATCAGTGAAGTTAAAGCAGGGTTGAATATACTTGATACAACCTCACAGGAATCAGATCAAACCTTAAGTTATTAATTTGGGTATTTCACCACCTGCAAAAAAGTCAGTCATTGCCGGAACAGCAGTCGCTGTTGAGAATCGTGCCGTTCTCATGATCGGTCCGTCAGGGTCGGGAAAAAGTCAAATTGCCCTGACCATGATATCATTGGGTGCAACCTTAATCAGCGATGACCAGATATTAGTTACCGAGCGACCCGGTCATCTGCTCGTGTCACCCATTGACAAAACACAGGGGAAAATCGAAGCTCGAAAGTTCGGTATTATCAATGTTCCTTTTCAACAAGAAGCTGTATTGTGTGCCGTTCTTGACCTTGGCAAGACTGAAACTCAAAGACTTCCCCCTCACAGAACCTATCAACTTATGGGACATGAATTTGCCCTGTATTGGGGAAGTAACACCCCCTCTTTAGCCAATATCATGATGCTTTTGCTCAAAAATGCAAAATAGATTATTGAAAAAGTATAAGGAATTCGTATAAATCACTCTTAAATTATCTCAGCGAAAACATATTCTTGTTTGATATGAACTATCTCCCTGAATTATTGTTAATTGAAAAAATGAATCTGGATGTACAAATTGATCGGTGACCACAGTTCAATAATGCCCTCCCCTGTTAATTTATGTCATACCTATTGATAAAGGCTCGGCTGTGATCGGGATTGTTGTCGTCGCCAATGGAAACCTCGCCATTGAGCTGTGCGATTGCCTTGAGGAAATTTTAGGTCAACAGCAGAACATCCAAGCCATCACCATTGAGGGAAACCACAATCGCCAAGACAAAGAAGCTGAGATATGTCATGCCATTTGTCACGTTGAACAAGGTGATGGAGTCATCCTATTAACTGATATTTATGGGAGCTCGCCATCCAACCTATCTATCTGTGCTTGCAATAAGGAGAAGGGATTAATACTGACCGGGGTCAATCTCCCGATGCTTCTGAAACTAGCAAAATGTCGCAATAAAAGCCTTGAAGAAGCAGCTACACTCGCTTTAAATGCAGGTAGGCATCATATTCAATTGTATAACAAGGATTAACTATGTGCCTCAACTTTGACTTGCAAATCATCAATGAAAAAGGCTTGCACGCAAGAGCATCAGCCAAATTTGTTGAAATTTGTGAGAATCATAAATCCCAAGCCACCGTTACTTTCAATGAATTTACCGTTGCCGGTGATTCAATTATGGGGTTATTAACTCTCGGGGCAGCCCAGGGGTCAGTGCTCTCAATCAATGTTGCCGGTGAAGACAAAAGCGCATTGCAAAACGCTCTAACCAAACTGGTCAAGGCAGGATTTTATGAGGAAAAGTAGATTTAATCGTGATGATTCGGTCTTTATTTCAGATTTGACCGGTTTTCCAGAAGGGTATGAAAAACCATTCATTGATGACCCTGAATATACTCCCTATAAAAGCAGCCAGCTTTCTTACGCGAATACGTTTCCCAATTCTTATCGGGCTGTCATTATACGGACTATTGAGTGGCTCACTGGCAAACTTACATTGCTTCGCCTGGTTCGCATTTATGAAAGTACTGGACGTTTCCCCAACCAAACGTTTTTCAGTAAAGCACTTGAACTATTGGAAATTGAACTCCTGACTCCTTTTGAGGAAATGACCAAAATCCCCAAAGAGGGGCCAGTTATCATTTTAGCTAATCACCCGCATGGTCTGGTTGACGGATTGGTCTTGGCTGAAATTTGCGAGCGAACTCGCAATGATTTCAAAATTTTAACCCGGGAACTTCTTAACACGATTCCCGAAATTCAAGACAATTTATTACCGGTGGCTTTCCCCCATGAGGAGGATATGCTTCGCAAAAATTTACTAATGCGTCAAGAAGCAATGAATCATCTCAATAATAAGGGGGTCATCATTCTATTTCCATCGGGACAAATTGCGTCATCTAAAGGGTGGTTTGATCCCGCCGAAGAAGCGGAATGGGGACCATTTACAGCCAAGTTAATTCGCCGCTCAAAGGCCCGTATAGTACCGATATTTTTTCCGGGCAAAAACAGTAGATATTATAACTGGGCCAACTTAATTTCGGCGACTTTGCGCCAATCCATGTTACTTCATGAAATCGCCAATGCTCGGAAAAAGCCACAAAAACCAGTCATTGGTGATGTCATTGAACGCGCTGAAATCGACGCCTTTCAAGGAAAAACAACCGAATTTATGGCATGGCTTAGAAATCGAACCCTCGCACTAAAAGAAACCTGACCAGGCACGTGTACCGTTTGTCATAACGGGTGAATTCACTCAAGCGAACTAATCGCCAATTATGGTGTAATTCCCAGCGGAATCATACCCAATTATGATGGTTTCATAGACACTGCGGCTTTCAGGCAAATTCTGATTGATCCAGCTTAGGGCATTTCTTTCAATTTCAATGGGAACTTGTGTTCGTGAGGTAATCAGTTCTTTGAGGTCAATCCCCGATGAGTCAGAAAACAACATGCCACTAATTTGGGCACCCGAAAATTGTGCCCCACCGAGAATTGCATCACGGAGGTCAGCATTTTTTAGGTCAGCATTCCGTAAGTTTGCTTCCGTAAAATTGGCTCCTTGAGCTGAAACACCATCTAAGTTTGCCCGACCAAGTTGTGCCTGTTTCAACTGAGCTCTTGTGAGGTTCGCGTTGCTAAAATTAGCGAGCGTTAGATTTGAACCCGTGAAATCTGTTGCGGTTAAATTTGAATTGGTGAAATTGGCTAAACTTAAATCTGTCGATGAGAAGTCGTATCCAGACAAATCCCGGTCACTAAAATCATACCCACTTAAATTGCGATTGGTTTGGGTTTGTTTTTGTGCCTGGTTATTGGGGCACTCTGAGTTATAAGATTCCAATTGTGTTAACAGTCCTTGCAAATCGGTAGCAGGTAAATCACCATGCGCGGAGATGAAAGCTTTTGCGGCTCTTTCGGTTTTTTGTCCCCATATACCGTCAATGGGGCCAGGGTTGTATTCACACTGTTTTAAAATATTCTGGGCGTTAGCGATCGCTTTTCGGGTTTCATCTTTAGTTCTGCCCGCAGTTGTCCTCTGCGGACTCGTAGTGGCTGTACTCGCACTGTATTCGGATAGTTGGTTTTCCGAGGGGCAAAATATATTTTGGCAGCGTTGGGAATCTTGCTCCCTTGCTTGACACCAACCATAAGAGTTTACCAGCTGATCACTATCAGATAGTCGTAACAATATCGAATCAAATACCGTGGCTTCTGAGGCCGGTGGAAATTGATAATCTTGGTATAGGGTCTGGCAATTCGCATTTCCTTCAACACCGGAAGCATTGATCGATAGGTAGATGGGTTCTTCACAAGTATTTCTCAGTTGATAAAAACCCATCCATGATTCTTTCACCTTTACGCATTCTGGGCTTGGCTCAATTGTGTTTAGAGGTTTTCCACATTGCAACTGATAACACTCCTCCTCAGACATATCCGAAAGGCCAGATTGGCAAAATAAGGCAAAATACTCGGGGTTATCCAGTAAGCATTCTTGTGCAATTGATTGTGTTCCAAACATTACTAATGGAAAAGAAGTGAGCATTACTGGAATTATTTTTTTCATCAGTAAATATCGCTTAAACATGATTGAGCCTTCTTTCAAAACAGAGAGATTTATTATTTTCTGGAATTTGTGAAACAACACAGGTCTCCTTGATTTTTAGGTTACATTACTTTACTCATATAGCCAAGCGATTGTTACCTGATTTGGTATGAGGCTCTTTCAATGCATTCAGAAGGAAATACATACAATTGTTTCAAGTTGCTTTCCCCTCCCCGGTATTTGGCTGAAAAGATGATTATACTTGGTTCAATCAATTTTTGACCTGACCACTATAGAATTTGATGAGTGAAATCTCTCACATTTATTCTTAGAAAGACCATCTAACAACAATTCCTTAATACACTTAAGCGTTCATTATGACAACACAAAACAACAATTTGAAATCCAGCATAATGTTTGAGGGCTTTTCGCAACACAATATTAAGATTGATAATATCAATATTCACTTTAAGGTCGGGGGACAAGGACCTTTCCTCCTTCTTCTTCATGGATTCCCACAAAATCATTATCTCTGGGGTCACATCGCACCCCTTCTTGCGTCTCAATTTACTGTCGTTTGTTCTGATCTCAGAGGGTATGGACAATCAGGCAAACCCGCTGATGTTGCCGCTTATTCATTTCGAAAAATGGCTCATGATCAACTCCGATTAATGGATCATTTAACCCATGAAAAGTTTCACCTTGTTGGTCATGACCGTGGCGGACGGACTGCCCATCGGATGGCCTTAGACCAACCTGACCGTATCGCAAGTATTACTTTAATGGATATTGTTCCGACCCACTTGCTCCTTGACCAATTAACTCAAGCTATGGCCCGGTCATATTATCACTGGTTCTTCTTGTCGCAACCGGCACCCTTTCCTGAAACCCTCATTGGCTATAACCCGGATCACTATTTCATGAGTAACCTTGCGGGATTATGTGCCGGCGATTTATCCCTATTTTCCACTCATCAGCTTAACGCCTACAAGACGGACTGGAATGATCCCGATACGATTAGAGGAATGTGTAATGACTATCGAGCGACAATTGATATCGATTTCTTCTTGGACGAAGCCGATTTAGGTCGGTCATTGATCATCCCGGCATGTGTAATGTGGGGTGAAAAAGGAATCGTTGGCAGCCATTATGATCCTCTAGAATGTTGGAAACAATGGTTTGCAAACATTGTAGGACACGCCATGCCGGGAGGGCATTTTTTTCCTGAGCACTATCCAGAATCAACTGCCGAAGTCTTACACAACTTTTTGAATAGTGTCAATTGAATGATAAGTTTATCGACTGACCACTTTTACTTTGGTTAATCGCCGAACCAATAATTCTATTGGAGCATCAAACCTTACCGAGTCGGTTTGGGAGGGTCGACATGATAGTCATAAAAACCGCGGTTATTCTTGCGACCTAACCAATTGGCATCGACATATTTTTTCAGGAGCGGACAAGGAAGGTATTTAGTATCACCGAGTCCGTCGTGAAGGACATTCATAATGGCTTGGCAGGTATCAAGACCAATAAAGTCAGCCAGTTGTAGAGGACCCATTGGATGGTTAGCCCCTAACCGCATGGACTTATCAATTGACTCAACATTGCCGACACCTTCATAGAGAGCATAAATGGCCTCATTAATCATGGGCATCAGAATCCGGTTGACGATAAAACCCGGAAAATCTTCAGACATCGTATAACTTTTCCCAAGTTTCTCAACGACATTCTTGAGGGTATCGGAAATTTCTTCACCTGTTGCAATCCCTTTAACGAGTTCTACAAGTTTCATCTGCGGAACTGGATTCATGAAGTGCAACCCCATGAACCTTTCGGGCCGGTCGGTTTGGGCTGCAAGTCGGGTAATTGATATTGACGATGTATTTGTTGTCAACATTGTTTGCTCTGAGAGACTCGATTGTAATTCAAGTAAAATCTCCCTTTTGACATTTTCATTCTCAACCGCGCACTCAATGATAAGATCAGAATCTGACAGAGCTTTCAAATGGCGGCAATTGGTATTGATCCTGTCAAGTGCCTGTTGCTTTTCCTGTTCGGTGATTTTGTCTCGTTCAACCAGTTTATTCATGTCCTTGGTAATCCGATTAACGGCAATAAACCCGGCCTCAAACGAGAGGTCATAAAGCTTAACGTCGTAACCCGCCAAGGCCAACACATGGACAATACCGCTCCCCATTTGTCCGGCACCGATCACGCCAACTTTTTTAATTTCCATTTTGTCTCCAAATTTCTATGGTTCTAATAATTTAACCAACTATGATTAACAGAAATATGAATTCCAACGCCAAATGTTTATCGCAACTGGCATTTTAGTGCATGTATGTTGTTACTCATCAAAATATAATGCTTTGTATTCTTGAACAAGAACTTTACATAAGGGTATGACACCTCATTTATTGGTGACATTAATTGCAGTCAACGATTAATTATTAATATAAATTCGCTCAATTTAGATACTCATAACAGTGTTAAGTTAATGACTAAAACTGTCCTCATGACAGGTTGTTCTTCTGGGATTGGCCTTGATTGTGCTCTCACTATTGCCAAAAGAAATTGGCGGGTCTTTGCCACTTGTCGCCAAGAACAAGACTGCGCCCGCCTTCGCGATATGGGTTTGGAAAGTTTTGTTTTGGATTATTCTCAGTCCGAAAGCATTCGGGAAGGTGTCGGGGAAGCTCTTGAACGAACCCAAGGTTCATTGGATGCCGTGTTCAACAATGGGGCTCATGGTTTGCTCGGGGCGGTTGAAGATCTTCCGAGAGATGCACTCCGATCAATCTTTGAGGTCAATTTTTTTGGCTATCATGAACTCACAACGCTTGTATTACCGATCATGCGCAAGCAAAATCACGGGCGAATAATCAACAACTCTTCCATTCTTGGTTTTGTTGGGCTGCCCTGGCGGGGAGCCTATAATGCAACCAAATTTGCTTTAGAGGGATTGTCCGATACTCTCCGAATTGAGTTACAAGGAACAGGAATCCACGTGTCGTTGATTCAACCTGGTCCTATCACTTCGCAGATCAGACAAAAAACTCGTCCCCACTTTGAAAAATGGATTCAATGGGAGCAATCTCATTTTGCTGATGTGTATCGGGAGAAATTAATCCCACGCCTTTACAACCCCAAAGATAAAAAAGACCCTTTTGAGCTCCCGGCGTCAGCGGTTACCAAAGTTTTGATCCATGCCTTGGAATCAAGGTATCCCAGAACACACTATCGCGTTACTTTCCCCACACACTTATTTGCGGCCTTAATTCGAGTTCTGCCTGTTAGGGCGGTTGATAAGTTAGTATCTTCACAAAAATAGGTGTGTCATGAATTTTATCCTTATCATTATCATGCTGTTAGTTTTAGCTGTTTTGCTAATTGGAATCATTGGTTTTGCTGTCAGTCCAGAATTTAATGCCAAACATGGCAACAAATTAATGCGACTGCGGGTTACCTTCCAAGCACTAGCAGTCATTGTGATCATTGTCCTCGGATTAATTGCTTCAAGTGGAGAATAGTTTGGTTATCCTCAACAAAATCTATACTAAAACCGGAGATCTTGGAGAAACATCCCTAGGGGATGGAACTCGAGTGAAGAAGTCCGCCCCTCGTGTTGATTCTTATGGCAATGTTGATGAACTCAACGCCATTTTAGGCTTGGCACATTTTCATGCAACTCACCCCTTAAAGGATATGATTCAGGCGATTCAAAATGACCTTTTTGACCTCGGCGCAGATTTATGCGTACCCTTGGATGGATCGGCATCACCGAACGAAAAGCCAAAACCTGAATCGGCCTTGAGGATGGTTGAAAAACAAGTTCTAAGGCTTGAAAGAGAAATTGATGAAGTGAATCAGAAACTTGATCCTCTCCGCAGTTTTATTTTGCCTGGCGGAACTTTGGTAGCGTCTTTTCTGCACCAAGCACGAACGGTCTGTCGACGGGCAGAAAGAAGTGTTATCGCCTTACAGGAAGTTGAAGCCATTAATCCCTTTTCTGTTCAATACCTTAACCGCCTCTCAGACTGGTTGTTTGTCATGGCACGAAATGCCAATGAACACGGTAAAAGCGATATACTTTGGGTTCCTGGTGCTCATCGAAAAAAATAATTTTAGTATTTGACATCAGCGGAATTGAAATTAGTTTCAGTAATTGCACATAGTGAATTTGGAGAGTTATTTGTAAGAGGGTTTTATGAAAGTTCTCGTTCCGGTTAAAAGAGTGATTGATTATAACGTCAAAGTCCGCGTAAGAACCGATGGTTCGGGAGTCGATCTTGACAATGTCAAAATGTCAATGAATCCTTTCGATGAGATTGCTGTTGAAGAGGCAATTCGATTAAAAGAAGCGGGTAAAGCTGAAGAAGTCATTGCTGTTTCAATCGGTGTACCCAAAGCCCAGACAATTTTACGCTCTGCCTTAGCTGTCGGTGCTGACCGAGCTATTCTTATTCATTCCTCTGATGACCCGCATGACGACATTGAACCTCTCGCTGTCGCAAAATTATTAAAAGGGGTTGTCGAAGAAGAGCAGCCAGGACTCATTTTGATGGGGAAACAGGCCATTGATAATGACATGAATGCAACTGGTCAAATGCTAGCTGCTCTGCTGGGTTATCCGCAAGCGACATTTTCGTCTGAACTCACGATTGAAGGAGACGCGGCAACGACAACCAGAGAGGTTGACGGTGGCCTACAGGTGATTAAGTTGAGGCTTCCATGCGTTGTGACCGTTGATTTGCGAATGAACGAACCACGTTACCCATCCCTTCCTAACATTCAAAAAGCTAAACGCAAACCGTTTATAACGAAAACACCTGAAGATTATGGGGTGGATACGAGTCATCGTTTGGAAATTGTAAAAACAGTTGAGCCTCCTACTCGTAAAGCAGGAGAAATTCTTCCTTCAGTGGATGAATTAGTTGATAAACTACGCAATGAAGCAGAGGTGCTCTAAATGGCAGTTTTACTTATCGCTGAATTAAATGGCTCTGACTTAGCCCTTGACCTCACGGCAAAAACGTTATCGGCCGCAAGAGAACTTGGTGAAGTCACTGTATTATGTGCATCTGATAATTGCTCGCCAGCGTGCCATGCAGCATCAAAACTTGAAGGGGTTGCTAAAGTCATTCAAGTCGAAGATTCCATATTGGGTAATAACTTAGCGGAACCCATAGCTGATTTAATCGTTGCGATGTCTGGCGATTATGAACACATAGTTGGTCCCGCATCAACTTCAGCTCAAAACATACTCCCTAGGGTTGCGGCCTTACTTGACTGCATGATGATTTCGGATATTTCGAAAATTATTGCTCCTGACGTTTTTGAGCGCCCTATCTACGCTGGAAATGCTGTGCAAACTGTTAAATCCAAGGATTCAAAGAAGATTATTACGGTTCGAACGGCAGCGTATTCTGCTGCTGACGAGGGTAATTCGGCACCGATTGAACAGCATACTGTTCCCCTTTCCAACAGTTTGAGTGAATGGGTAGAAGATCGAGTCGCCTCATCTGACCGGCCAGAACTCACTTCGGCCAAAGTCGTAGTGTCCGGCGGGCGAGGTGTTGGATCTTTGGAAGATTTTGAGTTGATTTCCAAGCTGGCGGATAAACTCGGTGCAGCTGTAGGAGCCTCACGTGCTGCTGTTGATTCAGGTTATGCTCCCAACGATTGGCAAGTTGGACAAACGGGCAAGGTTGTGGCACCAAACCTCTATATTGCTATTGGAATTTCTGGGGCTATTCAACACCTTGCTGGAATGAAGGATTCAAAGGTTATTGTTGCGATCAACAAGGATGAGGATGCACCGATCTTCCAGGTGGCTGATTATGGTGTGGTGGCTGATTTATTTACGGCTATTCCTGAACTTATGGCGAAAATCGACTCTTAGTTGGCTCTGACTAATCAACTACGGAAGTTGTATAGTAGAGGAATTCAACTTAGTTCCTTTATGCCCGTATAGCCCTCGTGCATTGAGTTAATCAAATCTAAGATCACCAAGATAAATTATGAGTTCTTGATGGGTTGACAATAGTGGTACAACTCGTTTTTGGAATTCATAAAAGATGACTCAATACATTTGACGGATTTTAATCAATACCAGTCTTTATGTTGTTACAAAGTCGCCTAGAAGAGAATTCTCATACTATCTCGCATTATAGAAGTTCTGTCATGTCTCCAAGCGATTTGAGGTATGATTAATGGCTTAAACGGTCAAACTGAACTTACCAAATGAAATGAGGATATAATTTTCTTACATCCCTACTATAAGGGAACATCCCTACTATAAGGGAATTCAGGCTCAATTCAATATGATAGTTTACCGTGCCAAATATGGGAGCGATCATATAGCCGCACGTTTAACAGTTTGAAGGCCTAACTCTGGAGTTCTGTCGGCTGGATTATCATCGGTATACTCTCTTCATGGTTTGCCAAATGAACTGTGTTTACACCCCGCGTCGCCAAATCACTAAGCAGCGTCTCGAAATTTTGCATCGGCAATTCCTCCTCAGTTTGTGTTCGCCAGTTTCTAATTGCAAAATCTGTTCCCTAAATCTCTACTCTATTATTACCCGATGATTCTCTTACAGCCATATGACACGTGAAGTGAATAAATTAACGCAGTGAATAACTCCTGCACAGCTATGAATAATGGAACAGTTAAACGATTTTATCTCTTCGTATTGAGAAAATTTTATAATTCTGACTTTTTTTGTCAGAATATATTGAATCATAATAAAAACATCATTAAGTTCAATTCTGATTATTTTAGTCAATTTTATTTTTAGGTGATTTATGAAACTTATTAATTTTTTTCTCACGCTCGTTATCGCAACAACAATTACAGGCCTTCTTAAGGCCAATGAAGTGAATATCTATTCGTATCGGCAGCCTGAACTCATCCAGCCATTGCTTGAACGATTTACCGCCAAAACTGGCATTGAAACCAATGTCGTTTTCCTAAACAAAGGAATGGTTGAACGCCTCAAACTGGAAGATACTCGCTCACCGGCTGATGTCGTATTGACTGTTGATATTTCCCGCTTACAGGGTTTGGTCAATGAGGGCTTAGTTCAGGCCGTTGAAAACACAAATATAAACAGCAGAATACCAGCCAATTTCCGTGACCCTTTGGGTGAGTGGTTTGCCCTTACTCTTCGAGCCCGTGTGATCTATGCCTCAAAAGATCGAGTTGCTGATGGTTCCATTGCCAACTATGAAAGCTTGGCTGATAGCCAATGGCAAGGAAGTATATGTACACGTTCGGGGACTCACCCTTATAATCTTGCTTTAATCTCTGCAGTAATCATTCATCACGGCGAAGATGTTGCTCGTCAGTGGCTTGAAGGGGTCAAAGCTAATTTAGCTCGTCGACCTCAAGGAAACGACCGAGCTCAAGTCAAAGCGATCTGGGCAGGCGAATGTAATCTCTCATTAGGCAATACGTATTATATGGGTAAAATGCTTGACGACCCCGAACAATCCGAATGGGCCCAATCGGTGAAAATTATTTTTCCAGAATTTATTGATGGAGGTGGAACCCATGTCAATGTTTCAGGAATGGCTTTAGCCAAGTATTCACCTAACAAAGCGAAAGCAATTAAGTTGATGGAATTCCTTGCTTCCGACGAAGCACAGGAAATTTATGCTCAAGTCAACCACGAATATCCTGTCAACCCCGCTGTAAGTGTTTCGGACATCGTTGCTTCTTGGGGTACTTTTAACCGAGATGATCTTGACCTAGAAAGTATTGGCATGCAACGTGAGCGAGCGCTAAAGATTGTCACCGACCTCAACTTTGATGGTTAGTCAACACCATTAATATCCATGTTACTGAAAATAACATGTCAAATTCTGATTAGGCAGGACATCAGTCCTGCCTTTATCTTAAAATCCACCGAATACCCTAAGTGTTATCTCAATTTTCATCTTAGCCAAGTCAATAATTTCATCTTCTGTTGGAAGTGAGACAATTTATATTTGAGAAATTATCCCACGTCGTCAAATTTTCCACTTGACAAGACCTGCCGTATTCCCCATCCTTTTATTAAAACTAAATTGATTGAAGATGGCTTCGCTGGGATTCTGAAGAATTGCACAGCAAGGGACTGAATCTCCTTGAAAGAACGGGACCGTGCAAAGCGGTTGAGCCTCCGCGGTATCCCGGCAAAGCATTTAGTCTTTGTTTTGACCGTTTACCTTTAGACAAGGGAGAAATTTTATCATGATTAAATCCACACACACGAAAGAAGCCATCCGCGCCGCAATGGATAACCTAATTGAACGGGCCACTCGTTTTGATGTTGATGCGTTGGAATCCATCTATCACAAGGACTTTCATACGACGCTGGTTAATCCCGATGGAACTGTGTCTGCCTATGACAAACCAGAATTTATTGCCCATTTCCGCAGGCAGGCGGAAGAAGGCAAGACAAAACTCAACAACTGGGCGGAGTGGCATGATTTCCATGTCCTTGGTGACAGTGCGGTTTGCGTCTTGACTCGAATTCATAGCGGAATGACTGGTGAGGAAATGAAACTCCTGTGTAACATTGAGTGGCGCTATGAAAACGGTCGTTGGCAGGTGCTTCGCGAGCAAATCTTCCTCCGTCCATTGAACACGTGAGGAGGGCAATGGCTGACACCCCTATTTTCCTGAACAATGGCAGAATACAATGGGCATTGTCAAGGGGTGGCATGATCTAGCCCTACTCCCATAATTCGTGCGATTTCGGCAGCTTTTTTATGCGTCCTGAGGGGCAAAATTCAAGAGGCCTTGCTTCAATTAACTTACTCCCGCCAGTGGCAAAAATTGGTACCCACAGTAGGGGAATTGCAACTATCATCATTTTCATATAGACAATTGTGGCATAAGTGCTTGCGGACACCATATTGTGGGATGAAGAAAGAAGGGATAAGAAAGTTTCTCATGTATCACTGAGTTACTTACAGGAACGGCCTTGTTGAGAGAATATAAAAAGATGTCGTGGAATCGCCTATTGAGCGTCAATCAACTTGGCTGGTTGATTCTCAGGGCCTAATTACCGGTAATTTTGGAAAGTCAACCACTCGTTTGTCGTTGTACGGTTCAGCGTTTTAGTCCATCAGAAAAACTACTTAAATTCTCTCGGTACCGTTGGTCAGTTTGATATCAAATGTCTCCATGAGTTGATCATGACAATGCGGGAGTGCACAAATCACGTAATATTTCATGCGGGCGTGAGTCCAAAGAAATATCGGAAGAAACTCATTGTATCATCTTTACAATTATGACCTGGGGATTCTTGTACAACATCAACAAAAATTGATTACCAGACGTCAAGTTCAAACCAATTCGCGTGGCGATGTGCTTCATGGCGGAGGTTATTATCATCAATGGCAAACAAAGATCCAACGTCTCAGTGTTGGTATTCATGTGTGATTGAGTGAGTTGAACCGTAACCGATTGAAGGTCAATTGAAGCAATCGGATAATAAATATCTTTTTGAATGGTCTTTCACTCAATTTAAATGAAATGCTCCAACACTAATTAAATTCATAGCGAGCAAAGGGTATTTTGGCACAGCTGCCCTAGTATCAATAACTATTTTAACCCTTTTAGTGGGGGAGGGTAAATTCGTTACTCATCATCAGTATCATTTTAACTTTCTAAATGACTATATTTTGTTGACTTTGGCAATCATTTACATATATTGTACCGATTTAAATTGTTGACTGTAACGAGCAGTTAATTTTTGTGCCAAGTATTAACTTGGTTTTAATCGAATCATTCATAATCCTACCAAAGAAGTTAGGCGGAATATAGCTCAAGTGTTAAATTGGTTAAGGTTTGCTTATTTGTACCGGGAATTTGGAATGAAGAATGAGGCAATTACACCTGTGGCTGTTGCGCCGCAGGGTATTGACAATCGCTACCCCCCCCCTTATGCGGTTCTTTAATCCAATCATCGCGCTTCTAATCGGAGCATTACTGCAGTTTATTACTGCCCCCGCACACTCGCAGGTGTCAACAAAGACCTATGCCTTGACACCGTCAGTGACGGCTGAAGAGGGTGAGAATGCTGAACTGACGGTAACGCTGGGCGAAGCAGCACCCAGTGACGGGCTGTTATTCAATGTTAACTATGACTACTCGAGCGGAAGTGCGACGAGTGCCGACACGGGCACGACGCCAACAACTGTTCGGGTTCTTCCCAGTGCTACATCGGCAACGATTTCTGTGCCGATCTTCCTTGACCGCCGTATCGTGGATAATGGCGAGACCTTCACGGTGACAATTACCCCCGCAAGTGGTGTGACGGGTTGGTCAGTCACTGCCGGCAAAACAGCCACCTCGACGGTGACGATCATAGACAATGCGGCGAGCATTACTTTCCCCCAAGCGACCTACCGCTTCACAGAAGTTCACCCCCTACAGACAAATCAGAGACTTTGGCCTGCGATAGTTTCGGTTGATTGGATGGCGCTGTCTAACGTAGGTTTAAGTAGAATTGATGTCGAATGGAGAATGAACGGTATTCTGTTGACAAGGGAAGACATTGACGATTTCGACCGCCCCTCTACAGGCTTCAACGTTTTTCCCTTTGAGAGATGCCGAAGCCTAAGTTTAGGGAGGTGCGGGCATGGCAGTGAGGAATCACCAGTGGTAGAGCAGACACATAATGTGGTTTCCCAAATTGTTAATGACCAACTGGTAGAAGGCGATGAGACTTACATCGTGACACTGAAACCGCCCGACGGCTGGCCAGAGCCCACTATTGCGAGTGCCACGATCACGGTCATCGACGACGATGTGGCGTCGGCGAGGATTGCATTCGGCAATTCTGCCACGGGGACATCTAGCTACAATGTCTCGGTGGCTGAGAACAGTGGAACGCTGAACGTTCTGGTAACGGTGAGTCACTTGCCAGAGTCTCAAACCACGTTTGACGTTGAAGTGCTTACCACAGGAACAGCGGATGAGGAAACTGACTACAGGATTGGCACCCAGTCGGTGACATTTGGGCCAACAGATAGCAAGACGAAGACCCTGTCGGTAGAGATCTTGGATGATACGAACTTTGAACCCGGCGAGACCATCCAACTGCGGATTGCCGCTGCGGACAAACCCGTTGACGACCTCGGCGACTACTACAAACGCCATGCTAGTAGCTCGCTCGCCACAGTCACGGTGACTAACGACGACGTTCCTCTGCCAACATTCGGGCCAGACGGCAGCGTCACGGTGACCGATGCTGAGACTGACATCACGATTGCATTTTCTGAGCCGGTAAGAAAAGACAACGTTGGCAATGTGCTTGAAGATGCGGATTTGTCGACCATTCTGATGCTCAGAACAACCGGTGCAAGTGGCACAGAGATACCGTACACGGCGACCATCAATTCGGCCGGCACCGCCATCACAATTGATCCGGAATCTACCCTTGCCGACGGTGTAGTGTACGTGGCTATCACTGATGGATACTACGACACCAATGGCAATCAAGGCAGAGCAACGAGTTCTACGTTTACAGTGGATTCAACGGCTCTATCTACCGATGCGAGGTTGAAGGGTCTTGCGGTCAGTACCAGCATGGACGGTACCGATTTTAATGGTGCGCTTGACATTGGCCCTTTTGCCATTGATGACACCGAATATATGGCGACCGTTCCTAACGCAGTGACTCACGTGAAACTCCTTCCGACAACTAATGAGGCGTACGCGACCGTAAAGGCAGGTAAGCGCGGTTCAATTGCTGCTGTCGGCAGCGATAATACCAGCGGTGCTATTGAACTGGCAGTGGGCGAAAACATCTTGGATATAGAAGTCACGGCCGAGGATGGGACCACTATGAAGACCTACACAGTTACGGTGTCTCGGGATCAAGCATTAACTCTCTCAGTGGATGCCACGAATGGTAACGTCTCCGAGGCCGCTGGTGCGATAACGGTGACGGCGACGCTGGACGGTGCAGCTGCTGGGTCTGGTGGTTTGCAGGTGACGCTTGCCGCTGCGGCCAGAACGGAGGCGACAGAGGGAGAAGATTTCACGCTGCCACAGTCGTTCACAATCGTCAGCGGCCAGAATTCGGCTACGGCCCAAGTTACGATCATTGATGACAAATTAGCTGAAGACGACGAGAATCTAGTTCTCACGGCTGTAGCGAGTGACCTTGTGGTCAAGGAAGTATCTCTAACGATTTTGGACAATGATAGTCCTGGGGTATCGTTGAGCGACACATCGTTAGATGTTCTTGAGACCCAGACTTCAACTTACACTGTGGTGCTTGATACAAAGCCAATATCGGCGGTGACGGTGACACCTAGAAGTGGCGATACGGGCAAAGCAAGGGTGTCTGCTCCGCTGTCGTTTACTCCAGCAAACTGGGACCGACCTCAGCGAATCACAGTGACCGGCATAGAGCCAGGTAGTACGACAATCACACATTCCATCTCTAGTTCGGATACAAATTACCCGTCCAGCCTTGTTGTTGATGCGATGGCGGTAACTATCTTAACTACGCAGACCTATGCCTTGACACCATCAGTGACGGCTGTAGAAGGTGAGAATGCTGAACTGACGGTGATGCTGGGCGAAGCAGCACCCAATGGCGGGCTGTTATTCGACGTTAACTATGACTACTCTGGCGGAAGTGCGACGAGTGCCGACACGGGTACGACGCCAACGACTGTTCGGGTTCGTCCCAGAGCTACATCGGCAACGATTTCAGTACCAATCGTTACTGATTTTATTACTGGAGCTCGTAGTGACTTGGACAGTGGCGAGACCTTCACGGTGACGATTACCCCTGCAAGTGGTGTGACGAATTGGTCAGTCACTCCCGGTAAAACAGCCACCTCAACGGTGACGATCATTGACAATACGGCAAGCACCACTTTTGCTCGACCGACCTATCGCTTCTCTGAAGGTGACCATATCACGACCGTTACCGCTTCATGGCGGGCACTCACTACTGTACCTTTTAGTCGTGTGAATTTTGAATGGAGACAGAGCAACGGAATGCCGTTCACAGGCGACGACTTTGTTCGCCCCGCCGAGGGATTCGGAATTACACCTTACGGCGATTGCATTCGGGCAGAATTGAAAAAGTGCGGACACCGAGATGTGGGTCCAACGATGTCCGGCCAAGACGCTTTGTTTGAAACCCCAGCGGACGACCAACTGGTAGAGGGCGAAGAATCCTTCATCGTGACCCTGAAACCGCCCGACGGCTGGCCAGAGCCTGATATTGCAACTACCACTATCACGATTGAAGACAACGACGTGGAGTCGGCGAAGATTGTGTTCGGCAACACTTTCACGGCAACATCAGCCTATACCGCCTCGGTGGCCGAGAACAGTGGAACGCTGAACGTTCCGGTAACGGTGAGTCTCCTACCGGGTTCTCCAACCACCTTCAACATTGAAGTGCTTACCACAGGAACAGCGGATGAGGAAACGGACTACAGGATTGGTACCCAGTCGGTGACATTTGGGCCAACAGATAGCAAGACGAAGACCCTGTCGGTAGAGATCTTGGATGATACGAACTTTGAACCCGGCGAGACCATCCAACTGCGGATTGCCGCGGCGGACAAACCCGTTGACGACCTCGGCGACTACTACAAACGCCATGCTAGTAGCTCGCTCGCCACAGTCACGGTGACTAACGACGACGTTCCTCTGCCAACATTCGGGCCAGACGGCAGCGTCACGGTGACCGATGCTGAGACTGACATCACGATTGCATTTTCTGAGCCGGTAAGAAAAGACAACGTTGGCAATGTGCTTGAAGATGCGGATTTGTCGACCATTCTGATGCTCAGAACAACCGGTGCAAGTGGCACAGAGATACCGTACACGGCGACCATCAATTCGGCCGGCACCGCCATCACAATTGATCCGGAATCTACCCTTGCCGACGGTGTAGTGTACGTGGCTATCACTGATGGATACTACGACACCAATGGTAATCAGGGCAGAGCAACGAGTTCTACGTTTACAGTGGATGCTACAGCCCCTAGTCCGTCATTCAACCCAATTGACGGCGCCACAGTGTCGGACCCAACGACAAACATCACCCTGACGTTTGAAGAAGCTATAAATAAAGATCCGATTGGTGGTGTTTTTGCTAACACTGACCTAGCGAACATCCTGACACTGAAAACAACCGACGCAAATGGCACAGGCATACCGTACACGGCAACAATCAATCAAAACAGCACCACCATCACGATTGACCCGACCTCAAACCTTATCGGTGGACAGGTTTACGTGGCTATCACCAATGGATACTACGACGCCGCAGGCAATCAAGGAATAGCTGGGAGTGCGACCTTCACTGTACAAGCATCAAAGCCCTCGAATCTGAAAGTAACAGAAGGTAACACCAGACTAGAGATTACATGGGTTGCACCGACTGATTCATATACGGGCTACGATGTTCACTACACTTCAGCACCCAAGTCAGGTAATAATGCGGTAGCTGACGATGCGAGCTCCACCGGAGATGACCCCACGACAGCGTGGATCGCGGTTGAGCGTACCGAATCCGACCCGCCAACGGCGGCGCAGACCATTCTTTCTCTTGATAACGGCACGGAATATCGGGTGCGGGTGCGAGCTAAGAATTCCGAAACGGCGGGTGATTGGATTTTTGGCACCGGTACGCCGAAATCTAATGACGCCAATCTTTCTGACCTGACGGCTTCGGGTGGCGAGAGTGCAGATGGTAGCTTCTCGCTTTTAACACTCACTCCCGAATTCTCGTCTGGCACTGAGAATTACACGACGACGGTGACGAGTTCGGTAACGCATGTGCAGGTAACGCCAAGCGTTAACGAGTCAAACGCCACAGTTAAGGTGGATGGTACCGCAGTGATAAGCGGGTCGGCAAGCGCGGCTATCAAACTTGAAGTGGGAATGAACGACATCAGCATTGAGGTGATAGCTCATAACGAAGAGACAAAGAAAACCTACACGGTAACGGTCACGCGCCAATCTGGCGATGCAACGCTTGTTGGACTGACTGGAACCAGCAGTACAGACGGGACGGATTTTAGTGGCACACTAGCTTTGAACCCCTCAACCTTTCAATCAGACACCGCATCCTACACGGCGACGGTAACCAATGCAGTGACGCATTTGAAGATGACACCGACGGTAACAGATACCGGCAAAGCAAAGGTTACAGTAGGTAAGCAAGGCGAAACCGCAGTTTCGCTAGCTAGCGGAACGGCGAGCAATGCCATTCAACTTGAAGTGGGCACTAACACCATCGAAATCGTGGTTACCGCCGAGGACGGAACTGAAAAAACTTACACGGTTACGGTTACTCGCCAATCAAACGACGCGAGACTTTCTGCACTTACGGGAACCACGAGTTCGGACGGGTCGGACTTCAGCAGCACATTAGAGCTGAAACCTTCAATATTCGATTCAAGTACCACGTCTTACACAGCAACGGTGGTCAACTCGGTTACACATGTTCAGATTACACCTACTGTCAACGAGTCGAACGCCTCTGTGACGGTAGAAGACGTGGCGGTGACAAGCGGCTCGGTTAGTCATTCAATAGCCCTTTCGTTAGGCAAAAACGACATCAGCGTCAAAGTGACTGCCCAAGACAAGACGACACAGACCTACAAGTTGTCGGTTACACGGTTGCCAGCGGTTTCAGGTACACCAACGCAGCTAGTTGTGACGACCGGAAACGCCAAGATGGAGTTGTCTTGGTCGGCTCCGACATCAGGAGGAGAGGTTGCGGGCTATGACGTTCACTACACATCAGCACCCAAGTCAGGCTCAAATATGGTGGCAGACGATGCGACCGCATCTGGTAACGACCCGGCAACGGCATGGGTCGCAGTTGACCGCACCGAATCCAACCCACCGGCGGCGGCACAAACCATTCTTTCTCTTGATAACGGGACGGAATACCGGGTACGGGTGCGAGCAACAAATTCAGGTGGCAATAGTGTCTGGTTGACTGGTACGGGAACGCCAAAATCGGACGACGCAACGCTATCCTCACTTTCTGCTCAGACCGGAACGAGTGAAGCCGGTACATTCTCCGAGTTGGTGCTGACTCCCTCGCAGTTTTCAGCAACTACCGAGTCCTACACTGCGACAGTGGGTATCTCAGTGACGCATTTGAAACTTACAGCAACGCTGAATGATGATGATGCCAAAGTCCAAGCCGGCAAGGGGGATAGCCTCACAGACTTGATGAGTGGTTCGGAGAGCGGTGCAATAGCACTTGACGGCGGGGAAAACTCCATCACCATATTGGTCACAGCTGAGGACGGGAAAACTACCAAAACTTATACATTAAATGTAACGCGACGGACCCCACCTCCCACCACCCTGACGCTGACAACATCGGCGACAAATAATACTGTAGACGAGGATGTTCGTACAGTGGTCATTACGGCAACGCTGGACAACCTTGCAGGTATGGGCGGCGTCGTGGTGTCACTCGCTGCGGAAAGCACCTCAACGGCAACGGTTACGCTTGACTATGTTCCACTAAAAGAGTTCATGATTCCGGCGGGAGAGATATCGGCTACGACCAATGTTAAGATCTGGAACGACAAAGTTGACGAAGAAGACGAAACGCTGGTCCTTACTGCAACTGCGGGCAGTCTGTCAGTCACAGGAGTGACGCTAACAATTGTGGACAACGACACTGCAGGCGTTACGATAGATCCAAAAAAGTTGAATGTGGGATTGAGTAATGATGCCACGGGCGAGTATTTTGTATATCTAAATAGCAAGCCCTCCTCGGACATAACAGTGACACCAGTCAGCGCGGATACCGACAAGGTGACGGTTTCTTCTGCTCTAGTCTTTACCCCGAACAATTACAACTACCCACAATCAGTTACTGTCTCGGGTGTTGCTGCGGGAACCGTTAACGTCAGCCACAGCATTACCACAAGTACTGATCCAAAATATCCGTCAGATCTTAGCATTGAATCAGTTTCAGTTAGGGTGTCAGAAGGAGTTTGTGACCGTACCAAAGCGGTCCGTGACGCTCTCGTACAAGCGTTATTTGTGGAAGGTTGCGCTCAGGCTGTAGATCTGTCGGAGGTAACATTTCTTGATATCTTTGACAGTGAACTCACTGCTTTGAAAACGGACGATTTCAATGGTCTTACCGCAATTGAAGCACTTAACATCACCGGTACCAAAATAACATCGTTGCCGGATCTCAGTGAACTAACTACACTAACCAATTTGAACGTTTCCTATAACAAGTTGACTTCCTTGCCAGATCTCGGTGCTCTAACTGCACTAATCGATCTGAACATTAGCAATAACCAACTTACGTCTCTTCCCGATCTAAGCAAGAACGTTAATCTAAATTCCCTTGATTTTGGGGACAACTCGCTGACTTCCTTGCCAGACTTGACTAAAAACACGGAGCTTTATTACATTAATTCGTTCAACAATCCACTATCAAACCTCAGTGCGTTGTCACTCACTGGTTCTGATGGAAACGCAATTGACCTGAACGAAACTTTTGGCGGTGATACCACTGAATACACTGCCGATTCATCCCCTGGAGTGGCCAGTGTCACTTTGACGCCAACGGCTGCAGATACCGGAATTCTCCCGGAACA
>MPNP01000002.1 GCA_002239085.1 Rhodobacteraceae bacterium bin131 | reverse complement strand
TACACCAGGTCCCTTTCCATACCATAGCCCAAACACACCATCAAATTTACCTTCACCGTGCAACTCTGCCTGCTGTGTTCCCCATATTGCTGTCGCGGCAATATCCTCATTCAATCCCGGATGAAAGACAATATCAGCCGCGGACAATCGGTGGAGTTCGCGAGAGATGTGCATGTCCACTCCACCAAGCGGCGAACCCCTGTAACCGGTAACGTAACCAGCTGTATTGAGCCCCGCCTTTATGTCTCGTGCCTTTTGATTAAGGAGCATTCGAATTAATGCTTGTGTTCCATTCAAAAGAACAGTTTTTTTCGCAAGATCATAGCGGTCATCTAAGGTGACGTGCCGAATCTTTTCGTTGGATTGTGGTTTATCTAACATTTAATCCATTAATTTTGTTGCAGATTATTTGACCAAAAAGTACGAACTCATATCCGGTAAAAACCTGTTATGTGCAATAGTACCAAGCCAATCACTCTCTGGAATAATACACTGTGATCAAACTTTAAATCACAGTTATCTATCATAGACACTTTAACAACAAAATCTTAATGTTGAGTCTTATCCGCGTTCACTTAATTGCCGACCAACTGATTCCATATCAAGGAAAAATTGAAGATTTGCTTTCGCAATGTTGAACTGTAGGCGCCCATCAACCGCTATCTTGATTGACACAATGTTGATATATAGCTTCGGCCGCTGGATAGTTTATATCACTCATAGGGAAAGCGAGCTTCTCCATGACTATTTTAAAGGAATCAAGCTGCTTTTGATAGCATGTCTGGCTTTCAATCAACTTTTTAAGTTCTTCACTCAGTTGTGTAGAATTAAAATCTGTTCCCAAGCACTCAGGAACTGAATGTGAGTGTGAAACGAGGTTTACAAGTGTCACCGTGTTAATCAGAAGCATACGTTTTATAATCTGACGTGTAAACCAATTATCAAAATCATATCCAATGACCATTGGCGTTTGACTTGCGGCAAGTTCAAGAGAAACGCTACCGGACATTGCTAGAGCGATTTTACTAGTGCAAAACAGAGCCATTTTGTACTGATCAAACTGTCTGGATGAGATTAACCGAGGGTCAAAAAACTTAATGCTAGATGACCATTGCTCGGTAAACTGATTCGAATATTCAACAATATTGGGAGCCAAGACAACAACAGGTTGAAAGCGAGGGTGCGCATTCAGTACCTTATTTACAGTCGCCGAAAAAACTGGAACGGAGCGTTTGAATTCGCTTTTTCTTGAGCCGGGTAAAATCAAAAGGATGTCTTGGTCAAGGTCAATTCCCATAGATTTAATCACCGTGTTATAGTCTTTGGGAGTGATTTGACAAAGCCGGGTTATTGGATGCCCAACAAAACTTCCCGATATCGCATTCTGATCAAGAATTTCTTTTTCAAAGGGAAATAGGTAGAGGATATGGTCATAAAATTGCTTTACCTTGGTGATCCGGTTTGCGCGCCAAGCCCAAACAGTGGGTAGAACATAATGGATAATGGGTTGTGAAAATTTATGAACCTTTAATTCTTTTGCGAGACGAATAGAAAAATCTTGGCTGTCAACAGTAATGACGAGATCATAGTTTTCTCTGATTATGGTATGGGCAATTGAGTTCTTTAACCGAACAAGGTGCCGATAATGCTTGAGAACTTCAAAAAGCCCCATGATCGCTAATTCATCGTAAGGGTACACTACTTTAAGCCCCTCCTTGACCATTAACGGACCACCGACACCGTGGATTTCAATCGTCGGAAAATACAGTTTTAAGCCCGCCATTAAATCAGCGGCAAGCCGATCTCCTGATGGCTCTCCGGCTAGGATAAATACGCGCTTTAGGTTTTGACTTCTTGTTTTACTTTTGACCAAAGGAAAAGCCCCTTTTCATTAGCAAATTGAATGACCCTAGGCCTATCAAGTATGATTGTTAGATTTGACTCGATAACAATTCCCGCCAATCCTAACTGATGAACAAGTTCAATAGTCGTTAAGCCAATTGTCGGCAGATCAACTCGTAAGTCTTGGTTTGCTTTGGAGCCTTTGTATAGCAATCCACTTGGCACAACCGTTGATTGACTGTTCACAAATTCTTCAAGAAGTGATTTGAGCATCCAATCTGTCCCTAACCCAGTTTCAAGACCCCAACATATTTGGTTTCTAACAATTGTTGCTTGACCAACATCAACTTGACCAAGGGCAGCCATGATTTCTTCAGCTCTTAAAGCATCAATCTCATCAAGCGCGCTGGGTTGAGCAACCGTGAGGAAACCCTCATGGGTTATGAAATCAACAAGAAACTCATTAATTCCCCTGATCTTAAAGCCCAACTGTTCAATTTTATTGAGGAAACCTCTGAGTACTTTATCGTCTCCCCCCGCAATCTCTGACCCGTGGTTGTCCATGGCCGCATATTCATTATTAATATCAAGCCGATTAACCCCTCCGACAAGAACTATGTTTTGAGCACCTTCAAGCCGGCATCGCTGAAGTTCGCTTAAAAAATTATGGAGATTGATTTGTCTGCAGCTAGGGTCAAGATGTTCATGGCGAGAACCTGGTAAAGACAAAATTTTAATTGACCAATCTTGATCTTGCAGTTGCTTGAAAATTATTTCTGGAAGAGGACCAGAGCCTCCGATCATGACAAAGGAAGATTGGCAAGATTGTTTCATTTTGGCTTTGAGGTAGGTTTTAGATATTCTCTTTTACTTTTTTCCTGACAAAAACGAATGATATCGGGAACCAATGAATCCTCAGTATAGTCTTGTTTGCCAAGCTCTTTGATTGCCCCCGTAAACGATTCGTGATCACACAAAAATTCAAATGCTTTTTTTAATTCAACAATTTTTGTTGCCGAAATGTCACTTCTTCGCAAGCCAGGAAGATTTATTTGGACAAGGTCTCCCATCGGATTATCAACAAAGCCATAAGGAATGACATCTTTTCGAACGAGTGTCACCGCCGCAATAAAGGCTCCTTTGCCAATTCGAACAAACTGGTGAACCCCGCTTAAACCACTGATTCTTACATCATCCTCAATGATACAATGTCCCCCAAGAGCGACTTGATTGGCAAGAATTACATTATTCCCAACCATCACATCATGCCCAACATGGGAACCTGTCATTAATAAACAATCATCACCTACCTTGGTAAGCCCTCCTCCGTGTGCAGTACCAGTGTTTAAGGTCGCACCCTCGCGGATTTTATTTCGCTTGCCAACAACGAGTTGTGTTTTTTCTCCCTGATATTTTAAATCTTGGGGAACCTCACCAACACACGCATACTGATAGATCACGGTATCGGCACCAATGCACGTTAAACCCGTGACAGTTGCAAATGGCTTAACGTGCACGCGCTCTTCTAAAGTGACCTCATCACCGATAAAGGCATGTGCCTCAACAATACATCCTGGACTGATTGTTGCATGGGGTGAAACAACTGCTGTTGGATGAATCGAAGCATCAAGAGAAGGCATTAGTGGCTCATTCATCAAGTAATTCCCACATGGCTGTGATGGAAGCTTCAGCCACGATCCGGTCAGAAACTTTTGCTTCACCTTCAAATTTCCAAACAAAGCGCCGCTGGCGAACCACTTTCATATGCAATTCTAAATTATCGCCTGGAGCTACCATTTTACGAAATTTAGCATTATCAATGGCGACTAAGTAAATCCCTAGTTTGCGGTCAATCATGTCTAATGTATGACTGACAATGATTGCCGCGGTCTGAGCCATTGATTCAAGAACATAAACTCCAGGCATGATGGGGTTATCTGGAAAATGTCCCTGAAACTGAGGTTCGTTGTTCGTAACAGATTTGTGGCCAATTCCACCTTTCCATTTCTCAACGCGGGTCACTTTATCGATAAGGAGTAGAGGAAATCGATGCGGAATCATTCGCTTGATTTTTAGCAAGTCAATATCGACAAAGGTTGCAGAATTTATTTCGTTCATTGTGTTCCTTGGTTAGATAAAAATCATGATTATTGTGCAATAGAAGTTTTTTCAATATCAGCTATTTCCCATGGGTCGGCATAGCTTTCAAGTTCAGTTCCATCACCAATTTGTTCATTCATAAATGAAACAAGAATATCGGATATATCTAATAATTCAGAATGCCAAAAAACACTGTCGTGAGTGAGAACCAATTGGAAGTCCATTATTTGGGTTAATTGATTCATGAACTGGAAGAGAATTTGATTAAAGACTGCCTGTTCAGTGGCATTCCATGAGTTGATTAAAAACTCTTTTTGGTCTTGCTCAAGCCTTACACGAGCCGCTTTATCATCAAATTTTTTTGCGAGTTCTTTGAAATCCGGCTCTTGCTTCATATTCACTAACTGTTCTTCCTCTTGTGCAAGTTGTGCCGATTTTACTTCATTCTCAATTTTAAGATCGCTTAGGACTCGAGCTGCCTGTCTTGATACTCTTTGACCGTAATTGGAGTTTGTATAGATCAGATCAGTGTTGATAACAACAACTGATGGCAAAACCGGGAGATATAAGTTTCTGTCCGAATTTTGCGTTTGGGAATAAATTGGAAATGAACTAAGTCCAAGTCCGAGTACACATCCTAGGAAAACACGTTGGATCAATTGAATCATTTAAAATGAAGAGGAAAGAGTGAACTCAAAGTTTAGTTTTTGATCCCCTTTATATATTAAAAGTGGGCGAGATAGGTTTAACCTTAAAGGACCAAACGGGCTATTAAAGAAGAGAGAAGCGCCAATACTTGAGCGTAACTTAAATGAGTCATCAACAAGGCAGCTGTCACCATCTTTAATGAGATCAAGACATAAGGTATTTTCTCTCTTAAAATCAACTTTTTGGTCTAACCCCCAAACCGACCCGGTATCAAGAAAAACTCCCCCTTTTATTCCAGCATCACCCCCAAAACCAAGTGGAAACTGACTCTCTAGCCGCATTGCTGCAAAGTAATTACCTCCTAAAGATTCATTATTAATAGATCGTGGACCGATCCCTCCTGGAGCAAAACCTCGCAAGATACTTGTATTCGACTGGAAGCGGTCAGATAACCGTGTTGCCGGACTCCTACTTCGAACGATACCCCCTTCAAGTGTTGCCATATAAACCACTTCCGACCCGAGGGGAGTATATCGCGCGTTCAGTTCTCCTCTGGTTCGCAATGTATTGTGTGAATTGTTACCAAAATATATAATCTGACTAAACCGACCAGAAAATCCACTACCTCTATCGTAACCGGCTCCAATACGGTTGAATGAATACGCATATCCAAAACTGATACGGCGGTTGATCTTAATGGCATCCTTACCCAAGTCCTCTAAGAGGATTTTTGAAATTCCACTGTAAGTAGAGGGTGAAAGTCTTGAAAACCCAACATTGAGAGTCAGTCTACTGTAGCGTTCTAAAGGGAAACCTAGAGCATTATAGAGAGTAAACTCATCCACATTAACAACATCCGAATCAGTAGCACTACTGCTCCAGCCAAAGATTCCTTCATAGCTGATATTCTGATCAAAAAGTCTGGGTTCGTAAAACGAAACATTGGTGTCTTGACTACCTGACCCTAATTCAAAGGATAATCCTAGGGTTTGTCCGCGACCAAGAAAATTACGTTCAGTTAAACTGACATTACCTGACAATTTTGTCTCTGGTGAATAACCAAGACCAAATGCAAGACTCCCGGTCAGAGCTTCGTCAACATTGACAGTATAAGCAACTTGTGTGGAAGAAACTTCACGTGCTTCCACTTGAACGTCAGAAAATAACCCTAATGCTCGTATCCGCGCTGCTGCTCGAGAGATTTCAGCAGGTTGTAAGGGATCTCCCTCTACAATTCTGAACTCTCGGCGAATAACACGGTCCAATGTTGTTACATTACCTTCTATATCAATGCGGTCGACAATAATCCTCTCACCTCGTTCAATCTTGAAGTTAACATCAATACTATTGTCTTGATTTTTCTTGGTCTCGGGTGTCACCCGGATGAAATTCAATCCCTGCTCAGAAGCATAAAACTGTAATCGTTCAACCGAATCGCTGAGAGTTAGTGGCGAAAATATTTGCCCTTCGCTAAGTTTGGATTGTTCTAAGAAAAGTGTGGGGTCAATTTCCTCAAATGCACTTGACGCGGTAATATTGCCATAGTTAAATTGCTGACCTTCACTGATTTTAAATGTAATTAGGAACGCATCTCTCTCACGGGTCAGTTCTGTGGAGACAGATTCTATCTCAAAATCAACATACCCATTGGCTAGATAAAAATCATTCAATAGAGACTTATCCAGTTCAAGACGCTCGGCAAAGTAGGTATCATTTTTTACAATAGTACGCAAAGTCGAGGCTTGCTTGGAACTGAGTACTCGTCGCAAGCGTCGGTCAGTAAATGCTGAATTGCCGATAAAACTCAATCGTTCAATTTCAACGACTGAGCCTTCAACAATTTCAAACACCAAATCAACACGATTGTTTGAACGACGGATAATAAATGGCGTAACGTCTGTAGCAAACCGACCGCGTGCATAATAGACCAGAGAGATAGTTCCCGCGTCCTCTTTGGCTCTTGAGGGTAAGTAAACTTGACGAGGTTTTGATAAAATCAAGGTGGCGAGCTCTTCATCATTGATTCGTTTATTTCCTTCAAAAGCAATTTGATTAATTGTTGGGTATTCCCGCACGGTGATTTCAAGAGCACTATCACGAGGAACAATCGAAATTTCTTCAAAAACACCGCGGTCGGACAAAGCACGAAAGGCTTGATTAATCGCACTTGCACTAACCGAGCCTGAACTCGGCAAATTTGCAATTTCGATAACGCTTTCAGTGTCAATCAGAAGGTTCCCTATGACTTCAATCCGATCATATTGAAAGGTTTGAGCATAAAGGGATGCTGAGAAAAACAGAAAAGTTAATACGCTAAAAAAGGCTTTCTTTAACCAAATGAATTTAGCCAATCTACATCTCCACTATAATTATCATCAACGAACTCATTATGTTTAGTTCCCCGATTCATCAAAAAAATTATATAACAAACCTTGTTATGGTACAAAATCTATGCAAGATTAATCTAATTTTGTTCACTCTTAGCAGGTCAAATCATTATAAATTGTAAATACAAAAATACTACTGATAATTGCTATCCCAATGATTAATGCACTCTTCTTGATGGTCTGATTTATTTCTTGACCAGTCAACTTGGTGTAACCATAAAAGACCAAATGTCCTCCATCTAAAATAGGTATGGGTAAAAGATTAATAAATCCAATTGCTGCGGACAAAACAGCAATAAGAAAAATAAATGAGTCCCAACCCTGCTGAGCCGCTGAGCCGGTCATTTGGGCGATGCCAATAGGTCCTTGGAGATTGCACGAGCTGATTTCGGCGGTAACAACTTTGGTTAAACCCTGAATACTCCCCATAATAATTGAGTATGTTTGCGAAAGTCCAATCCCAATTGCGTCAATTGGCCCTGGTAAATACGTGGCGAGTTCAAGCGATAACCCCATTGACACTCCAATAATCATTCGCTTCTCAAATTCGCCGTTCGCATTAGGAATATCCTGTAATTTCGCTGCCAACGATACATTAAGTATTTCGCCATTACGCCAAATAACAAAAGGCATGGTATTTCCATTTGATTCCGCAATGATGGGACCTAAATCGGTTGCCTTTTGAATTGATTCTCCATTGACCGACAGAATGACATCACCTGACTTTAATCCGGCTATATCAGCTGGCGAGCGTAGGTTTATGTTATCAATTAACGGGGGGAAAGGATATGGACCTAGAACATCATAAACTTGGTTGTCTCTTCTCACCGTGTAGATTTGTAAAGTGTTGACATCCGCAGCAATTCCATACTGATAAAGGTCGCTTAATGATGCAATTGAAACGCCATTAATCGCTTGAATCTCGTCATTAGGTAAGAGTTCATTTTGAAATGATTCTGGAAGTGGTTTAACCGACTGAATGGTGATTGGTTCTTTGATAAAACCTTGATGTGTGATCATCCCTGTAAAAAGAACTATAGCCAAGATAAAATTAGCTAATGGACCGCCTGCAACAGCAATAATTTTACTGGTGATCGACACATCATTTGGACTTGTACCATGAGGAGCTGTTTCATCTAGGGCTTCGTCTGCATGACGATCGGTTTTTGAGGAATTGATGTGTTCATCCCCGACCCCTGGTATCAATACATAACCGCCAAGTAAAATGAGTGAGAATCGCCACTTCGTTCCACGTTTATCAATAAAATTCAGTATTGATGGTCCAAATCCGACCGAAAACGCCTCGACATGCAAACCGCATAACCGCGCTGCTAAGTAATGCCCAAATTCATGAACAAATATAACAATCCCTATCGCAAAAAAGAATGCAATGAGAGTTTGCAGAGAATTAAATAGGCTGATAAAATATTCCATATGCAACAATCTAACTGTATGGCTCTCAAAATTCCCAATACTGCAAAATAAGGACAAATAAACCAGCACCGGTCAGGCCATCAAACCTATCCATAAATCCACCATGTCCCGGAAGAAGATTAGAACTATTGCTGAGCCCGGCTTGACGTTTGAGCCAACTAAAACTCAAATCGCCGATCTGTGACGCGACAGAAACAAAGAAAAGTATTCCGGCTAGTTTTGTCAATGCCACATTTAGATTTGTGAAGTACATTGCCAATATAATGCCTAAAATAATGGCCAATAACCAACCACCTATAACTCCTGCCCAAGTTTTATTCGGACTAATCTTAGGAATGAATTTAGGGCCGCCTATGAGCTTTCCGGCAAAATAACCTCCGACATCGGTTCCAATGACGGCAATAATGACGACGATGACCCATGAAACATTGACTTGATAAAGCAGGGCCAAACCTAGGCTTGAATATATCATTGCCAAAAATAGACAAGCTGAACTCAATGATCTAACGCCGACTATCAATAGACTGATAGATACAATGAATGCGAGTAAAAGGTAAAAAAAGCTTTGCTGTGGGTCACTCAATAGTTGAAGACAACTTCCTAGTACAAGAAAAAAGCCGAGAGCACCAACAATGGGATGAGTGTACTTTTGCTTATTTGGTCTCTGATATGTTGTCGGAAAAGTACTTAACTCGTAATACATCAAACCAACAACAAAGCCGATAAAGATAACAAAACTTATTTGCCCTGCCCATAAAGCAAAGCTCCCGATACCAACAAGAAACAAAGATGAGGCTAATCGAGGAGTGAGATCTTGGAACTTTGCGATCATACTTTCATTGTAATTGAACCAAACCGTCTAATCTTGTGCTCAAAATTAACCACGTGTTCCTTGAATCGCTCAGGCGTAAACTCGGGCCATAAAACATCATCAAATACGATTTCTGAATAGGCTACTTGCCACAATAAAAAATTTGAAATTCTCGTTTCTCCTGAAGTGCGAATAATCAGTTCGGGGTCAGGCATGTAATGGGTAAATGAATGCTTATTCAGGACCGATTCATCAATTTGCTCTACGTTTAAATGACCTGCCAAAGCTTGGGTGGCAACCGCTTGAGCCATTTTTACTATTTCGTCTCTGCCACCATAATTGATGGCAATTGTAAGAACAAGTTTATCGTTGCTATGGGACGCCAACTCAAGCTGACACATTTGATCAACGAGTGACTGATCAAATGCTGTGCGGTTGCCAATAAATTTAATTTTAATTCCCTTCTCAACGAGTTCTCTCGATTCAGAGCCAATATATTTGCGGAATAAATCAACGAGCCCATTAACTTCTTCGTCACCTCGTTTCCAATTCTCTGTCGAAAAAGCAAATGCCGTAAGAAATTGCACTCCAAGTTCAGGACAGATCTTGACAATATCTCGTAAACGTTCTGCACCACGCTGGTGTCCCTCAATCCGTGATAATCCACGTTGCTTGGCCCAACGCCCATTGCCATCCATGACCAAACCTACATGTGTGGGCATATTTTTGGTTACCGATGGTGATAAAGCAACGTTAGTTTTCATGAATCATTCATTCTCAGACGGCCATTATTTCGGATTTTTTTCGCTCCAAGACAGAGTCAACATTGTTAACAAACTTATCGGTCAGTTCCTGAATCTCATCCGACCAAAGTTTGAATTCATCTTCACTCAACCCATCGTTTTTAGCTTTCTTCAACTCATCCATACCATCACGGCGTATGTTACGCAGGGCTACACGGGTATTCTCAGCGTACGTTGCGGCAACTTTGGACAGTTCCGTCCGACGTTCCTCGTTGAGTTCGGGAATAGGTAACCGAAGTACGGTCCCCTCTACAACAGGATTAATGCCTAATCCAGAGTCTTGAATAGCTCTAACGACATCATTCAAAATTGTTTTGTCCCAGACTGTGATTGTTAACATGCGGGGTTCAGGAACATTGACTGACCCACATTGATTAAGCGGCATTTGGCTTCCATATGCCTCCACCGTGATCGAATCGACCATTGAGGCTGAGGCACGCCCTGTTCGTAACCCAGCAAACTCTTGCCGAAGTGAACTAATTGCACCATTCATGCGCCTTTCATATTCGTTGATATCTAGTTCAAAATCCTCCATCGATACTCCTTCTTCTACTGCTTCTCAGCTATTCAAATCAATTGATAATTGTACAATCGCCATCCCCAAGAAGAATTTTTTCCATGGCACCTTCCTTGAAAACTGAAAATACAACGATGGGTATGTTTTTGTCTCTTGCCATAGCAAGGGCTGAAGTGTCCATAATCTTTAGGTCTTTTTTAATCACTTCATCAAATGATATCGTATCATACTTTTGCGCCGATAGATCATCTTCTGGATTTTTATCGTAAACACCATCAACTTTGGTTCCTTTGAATACGATCTCACATTCAAGCTCACTTGCTCGTAAGGCTGCCGCAGTATCAGTTGTCACATAGCAATTTCCTGTACCCGCAGTAAAAATACACACACGTTTCTTATCTAAGTGCCGCAAGGCCCTTCGCATAATATAAGGTTCACACATTTCATCTAATCTAATCGCTGACAAAACTCGTGTATCAACACCGACTGATTCAAGTTTTGCCTGCATTGCCAAGGCATTCATGACCGTTCCGAGCATCCCCATGTGGTCGGCAGTCGTTCGCGGTATGCCTTGCTGCGAAACAATATTGCCACGAAAGAAATTTCCACCGCCCAAGACAAGGCATGTTTCAACACCGAGATTATGCACGGCTTTAATTTCATTTGCTATACGTGTAAGTGTTTCGTAGTGAATACCAAATTGGAGTGGTCCCATTAAAGCTTCACCAGAAAGTTTTAAAAGAACTCTTTTGTATAGTGTTTGGGGCAAATAATACTCCTTGATTAAAAACGATGCGTTGGATTAAGTTAACGACAACTCTTCTTAATCTAAATCTAAATTGCCTCAATATCAACTTATTGCGGATGTATATCTTATATGGAGGATTAAATTGAACAATTGAGCGGTGATCAATGCATACTTATTTCCGGTCCAACTGGCTCTGGTAAGTCTTATCTTGCGTTAGAGTTGGCCACTTTATTTGATGGAATCATTGTTAATGCTGATGCCCTACAAGTGTATTCCTGTTGGGAATTATTAACCTCGCGCCCTACCCCTGGAGATCATGCCAGAATTCCCCATTTGCTTTATGGACATATTTCATGTCAATTAGATTACTCGGTCGGTGATTGGCTTAACGATGTTAAGTCAGTGATAGAAAAGTACCCGCAAAAACCATTGCTGATTGTAGGAGGAACTGGACTTTATTTCACCGCATTAACCATGGGACTGTCTAAAATTCCAGCCATCTCACCCGAAATTCGCCAACATAGCCTTCACTTTTATGTGACTGGAAAACAAGATATCATGCTTGATGAATTGCGTGAGAAAGACCCTGATACGTATGCCTTGCTGGACCGCAAGAACCCCCGTCGAATTCAAAGAGCTTGGGAGGTCTATAAGTCAACTGGTAAAGGATTGTCGGAATGGCAAAAGAAGCGAACTTCTCCTTTGGTCAACGTAGCTCAATTTAAGACCATATTGCTCAATGTCAGCAAACCGGTGACTGAGGCTCGTATAAAAGCAAGACTCGATAAGATAATTGCCTTGGGAGTGGTTGAGGAATGTCGGAGAAATCATTCAATGATCCAGTCAAATCGACCCGCCTCAAAAGCCATTGGAGCCATTGAATTTACGCAATTCATTGAGGGCATGAGCACCTTAAATCAGGCTAAGGAACGAGTTATAATTGCGACCCGACAATATGCTAAACGCCAAAGAACTTGGTTTCGGAATAAATTTATTGAGTGGAACTCTTATAATTTCGATAATCCGCAAGAGGCCACAGGTCGTATCATTGCTTCACTCACATCTCACGATTTTGAATGATACAATTTCTTTGGCTAACGAGAGTGCTTCAATGCTTATTCTTCAAAAAAAAGCGGTATGTCCATCAAATATTAAGTCACTACTACTGGTCAGACCAACCACGCAATTTTAACTTTAGCGAGTCACAATCTCTTCGCCCATAAGAAGGGTTGGTAAAAAAGTTGATATGCTTGGAACGTAGGTGACAATGATCAGGAAAATAAAGAGAATTCCAAGAAACGGAAATGCGGCTCTAATCACGTCAAAAACTGACATGTTGGCGACTCCAGAAGTTACAAAAAGGTTTAGTCCCACTGGCGGAGTTACCATACCGATCTCCATATTAACGACCATAATAATTCCCAAATGAAGTGGATTAATTCCAAGTTCAATGGCAATGGGGAAGACTAACGGAGCCACAATAACTATAAGTCCCGATGGCTCCATAAATTGTCCACCAATCAATAAGATCAGGTTAACGAGGATTAAAAAAACCACTGGACCAAAGCCACTGTCTAAAATTGCTTCAGCAATTTGTTGAGGAACTTGCTGTTCCGTAAGCACGTGCTTGAGAATCAGTGCGTTGGCAATAATAAAAAGCAAAGTTACAGTCAGTTTCCCGGCTTGATAGAGTGTGTCAATGTTGTCATGGTGAAAAAATACTGTGAAAACTGATTTGAGTTGTGTTGAGAGAGCAAGGCTTGACCCATCACGAGGTTGTACGAGTGGACCAATATCGCGATAAATAAAGTTGGCAATAAAGAATGCATAAACTGCAGCAACAGCAGCAGCTTCCGTGGGTGTGAATACGCCTCCGTAAATTCCGCCAAGAATAATCACAATCAAAATTAATCCCCAGCCGGCATCTCGAGCCGAAACGAATACCTCCTTCCACCCCAACCATTGTCCGCGAGGGAGATTCTTATAAATGGCCAATATATAAATGGATATCATGAGCATGCCCCCAGCGATTAATCCTGGAATTACCCCGGCGAGGAACATACGACCCACAGAAACGTCAGTTGCCGAACAATACACGACCATTACAATTGATGGGGGAATGAGTATTCCAAGTGTACCAGCGTTGCATATGATTCCTGCCGAAAACTCTTTTGAATACCCTACCTCGCGCATCCCAGCAATCACAATTGATCCAATAGCAACAACAGTGGCTGGTGAAGATCCGGACAAAGCAGCAAATAACATACAGGCAAAAACACCTGCTATGGCGAGTCCACCTGGAAAGTGCCCGACAATAGCGATCGAAAAGCGGATAATTCTGCGAGCAGTTCCGCCGGTGGTCATAAACGTAGACGCTAAGATAAAAAAGGGAATTGCTAGCAAAGTATAATGTGAAGCCATCGCTTGATAAATTGATTGGGCGATAGAAGCCATTGAGGTGTCGGATAACACCAACAAATACAATATTGAAGACAAGCCAATCGAAATTGCAATTGGAACACCGATGATTAATAATCCAATAACAAGCAGAAACAGCAGGACAACAGACATTAGATACTACTCGTTTTCCTCAAGTTCGTGGCTAGCAATCATCTTATCCGCGTGACCGTGCCATATTCTTACGGTTACCTGGACTAAGCGAATAAATAAAAGTGTCACGCCAACGGGTAAAATAAGGTAGGGAATAAACCGCGGTAGTTTTTCATAGGGTTCATTTTGATTGATGAGAGGTTCCAAAAAACGAAGGAAGTCAAACATGGGGATTTGCACGGTTTCGTACCACGCTCGATCACGGGTGGTCCAATCTATTCCGGTCGGAATCCAGCGCCCAGTTGTTTCATAAAGACCAACAAAAGGAGCCCAGTAATCCCATGCGCCCTTGAGCAGAAAAAAAGCATAAGCAAGGCAAACAACAGCTGCAATTAGCCCAATTAATCGTCGTAATTGCGGGGACACCCACATGATTAGGACATCAACACCAAGATGTGCTGATATTTTGAAACAGTGGCTCACTCCAAATAAAATAAGCCAGGCGAATAAGTGGGACGTAACCTCCAAACCCCAGATTAGGCTGTCATTAAAAACATAGCGCAGAACAACGTTAGTAAACGTGATTAGAGTCATCAACGCGAGGATGATGGCAATACCAACTTGCTCAATTCGATCGATCACAGTGTCTAACACACTTGATTTGAACAATAAATCGGGCAATTGAGAATATTCTCAATTGCCCAAAGATTTAATGCATCATGTTGATTTCTTGGGCGGCAGCAATGTTTTCTATTCCGACTTGATCTTCAAATTGTGACCAAACAGGCTTCATGGCATCAACCCATTGGCTTCTTTCTTCATTTGAGAGGGTACGGACAACACCACCGGCATCAATAATTGCCTGGCGTGCTTGTTCATTCACTGCAAAGGCTTCAGAGTTTCGAGTTTGCGTTACTTCTTGTAGAATTTGCGCCAACTGGTCGCGTACATCAGAGTCAAGACCATCCCACCAATCGACAGAGACAACAACCAGATAATCGATAATTCCATGATTGGTTTCAGTGATTCCATCTTGGACTTCAAAGAATTTTTGCCCATAGATATTCGACCACGTGTTTTCCTGACCATCCACAGTCCCCGTTTGAAGTGCTCCGTATACTTCGCTAAATGCCATCGGCTGTGGTGACCCGCCCAAGGCTTCAATCTGGGCCACGAGAACATCGGAGTTTTGAACTCTAAATTTAAGTCCCGAAGCATCTGACGGTAACATCAAAGGTTTATTGGCTGAAAATTGTTTTAAGCCATTGTGCCAGAATTCCAATCCTCGAATACCTCTTCTGAGCATTGAGTTTTTGATTGCTTGACCCGTATCAGATTGCTGGAAGGCATCAACTGCTTCAATGTTTTTAAACATAAATGGCAGATCAAAAATTCTAAATTGCTTAGTAAATTGTTCAAATTTTGACAAAGATGGGGCCGCAAAATGGACATCCCCATTCAGCATTGCCTCTAAGACAGTGTCATCATTATAGAGGCTTGAGTTTGGAAAAACTTCCATACACGCAACACCATTCATTTCGGTGTTGATTCGTTCCTGTAGTAGCGAAGCAGCGATACCCTTAGGGTGGCGGTCTGTATTGGTTACGTGGCTAAACTTCATGACCATTTCACCGCTATCACATGCCGCAAATCCTGCGGATGCGAACAGTAAAGTGCATGAAGCGACTATTGTTGCAATTATTAATCGCATTTTTATTCCTCCTAAAAATTGAAATATCTACGGAATGAACACGTTCATTCACAGGGATTTTTATAATATTTTTTGTGAACTTCAAATCAATTTTGCTTAAATCAGTCGCTATTGAATACGCAATGAAATCTTTTGGAGTTTCACCATATGAAGTTATGATAGAAAATTATGTCAGGATTATTCAGAGCAATGTAATCAGTATCTTTCATCTTTAGTGTAACAGATAAGCCCATGCAGTTTTCAAAGTCCTATCCAACACCTATTAACAACAGCAAGATTCAAGGAGTAGTAGGGAATGAGTTGTGAAACAGAACTTGCACACCGCCCGAATAACAGCACTGGTCACGTTGATGGCGTTAAGCGACTGTTGACCATTATGGTACAACTGCGAGACAAGGAAAACGGTTGTCCTTGGGATCTGGAGCAAGATTTTAGTTCGCTGACTTCAAGTGTTCTTGAAGAGGCTTACGAAGTCGTTGATGCAGTTCGCTCTAAGGAAAATCAGAAAATTGAAGAGGAATTGGGAGATCTCTTATTCGCAATAATTTTCTATGCCCAAATAGGTTCCGAGACGGGTGCTTTTAGTTTTAACTCTATCGCTCAACTGGTCGCTGAAAAAATGATTCGGCGCCATCCCCATATTTTTGCCGATGGAGAAAAAGTGGCATTAGCTCAACAACAGCGAATAAACTGGGAACAATCTAAGAACCAAGAACACAAAGGGACACAAACAAGCATTTTTCAGCGATTAACATGGGGGTTGCCAGCTTTATCTCTTGCCAACAAGGCTAATAATTATGATCCCGGTCTTGGCGACGCCAAATCCTCTGGCCAGGTATTCAATTTACAATCTGAATTACAGGACATTATCAGGAAAATTAAATTGCAGCGTACAAATGAAGATATGGAGGAGCTATTTGGGTCTTTACTCTATGAAGTAACGCGCTTGGCTTCATCTCATGCAATTGATCCTGAATTGGCATTACGAAATTATATTCAATCCAAAGTTAAAAGTTGGGACAGCAATAGTAGTTCTGACCCCCATTCTATAAATAATACGAGTAAAAGAGATAAATGATAATGCGTCAAATAATAATTGATACGGACCCAGGCCAAGATGATGCGGTCGCGATAATGCTCGCACTCGCAAGCTCTGAATTAAAAGTGCTAGGAATAACCACAGTAGCCGGTAACGTTCCCTTGGAATTGACCGAACGCAATGCCCTTATGATTTGTGAAGCAGCTGGCTTTCCAAATGTTCCCGTTTTTAGAGGTAATGCTGAGCCATTGAAAAGGAAACTCATAACAGCAGAGCATGTTCATGGTAAGACTGGACTTGATGGAATGAAGTTGTTTGAACCGACCATCCAACTTCAATCAACCTCTGCAGTTGACTTCATAATCAACACGATTCGTAAGCATAATTCTAATACTATTACACTTTGTCCTTTAGGCCCACTCACGAATATTGCCGAGGCATTGACAAAAGCTCCCGATATTGCAGCCAGAATCCAGCAAATTGTTCTGATGGGTGGAGCCTATTTTGAAGTAGGCAATGTAACTCCGACCGCCGAATTTAATATTTTTGTTGATCCCGAAGCAGCCCACATCGTGTTTCGCTCTGGTGTACCAATTACAGTTCTACCATTAGATGTAACCCATAAAGTACTTTTAACGGACGAACGAATATTAAGAATAGCTTCAATTGGTAATCAGATGGGTCGGGAGGTCGCCAATATGGCTAGTTTCTTTGAGCGTTTTGACAAAGAAAAATACGGTTCAAATGGGGCACCCTTGCATGACCCGACTGTTATCGCCTACCTGCTCTACCCTGAGATTTTTTCTGGCCGCTTTATTAACGTTGAGATTGAGACCCAATCAGAATTAACTAGGGGAATGACAGTTGCAGATTGGTGGGGCGTTACTGACCGAGTGGCCAATGCCATGTTTATCGGTGACGTTGACAGTGATCAATTTTTTGAAATTTTAATTGAACGGCTTAGTAAATTGCCATAGTCAAATCGATAACTTTAGGTTGCTATTATCATGATTGCTTTCAAGCATAGTTATGCAGAATTACCTAGTCCTTGCTTTGCAAGAGTTAACCCGACTCCTGTATCGGCTCCACAAATTATTAAGATTAATACCAAATTAGCTACAAAATTAGGTTTTGATCTTGATTATTTCAAAACTTCCGACGCAACTAAAATTTTTTCCGGCAACTCAGTTTCTGAAAATTCAAAGCCGATTGCTATGGCTTATGCAGGCCACCAGTTTGGTAATTGGGTTCACAGTTTAGGGGATGGACGAGCTATATTACTCGGTGAAATTGATACTCCCGAAGGAGTTCGCTTTGACATTCAATTAAAAGGATCTGGTAAGACACCTTTTTCACGCCAAGGAGATGGTCGAGCTTGGTTAGGACCTGTGTTGCGTGAATATATTGTTTCCGAGGCCATGCATCACCTTGGAATTCCCTCAACTCGGTCCTTGTTAACCTTAACTACAGGTGATATAGTTTACCGGGAAAGACCATTACCTGGAGCCATTTTAGTTCGTGTATCCAGGAGCCATATCCGTGTCGGAACCTTTCAATATTTCTATGCTCGCAATGATTATAACTCACTCAAAAGACTGGCCGATTATTTGATCAATCGCTGTTATCCAGAAATCAAGTATGCCCGAAATCCCTACTTAGCGCTTCTTGAAAGCATCGTTGAGCGCCAAATCAAGCTGGTGGTTCAATGGCTGGGAGTGGGATTTATTCATGGGGTTATGAACACCGATAACACTTCATTATCATGTGAAACAATAGATTTCGGCCCTTGTGCTTTCTTGGATAAGTATCATCCAGAAAAAGTGTTCAGCTCAATTGATTTTAATGGACGTTACTCGTTCTCTAACCAACCCAAGATCATGCAATGGAACCTCACACAATTTGCCGCCACTCTTCTCCCTCTTATTGATTCTAACGTTGACGTAAGCAAAAAATTAGCGAACGAAGCTCTTTCTGAAATTTCAGACCTCTATGAAACCCATTGGCTTGAAATTTTTGGTGCCAAACTTGGAATTAAAACCCCCAATACCAATGATCACAATTTAATCTTAGAATTTCTCACCGCTTTTCAATCGGCAGGGTGTGATTTTACCAAAGCATTTAGAATTCTGTCCGAGTTAGAATTCGATGCAATCACCTATAAAGCATTTGAGCCCATTGCAGAAAATCCTCAATCGTTATTACATTGGTTAAATAAATGGAAGGATCGGCTTTATACTTTAGCTTTGCCTGATTTGGATAGGAGGAAACTCATGCAGCGCAGCAATCCTTGGATTATTCCGCGTAATCATCAAATTGAATTGGCAATACAGGAGTCTCTGGAAGGTGACTACTTTAGATTCAATAATCTAGTCGAAGCACTTAAAAAACCTTATAAAAGGCAAATTAAATATGCGGCATTTTCTAAACCCCCACGGAGCAACGAAATCGTTACAAAAACACATTGCGGGACATAGCGATTAGACTGGTAATGGCTGTTTGCTGGTTTGTCAGTTAAATCATTTGGTTTGTATTCCCTAATCCCTAAATTCGTAATTCATTGCCAACTTAAGGCCTCAATCACTAATACTACAGTGATTATTGATCTATGAAAACGCTCTACAATCATCCCTCTGGATATTAGAGCGTCCTGTTTTTGGTCTAATACAAGCCGCATGAGTTCTCATCCTCAAACAATTCATAGAGTTTAATTCCGAACTTTACACCCATCGTTTTGTGAATGGTTTCCGCTTCCTTTGTGGTAGACGAAGATATGACCAATTTATTGCTCCTCCTTTGAACCATTATTGATAAACTAGAGTGTTCCGAATGATTTCGCTTGACTTCTGACATATAATTGTTGGACCGCAGCTATAATCAGGAGGTCATCATCAAAATTGGGATGTTGGTTTTCGCCTGTTTCCAATCCAATTCAAACTATTTTTGGTCATACAATCGTTCAGTTTAAATCTAAACATCCATCCTAAGAAACTGGACCGTCTCTATGCAATTAGGCCACTCCTCATTGCATTATCGGTATCGTACCCTAGAAAAACCTTGTTTAGTTCAATGTATTCAATCTAATAATGTCCTAATATCCAAGATTAATTTGTTGATTTTTCTTCTAAATAATAGCCATATTGAGCGTCAATCAAGGTGATAGGGTCTTTCAAAATTAAATCGTTCGGAGAAAAAATGTTCGGAAAATATTGTCTGAAATTCAAAGTGATCTAAAGAATGACGCGAGGTGGTCTTTACAATTTATTCTCAATTTGGTAACTTCTTAAAACTGATGTCTTGATAAATTAGTGTAAGTAAAGCCTGTCAACTTGGCCTTAAGGTTATGAATTCTGGAGATTAAATTTTTGAATAAAACTTCATCAAAATCAATCCTTGCGCAGTGCGAAAAAGAAGGTATTCGCTTGACCGAGCAAAGACGAACTATTGTTTCGGTATTGGAAATGGCAAAGGACCACCCAAGCACTCAAGAACTTTATGAAATGGCAAACACGATTGATAAAAATATTTCGATAGCAACCGTTTACCGTACACTCAATTTGTTAGTTAAACTTGATTTTATTGAAAAACTAGAATTTGGTGATGGGATCGCACGGTATGAGGTGGCAAACCGCGATCATCACGACCATCTCATTGATGTCGATACAGGGGACGTCATTGAATTTGTTGATGATGATATTGAACGTCTGCAAAAGAAAATTGCCAAACGATTAGGATATAGACTTTGTGGACACCGAATGGAGTTGTACGGTGTTGCTCTGAATAATGATTAGATTCATAACAGAGATTACAGGGATCTAACCGAATATTAATTATTACTAATTTATTTTAGGGAATCATGGATTTAATCAAAGATATAAAATGTCGCGAAATCCTAGACAGTCGAGGTAATCCGACACTAGAAGTGCAGACATATTTGACTTCAGGTGCAATCGGTTGGGCCGCTGTCCCCTCGGGGGCATCAACTGGAGCTAAAGAAGCTCATGAACTCAGAGATGGTGATCAAACACGATATCTAGGTAAAGGTGTATTGAAGGCTGTCGAAAATGTTAATGGATTGATAGCTGCAAATCTTAAGAATCAAGATCCCTTTGACCAAAAGTCAGTGGACCAATTACTCATTGACCTTGATAATTCGCCTAATAAGTCACAGTTAGGTGCGAATGCTATTCTAGGCGTTTCTATTAGCGTTGCTAAAGCGGCCGCAGTGAGCAGGTCGCTTCCACTTTATAAATATCTTGGTGGAAATGAAGCGAGAACTCTTCCTGTACCAATGTTCAATGTGATTAATGGCGGTGCTCATGCAAATAATCCAATTGATATTCAAGAATTCATGATTATGCCCATCGGCGCAAAATCCTTTAAAGAGGCACTTCGAATGGGAGCAGAAGTGTTTCATAGTTTACGGAAAATTCTTGATCATAATCACCATTCCATTGCTGTCGGCGATGAAGGTGGATTTGCTCCGAACTTACAATCCTCAACTGAGGCTTTGGACTTTCTTCTTCAAGCCATTGAATCTGCCGGTTATAGACCCAAGGACGACATTGTTTTAGCCTTGGACTGTGCGTCATCTGAATATTATCAAAATGATTTATATTATTTTGCTGGCGAAGGAGTCGAAAGAACATCGAGCGAGAATATCGCATACTTAGAGGAATTAGTTTCTCAATATCCGATCAATTCAATTGAAGATGGTTGTGCAGAGGATGACTGGAAGGGATGGCAAAACCTGACCGCGGTTCTTGGAAACAAATGCCAGCTTGTCGGAGACGACCTATTTGTTACCAATCCTACAATTTTAGCTGACGGGATTAGCAAACAATGCGCGAATTCTGTTTTAGTTAAAATCAACCAGATTGGAACTCTTTCAGAGACACTTGAGGCCGTCAACTTGGCTCAGCAGAATAATTATACGGCGATTATTTCGCATCGTTCGGGTGAAACCGAGGATGTAACCATCGCTGACTTAGCAGTGGCCGTTAATGCGGGCCAAATAAAATCGGGGTCAACTTCACGTACTGACAGAGTCGCCAAGTATAACCAGTTACTCCGCATTGAGGATGAACTCGGGAATAATGCAACTTATCTTGGATTAAAAGCATTCAAATTTAAAGCCTAACTGCGATAAATTATTTTCAAATTTGAAACTACTCAGGTATTATCAGTGACAGATTAGTATAGCCTCATCGGCTGAACAAGGATCTTACGGCGGACTGGTATTTTATGTGTCAGGAGCAGGTGCCTCGGGAGCAAACCGTACCATCATTCCCACGATATTAAGTGCGTTCACCCTGCGATTGCGGGTGGTCCCTAACACCCTGCGTCGAACCGCAAAGTCTCGTGCTCCAGCTTCGGTTCAAAAACTCCCTGTTATGTAAAGTTCAAAACTCTGAGCCCTCTTCTCATCAGTGTTTAAAGTGCATACTACTTTACATAACAATTTATCCTCCCAAGTCATTTAACAGAGCCTACAGGCGGCCTTCGGCATTGTTGAAACTCCCCTTTCAACCCGGCACCATGCCCTAGTGGGAGAATTGTCTCGGGAGAAGAAATGGATTACATGCTGGAATACGGTTGTTGTGTCAGTCATGTTCTTTTCCATCCTGTGTTGTGTATGTGATTCTATGATCACAAAATTTTAGGGGTGTCAAAGTTTTATACGGATAAAAAGTATACTAAAAGTGGTGAATTAAAAAAGGACCATTTTGGGGAATCTTAAGAATCTAAGGAGCCTGAGGGAATCTGCTTGAGGATGCCGAAGTGCTTTACCATATATCTTCCTACAAAATTATCTTTTCTATCATCAAGCGATGAGGAGTAATGGATGTTCTTGATGTTATCAAAATCAAGTGTTATGATTGGGCTCAAAAATTATGCCACCGTACGAAGGAGACAAGCAATTCGTTGTTGCGGGACTTGTGATTGGTAAACCTCTCCAACTTCGGACGGCTAGAAAGGCAAAAGCTTGTGCTTCCACGTACTGCGGGTCTACTCCCCAATGATTAACCGTTTCAACATTGTGTTGATATAGTTTTTGAATTCTCTCAACCAGGAATCCATTCGCTGCACCACCCCCTCCAATACCCACCCGTTTGGGAATCATTGGAAGCGAGTGCAAAGCCAAATTTAATGCCACGGCAGTGCACTCTAAAAGTGTCGCAAGTTTATCATAAAATGTTAAAGAATTAACGGCGTCAAGTAGGTCATTAAAGTCACTTAGATCAGCTGATTTTGAGTTTAATTTTTGAAGAAAATCTGATGTTATGAAGCGATTAACAATCGCCCTTTTAACGTTCCCTTTTCGTGCCCAGTCTCCATTTCTGTCAAACGCAACATTGCGTTCTTTTTGGCAACACTTATCCATAAGGTAATTGCCAGGGCCAATATCAAAGGCGTTGATAACTCCATTTAACTCTGGCTTTTTGATAATTGGATTGACGAGAGTTAAGTTTGCAATACCACCAATATTGATTATTGCTGTGATTTCCTTAATTTCCAAATATTGGCAAAGGGCATGGTGAAAAAAAGGGGCAAGTGGAGCTCCCTGCCCGCTATTTTTTAGATCACCTTCACGAAAATTACTCACAACGGGTCGATTTACGCAGTCGGCAATTTTAGCCGCATCTCCTGCTTGATGTGTCCGTTTGTTCAAAGGGTCATGTACAAGGGTTTGACCGTGAAACCCAATTAACTCAATCCGAGCAAAATTATTACATAACTTAATATGGGCATCTTCAATAATCTGAGCCGCCTTAGCAACTCCTTCTTCACCCGGCCACTTACCTCTTGCTTGAATTAATATTTTTTGTTCTTCGGATGTAAACGATTGGCTTTGTGTCTGTCCAAATTCAAGAATTGATACTCCGTCAGTTTTTACCTCGGCAACGTCAATCCCATCCATTGATGTTCCTGACATACAACCGAGAACCCATTTAGGTCGAAAACACTTGTCTATCATTCTACAAATCAATTAAATCCGTACTAATTATTGACTAACTACAACATATTTATTTTAGTCCATGACTTTTTTACCCAAATCAGACTTTCTTCGCACTATGGTAGAAAGAGGTTTCTTTCACAGCTGCAGTGATTTAGAGGACTTGGATCATAACTTAAGAACCCAGGTTGTTCCAGCATATATTGGTTTTGATGCAACTGCACAATCTCTTCATGCTGGTAGCTTGATCCAAATTATGATGCTACGCTGGCTCCAAAAGACTGGTCATAAACCGATAGTATTAATGGGTGGAGGAACGACTAAAGTTGGCGACCCTTCATTTCGTGCCAGTGAGCGCCCTCTTTTAGATATGAATCAGATTGAAGCCAATATTACAGGAATAAAACAAGTCTTTGAACGCTTTATTGATTTTAACTCAAAGCCAACTGGCGCACTCCAGGTCAATAATGCTGAATGGCTTGATAACATAAACTATATTGAGTTTTTAAGAGATATTGGGAAGCATTTTTCTGTCAATCGAATGCTCGCATTTGAGTCAGTGAAAACAAGGCTGGACCGTGAACAATCTCTGTCATTTTTAGAATTTAACTATATGATTCTTCAGGCTTATGATTTCCTTGAACTTTCGCGGAGATACCATTGCGTGCTGCAGATGGGCGGGTCAGACCAATGGGGTAATATATTGAATGGTGTTGATTTAACACGTCGAGTTATCAACCGAAAAGTATTTGCACTTACCTCACCTCTTTTAACTACATCAGAGGGAAAAAAGATGGGTAAAACCGCTGGTGGTGCCGTATGGTTGAATGCTAATCTCTACACCTCTTATGATTTTTGGCAATATTGGCGCAATACTGATGATGCTGATGTAAGCCGCTTTCTTAAACTATATACTGAGCTTCCGCTTGATGAGTGCAATCGATTGAGTTGTCTTCAAGGGGCTGAACTAAATGAAGCAAAAATCATTCTTGCCAATGAGATTACATCATTGACTCATGGCCGTGAGGCAGCGCTCAATGCTCAAGAAACATCGGCCAATGTATTTGAAAAAGGAATGGCAGGTTCAGAACTACCAAAACTGGTGATTACCTCTTTGAGCTTTCCCTTAACTAAGGCTCTTGTTGACCTTGGTTTTGCGACATCAGGTAAAGAAGCTAAGCGGCATATATTAGGACAAGGTATTCGAATCAATAACTGCGTTGAAACCGATATACAGAAACTTCTGACACAATCGCTTGGTAATCCAATTAAAATTTCTTTCGGGCGAAAGCGACATGCCCTTATATATTTTCAACAATGAAAATCTTTGTTTTTTGTTTAAGAAGTTGAGACCAATTTGCCCAGCTGAGATTGAAAATTTATCTGAGTAAATCCAGCTTTAATAATTCATTCCACCTGCTTTTGAATACCGAATATTGCTTGATATAAAGCGCTCCTCTTAAGTCAATTTCAAGCGATTCATATTGAATTTTGAGTTACTCGCCGGTATTGAATAAATTTTCATCAACTTTGCTCACTTTGAGGCATAAACATTAGTTGCCCCTCTGGAAAGAAAGCACCAAAAACAAACGCGAACATTAAATCGTGGGGAACATCTTTGCCTGTATTCGTATCCCTGACTCGAATTGACCCAACATTAATACCTTCACCAACTGACTGAGTGTCTAATGCCGAAACTTGACCGCTTGTCCAAGTAATAGTCAATCCAAACTCTTGGACCAAACCACCCTCTAGTATAATTCTTTCCAGTGGCCAAGCTTGGTTTCCAACCCTGACAACACGGGCGAGAGGCATGATGTTTGGTAATGAGAATTCACCTTGATAAAGAAAGGGCATAGCACTCAATTCATAACCGACATAAGGATTTTGACCATATCGTCGATTAAACTGTGGCTCGGCCATAACCAGCCCTCCCTGACCCTCATTTCGTTCCATAAATTCCTTCCAGCTTTCAGTCCAGCCGGGTAAAGAAATCAGTTCACTTCCCGAATAAAGGCCGACAATGGCTTCACCTGTTGCTTGTTGCCACCAACTTTCGGAATTATGGTCGTACATAATCATGTCCGAGTTCCGCAATTTTCCACTTACCCCAAAGGTCAGAGTTTCGCCTTGCAGTCGGCGGTCAAAAAAAACTCCCGAATTACACAAAGGACAGAAAGTCACAGCAACAGGGGTGTCGGCAATGGTATCGTTCACAATTTCATGCCACAATAAGTATCTAATTGGATAAGTTCGTGGGATTTGTCCATCCAATTCAAGGGTCATCACCCCTTCATTCGGTAACAAATCGGCTTCATCAATCGGAATGAATTCCGGCTCCAGAATAGCCAAAATACCGTCCTTTGGAACTCCACCAGAAAAAATTTCTTCTAAATCAACCGTTCGTGTTTCAAAATCTGTATTAAGCCATTCTGATTGAAAATCTTCCACCTGGGCATACACATTTTTGATGCTCATTAAACAGATTGCTAAAACAATCCAAATAGGCAAAGGGCAATTTATTAGTAATCTGTTCATGGAGTTAGTCCTTCCAAAACATCGGCTTTATTGTAAGGTTGTATTATTCAATTGTAGCCGTTTTAATATAATCAGGATTAGTTACAGAACCATTCTGTCCATCTCCCAACTTAATTGAGTCAACCACTTCTTGACCAGAAATTACGCGGCCAAAAACCGTATACTGACCATTAAGAAATGAACCGTCTTCAAACATAATGAAGAATTGTGAATTCCCCGAGTCTGGATTCTGGGAACGAGCCATTCCGACTGTTCCTCGGCGAAAAGGCAATGCCGAAAATTCAGCTTTAAGATCCGGCAGGTCTGACCCACCCATTCCAGCTCGGTCAAGGTTATCGCCTGAAACGTCGCCGTATTGAACATCACCTGTTTGAGCCATAAAACCATCAATTACGCGGTGAAATGCAATATTATTATAAGCTCCTGTCTGAGTTAATTCTTTAATTCTTTCGACGTGTAAAGGAGCGATATCATTAAATAATTCAATTTTTACTGTGCCTGAATTTTCACCAGCAATTTCAAGTATTAGCACATCTCTTTCCTTTTCTGCTTGAGCACTATACCCTCCCACAAGAAGGGCAACAGCAATTGTTAATATCTTTTTGATCATTTTTTCCCCTTGGTTAAATTAAGGTATGGAATGTAGATCGTTTGCTACAATCCCTGACATCAGATGTTGGATGACCTAAGTCGATATACCCAGACAAAAGCACAATAAGTTGACCGCCACTACTTGGTTGATAGAATTAACAAGATTTACGAAAATGTGAATATGAACAACTTTGATGCTTAAATTTGGGTATGAATTCAGGCCGGTAAATAAAATATTATTTTTTTTCGAAAATTAAACTCACGTTTAGTTTACCGGCGATTTTCCTGAAGTATGGCCTAAATCATAATTTCTAGCCAAGACACTTTATTACCTCATCAAATTAACTCACATGAATGGTGAATTTGCAGTGAGAAGCAGATTAAAGATTGAACAGATAAATCGTTCTGTTCGACCACTAATGGCGACATAATTCAGTTGGAAGTACGATCCTGATTGAATTTTCGATTCAATTCAATCTGTACGTTTTTGGAAACAAATTGCGACACATCACCATCAAGACGGGCTATTTCTTTGACAAGCTTAGAAGAAATAGCTTGATTTCGAGCATCCGCCATAAGAAATACGGTTTCAATGCTGTTGTTTAAAACGCGGTTCATTCCAACCATTTGAAATTCAAATTCAAAATCAGATACCGCTCGAAGCCCTCTAATTATGATAGAGGCCTCAACTTCTTTAGCGCAATCAACTAAAAGATTTTCAAACGGGTAAACGATTGTGCTTATCGCCAGTTTTGGGTTCATACTTTCAAGCTCATGGCTGATCAAGTCAACCCGTTCGTGCAAATCAAAAAGTGGCTGTTTCTCAGTATTAATTGCAACTCCAATCACAAGCCGGTCAACCAAAGTAGCAGAACGTCTGAATATATCAAGATGACCATAAGTCACTGGATCAAAAGTACCTGCATAAAGCCCTACCCGCATGGTTGATTCCTATTTGATTTTAGCGAAACTAATGACCGATATAATCTTCAAGAGCTTGCTTTTCCTTATCAAGCTCCTCAAGTCTTGCCTTGACCACATCCCCTATTGAAATCATAGCCGTAAGACGTCCATCATGAGTGACCGGGAGATGACGGAATCGGCCCTGGGTCATTTTGTTTAGTATGTCATCAGCAGTTTCTTCACCTTGGCAGGTCACTACTTTAGTGCTCATAATGTCTTTGACATACATTGACAGAGTTTTGGACCCGAGTTGGCCTATAGTTCTGACAATATCACGTTCTGAAATTATCCCGACCAATTGACTCTTGTCATTCAAAACAACGAGGGCACCTACGCGATTCGAAGCCAATAGTTGTGTAGCAACCGTCACCTTCTCATCGGGGCCGATAGAGATAATACCTCCCTTACCTTTTGTAGCTAAAATTTGATTGACTAACATAAATCTACCCTTTCAAATTTTCAGTCAAAATTTTCCCGAACAATGTCGCACGACGATTGTAAATTAATGTGTAGAATTAGTGGAAGGTATAAAATACATATTGGACTTAAATACTGTTGCCACATTAATTTTGAATTTTGACTTCTTAAATCCCTAGGTAACTTTAACATATCTCAATTAATTTGACAATCCGAATAAATCTGAATTTGAAAGGAATCGATCATGGAGGAACTTTACCACTTTATCAATGGCAAAAGGATTAAAGGGCAATCCAATAATTTTGGTGATGTGTTTAACCCGGCAACTGGAGATGTAATTGCCAAACTTCCGTATGCGAACGAAACCGAATTAGATAATGCCGTTCAAGGGGCAAAAAAAGCTCAGCTGAAATGGGCTGTAACCTCACCACAAAAACGTGGTCGAGTTATGATGGAATTCGTCCGGTTGCTTAACCGAGATATGGAAAGGTTGGCTAAATGCCTTTCCAAGGAGCATGGTAAAACTATTCCTGACGCGCGCGGTGATATTCAACGAGGTTTAGAAGTCGTTGAATTTTGTATTGGGGCACCTCATTTCCTTAAAGGGGAGTTTACAGATAGTGCGGGAACGGGTATTGATATGTATTCAATGCGACAACCCCTTGGAGTAGTTGCAGGAATCACCCCATTTAACTTTCCTGCAATGATCCCGATGTGGAAATTTGCACCAGCAATTGCTTGTGGCAATGCGTTTATATTAAAACCTTCAGAGCGTGACCCATCAGTCCCATTGATGCTCGCTGAACTCATGGTTGAGGCGGGCCTACCAAAGGGAATACTTCAGGTCGTCAACGGAGATAAAATCGCCGTTGATGCCATACTCAATCATCCTGATATTACGGCTATTGGCTTTGTCGGCTCAACTCCTATTGCTCAGTATATCTACACCGAAGGGTGTCGAAATGGAAAGAGAGTACAGTGTTTTGGCGGTGCCAAGAATCACATGATTATCATGCCAGATGCTGACCTTGATCAAGCTGTTGACGCACTCGTGGGATCAGGGTATGGAGCCGCAGGAGAACGCTGTATGGCAATTTCGGTTGCTGTCCCAGTTGGTGAAAAAACAGCCGATTTATTAATTGAAAAACTTATTCCTAAAGTGGAAACCCTTCAAGTTGGTCCCTATACAGCTGGTGAGAACATGGATTTTGGTCCCTTAATTACCAAAGAAGCAAGAGAGCGAGTATTAAATCTAATTGATTCGGGTGTCAAACAAGGGGCAATGCTTAAAGTTGACAATCGTGATTTTCGTATGCAAGGCTATGAAAACGGCTTCTTTGTTGGTGCTCATCTGTTTGATATGGTAAAACCGGAAATGGACATCTATAAGGAAGAAATCTTTGGTCCTGTTCTGTCAACGGTTAGAACAGAGAGTTACCAAGAGGCCCTAGATTTAGTTATGAACAATCCGTATGGTAACGGAACTTCAATATTTACTCGGGATGGTGATACAGCGCGGGACTTTGCTCATCAAATCAATGTCGGTATGGTTGGAATTAATGTCCCTATTCCAGTACCATTAGCATATCATACTTTTGGTGGTTGGAAAAAATCGGCTTTTGGCGACCTCAACCAACATGGCCCCGATGCGTTTAGATTTTATACGAAAACCAAAACTGTCACTTCACGTTGGCCCAGTGGCATTAAGGAGGGAGCAATCCTAAATTTTCCATCAATTGGTTAATCCTGTCTAAGATTCAGGTGTTTGGCTATGGATTTTGAAATTACCGATGAGCAAAAAGCAATCTACTCGGTTGCGCAAGAGTTTGGCGAATCCCAAATCGCTCCTTTTGCCCGAAAGTGGGAGGAAGAAGGAACAATACCAAAATCCTTGTGGAAAGAGATGCAAGGTCTTGGTTTTGGCGGTATCTGCTCTTCTGAGCAATTTGGTGGAACCGGCTTAAATCGAACTGATTCTATCTTGGTCTATGAGGCATTAGCTCGGTCCTGTCCTTCCGTTGCTGCTTTTTTGTCAATCCATAACATGGGTTCTTGGATGATTGACAACTTTGGTAATGATGAGTTGAAAAACAAATATCTGCCCAAAGTCAATCAATTAGAGTGCCTTGTTTCCTATTGCCTTACAGAGCCTGGTTCTGGTTCAGATGCCTCTGCATTAAAATCAAAAGCCAAAATAAATAATGGTCATTGGGTTCTTGACGGAACAAAGTCATTTATTTCGGGTGGCAATTACTCTGATGCTTACATCGTGATGTGTCGAACTGGCAGCGAAAAAGCCAAAGGTATTTCTGCGATAATTGTTGATGCCAACTCACAGGGACTATCTTTCGGCGCCAATGAAAATAAAATGGGATGGCGGTCTCAACCGACAAGTGAGCTTAGGTTTGAGGAATGCATCGTTCCACAACTTAATCTATTAGGAGAAATCGGAAAAGGCTTCAAATATGCTATGATGGGGCTTGACACGGGTCGGCTAAATATTGCCGCATGTTCCTTAGGTGGAGCCCAAAAAACTTTTGATCAATCCGTGGCCTATATTGGTACTCGAAAGGCATTTGGAAAAACGCTTGATCAATTTCAGGCGCTCCAGTTTCAAATTGCTGATATGAAGACAGCTCTCGAAACGTCTCGCCAATTACTCCGTTTTGCTGCGTGGAATTATGATCAAAAAAATTCCTCGGCGACAAAGTACTGTGCTATGGCAAAGCAATATGTTACGGATACATGCTGGAACGTCGCAAATACTTGTTTGCAACTTCATGGAGGCTACGGCTATTTAAGCGACTATGGGATTGAAAAAATAGTGCGTGATTTACGAGTCCATCAGATTTTGGAAGGAACCAATGAAATCATGAGGACGATCATTTTTCGTGAAACCATGCGCGAATATCAATAATGGCTGAAATCGACATTCGAAAAGAGAATCATGTTGGTCGAATTACCCTCAATCGACCTCATGCCCTTAACGCTATCACCTTTAACATGTGTTACCAGATTGAAAAAGCTATTGATGAATGGCTCGTTGATACGAGTGTGGCCTTAATCATGATTGATGCGATAGGTAACCGGGCATTTTGCGCAGGCGGTGATCTATCTCAGATGTACCAGTCTGGACTTAAAGAGGATTATAGCTATGGGCATGATTTCTGGCGCATGGAATACCGTCTTAATGCCAAGGTCAGTCAATCGACAAAGCCGATTGTTAGCTTCCTGAATGGCTACACAATGGGAGGTGGTGTTGGCTTAGGATGTCACGGTTCTCATCGGATTGTTGATGAGACAAGCCAAATTGCTATGCCCGAATGCACGATTGGACTCGTGCCTGATGTCGGCGGTTCCTACATTTTATCTCGTAATGATGGGTATCTAGGAGAGTTTTTGGCACTCACAGCAAAACGATTAAGCCCAGGGGATGCGATCCATTGTAATTTTGCCGACTTTTTTGTTTCAAGTTCTCGGTGGAATGAATTGAAAGAAAGGTTAAGTAAAACCGGCGATATCAATCAAATTCATCAATATAATAGCCCTCCTCCAGATGCCACACTAACTGATGAATTAAAGTCGGATATAAACCAGCTCTTTGGGCAACCGGTTAAAGAAATCGAAACGATAATTAGGCAAGAGAGTTCACCCTGGCACCAAGAAATCTCCAATAGAATGAAAAAAAATTCCCCTCTCTCAATGGCCTGTGTATTTAAGTTGATGCAAATGCAACGCCAAGTAACGAATATTCAAGAGGCACTGGATAGGGAATTTCGCTTCACTTATCGAGCCGCTCAATATGGAGATTTTATTGAAGGAATCAGAGCTCAAGTAATTGACAAGGATTATCAACCATCGTGGAAACATAAATCCATTTCAGAGGTTCCAGATGCGGATGTTACATTAATGTTGGCGCCCTTAGGTAAGCACAGTTTAGTATGGGAGTGAAGAGAATGAAAATAGGATTCATTGGACTTGGAAATATGGGAGCACCTATGGCCTCCAATCTGGCTCAGACAGGACATGAGGTTTATGGCTATGATATTGCGGCTCAACCCCCCGAAAGTGTTAGGCGGTGTACATCACTTGACGAAGTAATCCGGGACAGAGACATTGTGTTTACTATGCTCCCTAGCGGGGAAAGTGTCAGGGAGGTATCCGCCGATATCATAACTCTAATGGAATCACAGAAAACCATTGTTGATTGTTCAACGGTTGAATATTCTGTTGCCCAAGACGTTGCTCAACAAGCACAAACGCATCAGATCAATTTCCTGGATGCGCCAGTTTCAGGGGGGAGTATTGGTGCCACAAATGGAACTCTTACTTTTATGGTCGGTGGTGCGTTAGACACGTTTAATGCGACCAAGCCATTATTTGAAATCATGGGTTCCAAGGTCGTCCACTGTGGTGCTGTTGGGTCGGGCCAGATTGCCAAAATTTGTAATAATATGATAGTGGGTGCAACAATGATTGCCACTTGTGAAGCGTATGGATTAGCCTCAAATTTAGGGCTTGATTTAAATATTTTGCATGAAGTCATTTCGCAATCATCTGGATTTAGTTGGACCAATAATGTTTACTGCCCGGTACCTGGAATTGGTCCTAGCTCACCGGCCGATAATGATTATGAACCAGGATTTGCCATTCAATTAATGCTCAAAGACCTCAAACTAGCCCAAAGTGCTGCACATTCGGTCAAGTTAGATGCAGTTTTGGCCGCCAAAGCTACTGAATATTATCAATTACTTTCTGACTCTGGACTCGCTGAAAAGGATTTTTCTGCTGTCATGTTACGCTTTTTAAATTCGTCTGATTAAGCGGCTTTATTAATTCTGTTTTGCAGAATCTCCGCTAAGAATTTTCCAGTGAAGCTTTGAGGAATCATTGCCACTTGCTCAGGTGAGCCCTGTGCAATGACTTCACCACCTCCTGCTCCTCCCTCTGGCCCCATATCAATAATCCAATCAGCAGTCTTGATGACGTCTAAGTTATGCTCAATCACCAAGACAGTATTTTTTTGGTCTACGAGTTCATTCAGGATCTGAAGTAAGTTTTTTATATCTTCAAAATGGAGTCCCGTTGTCGGTTCATCAAGCAGATAAAGCATTGTTCCAAGGTAATTTGTGCGCGACAACTCGGTTGCCAATTTAACCCTTTGTGCTTCACCACCTGATAATAAGGGGGCTTGATGACCAGTTTTTAAATAGCCTAAGCCAGCTTTAACAAGGGTTTCAAGTTTTCTCCTGACAATTGGAACATTAGTAAAAAAATGATAGGCCTCTTCAATGGTCATGTCGAGAACGTCTGCAATCGATTTATCCAAGTATTTCACTTCAAGTGTTTCACGGTTATACCGTTTGCCTTGGCAACTTTCGCACATAACAAAAACATCTGATAGAAAATGCATGGAGATTTTCTTGACCCCGTCACCTGAACAGGCCTCACATCGTCCACCTTTCACATTAAATGAGAACCTTCCCGGCTTATAACCACGAGCACGAGCCATTGGCGTTTCTGCAAAAAGCTTGCGCACGGGATCAAAAGTTCCGGTGTAGGTGAGTGGATTGGAGCGGGGAGTTTTGCCTATCGGTCGCTGGTCAATATGTATGATGTTATTGATATGGTTAAATCCAGATATCTGTTCTAGATTCATATCGTTGCCTTTGAAGCTAGAGTAAAGGCTTTCAAACACGAGTGATGATTTGCCACTACCTGATACTCCTGTCACACAAATCATGCACCCAAGAGGTATCTGAACATCAACTGACTTTAGATTGTTTGCCCTTGCTCCTTTGATTCTAATCCTCGCGTTTGCCTTATTGACCTTGCGTCTCTTGCTTGGTAAAGGGATTTCTTTTTTGCCACTCAGATACTCTCCCGTAATTGAGTTTTCACAAGCGATGATATTGTTAACTGAACCTTGAGCAACAACTTGACCGCCGTGAATTCCTGCTTTGGGTCCAATATCCACAATATGGTCTGCGGCTCGAATTGTTTCTTCATCGTGTTCAACCACAATGACTGTATTTCCTTTATCGCGCAGGTTGGCAATCGTTGATAAGAGGCGCTTGTTATCTCTTTGGTGTAACCCGATGGAGGGCTCGTCTAAAACATAAAGAACCCCTGTCAGCCCTGAACCAATTTGACTTGCAAGTCTGATGCGCTGACTTTCACCCCCTGATAAAGTTCCGGCAGTTCGCGATAGCGTCAGATAATCCAAACCAACATTATTCAAAAACTGGAGACGTTCTTGTATTTCATTCAATATGGGTTGGCCGATTTGCAATTGTTCCTTATTAAATTCACTTGAAACGTGCTTGGCCCAATCTAATGCCTCCTTAATTGAACGGTCGGATAAATCTGCGATATTGATTCCGCCAACTTTGACTGACAAGGCTTCGGGGCTTAATCGTTTTCCTTGGCATGCTTCGCAAATTAATTCGGTAATAAATCGATCAAAATATGATCTGGGTCTTAAGGAAGAGAATTGGTTGTTTATAAACTCAAGGAAGGGAATCACTCCAATAAAATTGAAATTGTCGTCAAAGGGAACCGCTGTTTTACGACTTTCATAATTTATTTGTCCACCGTAAAAAAATAAATCTCGAAACATTTTTGGTGAATTAATAATTTTTGTTTTCATGCTGATATCAAAAGTCAAACAAAGAATCTCGACTTCAGATTTCAACTGACTAAAATCAAACAAAGAATAAAATTTCAGTTTATTTAAGATATCTAAAATTGACTCCCTCGGAGATTCAATTATCAATTCAGGAGAATACCCTTGTCTATATCCGATTCCATCACAATCAGGACAAGCTCCTACTGGTGTATTAAATGAAAATAATCGCGGTTCAATTTTTGGAAGAGAAAAACCTGATACAGGACATGAAAAATTTTCAGAAAAAGTAATTTCTTCACGTTTCTCAGATTCTGGAAACTCAATATGAACCGTACCGGAACCATGATCTAAAGCCGTCCGTAGTGATTGGGCATAGCGTTCGCTGTAGTCAGGTTTGGCAACCAAGCGGTCTACAACCAAATGGATTGTATGACGCTTGTTTTTATTCAGCGCCGGGATGTCATCTAGAGTAACCGAGATACCATCTATTTTAACTCGTAAAAATCCTTTTTTCTTAAGTTCCATTAATTCAAGGTGAAAGGTTCCTCTGCGGTCCCGAATCAAGGGCGACAAAATTGTAAATCGAGTTCCTTCTTCAATTTGAAGTAATTGATCAACCATATCTGAAATTTGTTGTGCTGAAATTGCCAACCCAGTAGCTGGCGAATACGGTGTCCCAACTCGTGCAAACAGAAGTCGAAGGTAGTCATTAATTTCGGTTATCGTTCCGACTGTTGAGCGGGGGTTACGAGAGGATCTTTTTTGTTCAATAGAGATAGCCGGCGATAATCCACTGATTGAATCAAGTTCGGGTTTATCCATTATGTTTAAGAATTGCCTAGCATATGCTGATAGGCTTTCTACGTAGCGCCGCTGTCCTTCCGCATAGATCGTATCCATTGCTAGCGACGATTTACCCGAGCCGCTCATACCGGTGAACACAATGAGCTCATTGCGTGGAAGAATAAGGTCTACATTTTGTAAATTATGTTCACGGGCACCTTTTATTATGATTTCATTAATTACGGTCATTTCGGTTCCATTTTCTTGTCATTAAGGTGGTGGTCGGTTAGATAATACAATCTAGTGAATTGATTGAAATAAGTGGTGAATGGTTAAATTGCGATTCATTTTTTAAAATTAATATAGAGATCTAATGGGTCAAAATAGCAACAATGATGTTTAAATATTATCAAGTTTTTCCTAACCCTTATTATTTCCAATTTTTCTAATTGATTGAGTTACTGTTTGAGGGACTTTGCTACATTCCACTCAATGAACCGATACCACTTATAAGTAGAATTTACCATCAACTTAGTTAAGTATTTATCTTTGGGTTTCTTCACAACTGTGTTCTGTTGGAAATTTAATTTTTGTGTGTGGATAATATAGTTTGCTAATCAAATAGGAGTAGAATTGACACAAAAACAACCGCACCGCTGAATTAGCTAGGGAAGTCAAACCCTCTAACCCCTTGATAAAGACCAGAATTATCAGACAACAGAATTGTGGAAGTCAAATAAATCGAAAGAGGAGTATTCTTTGTTATTTGATTTGTCTGGGAACCCAGATTTGAATTCAGGTTAGGATTGATTGCTCAAGATTATCCTCTAACTTGTCTTATTTTGGTAAATCGTTAGAATAGAAATTTTAAGCTAGCTTTTCTTTGTTAAAGTATCACACACCTCATGGATAATAATATTATGGCAATACTGAATAAAAATTCCTCCAACCTTTTAGCCTTAAGAGCCCACTGAACTTCTTCATCTCGTTTTTCTAACAATTGTCAATGGCACTACAAAGACTACGACAAGTACTAATTTTTAGTGATAACAGGAAAAGATTTGAAAAAAGGTGACCCATTTAACTGGGTCACCAAGTTCAATCACTACTATAGGGAGGAGGTAGTAGTTTGAACTTATTCTAGGGATTAAAGCATTATGAGTACAATCACAAAATTGTCAATTATTTTGTAAAAAGCAAGAAAATGATGTTTGGAGGAATAATTCTACAAATCGGGGATTCCCATTGAAGTTGGTTAATTCCATCATTTAACGTCAATCTTCTTTTGCGCATTAAAAACTTACTCTATGCCTAGTTGTGTTCCTGAATATCAATACCGGCCGTTATTTGCTTCCTCTCAACAGTAACGTTTGCAGTTTGCTAGAATTCCCTGATATAGGATGTCGGTAGGGTGTAATTTAACGGCTTTTCCAAGGCAGTATTCAGTTCCTTTTCTAGGTCTATCTTCTTAAATCATTCAGCTTGTCTATGATAAAGATAAAGCCAAAAAATCCGAGAAAAATTATAAGAAAAAGGGAAAGTGGGATCCACATAGGAGAAAGAACCCAGAACCAGGACCAAGTAATATAGTTGGTTAACTTTAAACCTATAAACAATATAGTTAGCATACCGGGAAAACTCAGCCCTGCACCAGTATATTGAAATTTTCTGTTCATTTTCTCTATCCTTGTAAATGCCGTTAATGGGAGCAGGTACTCCTTCAAAGACAATACACTATAAACCCTGTAAGATATTTTTTAATAATTAAGTGTCTTGTAAGTTATCGCAGTGAAGAATTTAGTTTTTATAATCTGCAATGAACATAGACAAACAATATAGTCTATTTAGGGAGAAAAAATGTGCTCTTCAAAATAAAAAACTTTTTGCTAAATTAAGCATTTCTATACAAAAATAACAGTATATCTAAATTAACCTATCGAATTTGTGGTCAAAAATCCCTTCATTTTAAGTTATCAATTTCTCTTGGATTAGAAATTTTACCTTGAGGTGGCTTTTTTCATTCCTGTTGGTTTGGTCGACAAACAATCCCTTGCAACCTTCCGAGCGTTTTACTCCTTTATAAGAGTGATTAATGGCTTGATATTTGGCTTGATTATGCTGTTGAACTTGATGGTTTAGAATTTTTTCTCCGGCAATGACAAATTTGAGGATGACTAGTTGTTAGGGTAGATTGTTTGCACTCTTCAGTCACAGAACCTTAGTCACCTTTCGTTTATTTTCTGATTTGGTTCATGATTGAATGGCCCGCTTATTAGCATAATCAGCTGCTGGAAAATCATAAGCTAGGCCATGCCGATATTCCTCTTACCTCCCTTTCCCAGAAACCGTTCATCATCAATACGATGTCATTGAGACTGTGTTGATGCCATTCTTGTGCTTATGCTGACGGCCAAATTCTACAGACCAAATTGGTGACAATTGTAACAGTATCTCATTGATGTCCTTGTAAAAAAAGAGTAAGAATTTCATGCAGAAGTAATGGCCGTTCTGGCAATGAAAAAAGGTTCTTAGATTACTTGAGTATGATTGTGCCCACGGGGTGTTCTTTTCAGGTAACTTCGATTCCAAATCTAGTTGGCTTTTCCTTGTCGTAGCAGCAAGAGCCTGACGCTCTTTTCCATTCTTTTGATAACGTGTGTTACATTCTAATACAGGGTATTAATGAATTCGTTTTTGGTCTCTTTCTTCTTCTGGATTGCACTCTTGGTTAAGCATATCAACCATTGTGTTCTGAAATTATTGGCAATCCAGAGTCAGAGTGGCGATTTTGAGAGAGGAAGAAACAAGCTCCTTCGGCTTCAGATCCGTGGGTGTTTGGTTCTTCGGTCGACTCTGACACAGTTCCATTCTAATGGCTACTTGAAGAGAAGAATAAACAAGCTTGTTTTAAGGGAGTTGATTGATGAATGAGTTTATATAGCTACGGGATAATTGTTGCCATTTGGAAAGAAAAGAGGTGAAATTAAAGTGCCAATAGAGGAGTAAAAAAATGTTAATAACTGTTAATTTATCAGTAAAAGCAAATCGGAAATTAAATATTCCCAATCCAGTTAAAAAACTATTATAGTAATTTATTCGCGCAAAAGGGTAACAACGAATAAAATGGCAATTGCTAGTTGGATTTTATCAAATTAAACTTAATCTATCAGTGTACATTTTATAAATGAACAAGTGCGTTTTGTGGTAGCCGCAAAGAGTGTTAAGTTTTTACTTTTAAAGGGACATACGAATTCATGCTAAATAATACTGTCAACCGAGTTATTTTAATTGCTCAAGTCGAAAAGCCACCCGAAACACGCGACTTTCCTTCTGGAGGTCAAGTGTGTAATCTCCAAGTAAAAACCTCTGAAAAATGGACCGATAGAACAACTGGAGAAGAACGTGAAACAGCTCAGTTTAATCGGGTAGGAATTTACGTGAAACCATTTATCACTCAAATTGAAAATGAAGTTCGGCAAGGCGATTTGGTATATATTGAAGGTCGTATGGAAACTCGCAAAACAATTGACCAGTCAACCGGAGAAGATAAATTTTGGACAGAGGTGTCAGTCAGGCCATACCACGGTTCTTTTGCTAAACTAAGTACTAACACCTCACCACAGACTGCAGGTTCAAGCCAACCTTCAAATTATAATCAAAGCAGACAATACGGACAAACCACGAATTTAGCCAATAGTCCTGCCCAGAGTAGTCAAGTGGATGATGGGGATGATGAAGAAATCCCCTTTTAGTTTGCTTTTTACTTTACCATTGGCCGATGCTGTAATGCAGTAAGTCTACAATATTCAGCCCAAAATATTATATCAACAGTCAGGTGACTCATTACCAAGTGATATAAATATTTACCCTACAATGAGCTGGTATCTACCACTACTGATGGCACAATAAATTCTTGGTTGTAGGCCAAGAAAATACAACAACATTCAGAATATAATTGAGGAAATTCCTAATTGGCAGAAACTAATCCACCCGAAAGCGACTTTAATGATGAGTCTGGAGACGGTATCAATACCGTTTCTATAACAGACGAACTCGGATCTTCGTATCTTGACTATGCGATGAGTGTCATTATCTCGCGAGCATTGCCAGATTTACGAGATGGGCTAAAGCCAGTGCATAGGCGTATCCTCTATGCCATGCATGAATCAAACAATACCCATGATAAACCCTATCGCAAATCAGCACGTCCAGTTGGGGACGTCATGGGAAAATATCACCCGCACGGTGATGCCTCAATCTACGATGCCTTAGTCCGCATGACGCAAGATTTCTCAATGTCCGTTCCTCTCCTAGATGGGCAGGGAAACTTTGGTTCAATGGATGGGGATAACGCCGCAGCAATGCGTTATACAGAAATCCGAATGGAACAAATCGCTCTTCATCTTCTTTCTGATATTGAACGAGATACTGTTGATTTTCAAGAAAACTATGATGGGAAAGATCAAGAACCCGTTGTTCTACCAGCCCGGTTTCCAAACATACTCGTAAATGGGGGCAGCGGGATTGCCGTTGGAATGGCAAGCTACATCCCATGTTATAACCTGGGTGAGATTATTGATGCAACCCTTGAACTGATTGCCAACCCTGATACATCGGATGAAAAGCTATTGGAGTTAATTCCTGGCCCCGACTTTCCGACAGGTGGCATCATTATGGGACGCAATGGTGTCATGAGTACCCATCTTACAGGGAAAGGACGCATTGTAGTTCGAGCCAAAACTCATATTGAAGAACACGGCAATGATCGATCTCGAATTGTCATTGATGAAATGCCATACCAAGTTAATAAAGCCAAACTTGTTGAACAAGTTGCCGATGTGGTCAGACAGAAACAAGTCACGGGCATATCAAGTATTCAAGACGAATCAAATCGTCTAGGCGTCCGGATTGTCATTGAAGTCAAACGCGACAGTATCCCCGAAATCGTGCTCAATCACCTTTGGCGACACACCGAACTGCAAACATCTATTTCGAGTAATATTGTCGTACTAGATAGAGGCCGACCCGAACTCATGAGTCTGCCCGCAATATTACGAGCTTTCATCGAATTTCGTGAGGAAATCATCACGAGAAGGACAGCTTGTAATCTCAAACGAGCACGCGACCGGAGTCACCTTCTTTGTGGTTTAGCCGTGGCCATTACGAATCTTGATGAAGTCGTCAACATTATTCGAAGTTCAGAGCATCCGAGTGATGCTCGTGAGTCCTTAATGGGTCGAGACTGGAATGCATCTGAAATTGCTTATTATATCCGATTAATTGATGACCCGCTCAATAAAATTAATCCCGATAACACCTATCGACTATCGGAAACTCAAGCGCGAGCAATTCTTGATTTACGCCTGCAACGACTCACGGCTATGGGGGTTCAAGATAATACTAATGAGCTACAAGAACTAGCAGCCAAAATTAAAGATTTTCTTGCAATTTTACGTTCGGGCGAACGAGTCAGACAAATCATCACTGAGGAACTCAAAGAAATCAAAGACCAATTTCCATCTCCTCGAAGAACCCTAATTGAGGATTTCGACGATGAACTTGTTGACGAAGATTTAATTCCACGAGAGGATATGGTCGTGATTATTACAAATGAGGGCTATATTAAACGGACTCCTCTTGATGAATACCGTCACCAACTACGCGGCGGCAAAGGGCTAGCCGGAATCAACACCAAGGACGAAGATCTCGTTAAGACACTGTTTGTTGCCAATACTCATGACGAGCTTCTTTGCTTTGCTACCAATGGTAAAGCTTACAAGATAAAAACATGGCGACTTCCATTAGGTGGAAGAAAAACAAAAGGGAAACCTCTCGTTAATATACTTAAAGTTGACCAAGGAGTATCAATTGCCAATTCCATTTTGGTGCCCGAAAATGATTTTAATGATCCTCAAAACTATATTGTCTTTGCTTATTCAAATGGAAATGTACGCAAATCAAGTCTACAGGAATTTAAAAATATTCAATCAAATGGTAAGATTGCTTTCAACATTGAAAAAGGAGAGCAATTAGTTGAAACTTGCCTCACAACAAATGACCATGATTTAATTTTAGCTACAAGAAATGGACAAGCCATTCGTTTTCCGGCGCGATTGCTTCGAGAAGTGAAGAGTCGTAGCTCTCTTGGGGTTCGAGGCATTCGGTGTAAAAGAAATGATGCACTAATCGGTATGGTCCCAGTTAGGTCAATTGACATGACACATGAAGAGAGGCTGGCTTTTCTCAAAAGCAAACGAAACGATCCAAGCGAAAATGAAGCACCGAGTGAAGACGCTTTTTCACTTCCATTGTTTAGCGCATTGCCCGTAGAGTCTATTTCAGATAAACTTTCAGAAACGGAAGAAACGATATTAGTGATTACCCAGGATGGATCAGGCAAACTCACCTCTTGTCATGAGTTTCCGCAAAAAGTCAACCGCGGAGGTTTTGGTGTGAAAGCAAATAAGGTGAGTGGTTGTGTTGCGTTTATTAAAGTCACTCCAGAAGATCAAATCATTTTGGTTACTGACCAAGGACAGGTGATTCGATGCGGGACAGAAAATATATCTTATCGTTCTCGAACTGCAGGTGGAGTCAAAATCATGCGATTGCCTGAAGACTCAAAAATAGTTTCAGTCGCCAAAGTAGATTCCACAATGATAGAGAATGAACCAGAAGCACCAGACAATCATGAATCTCAAGAAGAATCTGAAAACCCACCAGATACTCATTAAAGATTTTAGACTCGCAAATTAACTTTTATTGGCATCATGCACCGGGAAAGATTTGCCCCCTCTCCCACAGGTTATCTTCACTTAGGTCATGCATACTCGGCTTTACTTGCTTGGGAAAGAAGTCTTGATTATGGAGGGGAATTTTGTCTCCGCATTGAGGATCTAGATTTTATCCGTTCACGAAAAGAATTTACTTCTGCCATTTTTGATGATCTGCATCAGCTTGGTCTTGAGTGGGTTGAACCTGTTGTCTATCAATCAATGCGAACTGGAGCTTATAAACAATCTCTTCAAAAATTGATTAATCTTGGAATTTGTTACCCATGCAAATGTTCACGAAAAGATATCCAATTGGCTATAGAAGCACCTCATAATCAAAATACCAAAGCTACACTCCCTCAAATTTACCAAGGTACTTGTCGAGATCGTAAGATGAGTGAAATGGGATCAAATGAAGCAATACGAATAAATATGGGTAAGGTAATTGATTTGTTTGGCGGTGTTTCAAGATTTCCTAAGCTTGAATTTCAGGATATTGGCGATCAGTTTCCAGGCACCTACTCCCTTGAACCTGAAGCATTGATTGATTATCACGGAGACTTTGTCATTGCCCGTGGTGACTTAGGGGTTTCTTATCATTTAGCTGTAGTAATTGATGATGACTACATGCGTATTTCACATATCACCCGTGGAGCTGACATTTTTTCGGTTGCGCCAATTCATCGATTACTCCAAGAACTATTCGGGCTACGAATTCCTATTTGGAATCATCATAAAATCATATGCGATAGTAAAGGCAAACGGCTTGCGAAACGCCATAATGCTATGTCATTACGAACTCTTTGGGGTAAGGGGTGGACAAATGTGTCTATCCGAGAAAGCTTGGGTTTAAACCAATCAAATTGTCAAAATTAATTCAAGTTGGTCTTTACTTGATGAACACCGGGAATAATTACATATCTACAAGGTTAGCCTGAATTACCTATGTAGCAATAAAGTCATTATTTCGCTTAAATTGGATCTTGAGAGCATGGATATTGATGATACGGTGATAAAGCTCTATTCCCAAAAGATTTTGGAATTGGCTTCAAATATACCTCTGCAAGGTCAACTTGAGGAGTATGATGCAACTGCCAAGGCTCGGTCTCCGCTGTGTGGCTCCAACATCACTGTTCAACTTCGCGTAAGTCAGGGAACAATTTATGAATTTGCTCAAGATGTTAAAGCGTGTGCATTGGGGCAGGCAGCGGCGGCATTGGTAGGAAAAAATATCATTGGGGCAAATTATTCTACAGTTAAGAAAGCACGAGACCAACTCCACGAAATGCTCAAGCACGGCTCATCACCTCCTGACAAGCCTTTTGAAGATTTAGATATTTTAAGGCCGGCTAAAGACTATAAAAATCGCCATGCATCTATCATGTTGGCTTTGGATGCAACTTTAGATGCCTTTAAACTCACAAAGCAAACAAACTAATCCGACTTCATTTCCCTAGATTCAGCTAGCAAATACAGGGCAAACCTCTCCTGTCCGTTTTACAGATACAAAGTGAGTAACTTTTGATTGAGGTATCGTTTTCCAGTAATTCCCGTTAACCCATCTTCAACATTTTTCTCTCCAAAAAGTGTAAATTAAGGCTAAATTATTCTGTGTAATCGAAAGGATATTTATACACCTTAAGGTTTTAGCAGAGTACTCTATCCTCTTCATTTGACTAGCATAGAAAAGTAAATTGGCGATAATGAATACAAAAACATCCCATTGCGCATTGTCTTCAGTATATTCCTGTGCCAGTTTTTGCGGGTCAAACTTGAGCAACCAATCGCCGTCACAATTGCAAAGAATTATTTGGTCTAGCGGTGATATTAGTAACCGCTCAATTGGTCCGAATAACAATTATTCCAAAGGCAAGACCTTCATTTCCTTACGCTGAAAGCATCGTTCTTTTGGTTCGGGAAATTTTTCCGAAAGTTAGCTGATCATTTTTAGCCAAATGTCTTCAGAAATGATTTTAATTTTAAGGGCTTCAGCGTCTTTAGTTTTTTTTCTACTACCGGGTCCGGCAACCACTAAATCCACATTTTTGCTAACCGAATTGTAGATACGAGCTCCCAGTGCTTCAGCTTTAATCTTTGCTTCCGATCGAGTCATTTGTTCCAATTTGCCTGAAAATACAATTCCTAATCCTGATAGAACTGAATCAGTTTTTTGAACACCTTCTACATCTTGCACCAGAAGTTCGGGTATGAGATTATCAAGCCATTTTTTAAAGGTGGGATTGTTAAATGTTTGAATAATTGAAGTAACCATCACTTCGCCAAAGCCATCAATACTGCATAAGTCATTGACAATTGTCGTTTCCTCTTGAGTATCGGAAAGAAAGGTGTTAGCAAAATTATTCCAACTTTGAAAATGCTGGGCAAGACGCTGAGCAGTTTGAACTCCAAGATAGCGAATTCCTAAAGCCGTAAGCAGACGGTCTAATTGAACTTCTCTTTTCTTTTCAATTTCAGCAAATAGACCTTGGACTGATTTTTCTTCCCATCCTTTTTCTTGAATAAGATCAATCCCAGCTTTTTCAAGCTCACTTTTTAGTTTGAAAATATCTCCAGGATTTTCAATCCAGCGCCGGTTAGAAGTTGGAAATCTTCGATCATAGAATTGCTCAATGAGGTTTGCTCCGAGCCCATCAAAATTTAGCCCCTCGCTTGATACAAAGTATTGAATTCTACCAAGAACTTGAGCCCTACAATCAAATTCACCGACACAGCGTGTAACCGAGTCTCCTTCCAGTCTGATTGCTTTATTGCCACACACCGGGCAAGTGCTGGGAAACTTGAATGGAACTGAATCTTCGGGCCGCTTGGACAAATCAACATCTGATACTTTTGGAATTACGTCACCGCTTCGATAAATTTCAACTGTATCACCAACGCGAATATCTTTTCCTTTTCGAATCGATTGTGAATCAGAGCTTATCCCTGTTATGTAATCTTCATTATGCAGGGTAACATTTGAAACATATACACCACCAACGTAGACCGGCTTTAATTTTCCAACTGGGGATAAAGTCCCAGTCCGACCGACCTGGATATCAATATCCTTTAAAACAGTCCAGACTTTTTCAGGAGGCAATTTATATGCTATTGCCCATCGCGGAGAAGTTGAACTAGAGCCCAACCGCGAATGCAGATTTAAGTCATCGAGTTTGACTGCAATCCCATCAATTTCATAGCTAAAATAAGGACGCTGTTTAATGATTTTTTCATAATAATCAAAGATGTCATCAACGCTCTGACATAATTGTCGCTCTTTTACCACCGGAATTCCAAATTTATTAAGCAAGTTTAAAGCGACCCATTGACTTTCGGCAAAGGGATTAGATACGGCTCCCCAGCCGTGGCAGAAAAATGATAGCCTCCCCTTTAGTGTTTCCAACTGTTTATTTGCCCACTGTTTTTTTACCCAATAACTTGCTTTAGTCTTTTCATTTTTCTTTTTTCTTGCTTTAGTCTTTTTTTCTGTTTCCACAGTTTTTTGTCTTAGCGTTCCAGCTGCTGCATTACGCGGATTTATATATAATTTTATAGGATTGATCTCTTTTTTTATGGCAAAATCGATCAGTTTTTGCAGCTCATAATTTAACTCATCAAAGTCATTACGGTTCATGAATACTTCTCCCCTGACCTCAATAAAGTCAATAGGAAAATCAACCAGATTTTTGGGAATGCTGTCTATTTTGTAAACATTCTCTGTAACATCCTCACCTTCAACACCACCACCTCGTGTAGCCGCCTGAACGAGTATCCCTTTTTTATAGGTTAACGAAATGGCCAATCCGTCAATTTTTGGTTCGGCAACATATTTAAGTTGGACACTTTTATTGAGGTTTAAAACGCGGCGTATCCTTTCTTCAAAATCTAATATATCTTCACTTTCAAAGGCATTGTCGAGTGATAGCATCGCCTCGGCATGTTTAACCTTTTGAAAACCTTTTGACGGTTGACCTCCAACAGTGTCAGTCGGGCTTATAACTTTTTTGAATTGGGGATAAAGTACTTCCAATCGACGTAGTTGGGCAAGCTTACGGTCAAATTCATCGTCAGGAATGATCGGGTTATCTAATTCATGGTATGCTTTGTTTGCCTCAACGAGCTCAGCCGTTAACGCATCAATGAGTGCTTTGGCATTTAAATCATCGCTCAGATTAGCTGAAAACAAATCATCCATAAACGTTCTGACCTCATGGTTTAGATGGCGAATTGAATGTAAAGATTCACCAAATTTAAAATTGTCGCAGTTTAAATTTTAAAATCGCTTTGAGTGTAACGATTTTTATTATGCCTTTATTCAAAGAATTGGTATTGGAAATATCAGTAGCATTCCCAAATTACTTTTATACAGAATGAATTTATTATAGTGAGTAGTACCTTGCAACACACATCACAAATAAAAGCCAACCTCCTCGGCTTCAATAAATTACCAAGCCAGACTAGGGTTGTTGTTGCTATGTCAGGTGGTGTGGATAGTTCTGTGACGGCAGCCATGTTAAAGGCTCAAGGATATGAAGTCATTGGGTTAACAATGCAACTTTATGACCATGGAGCTTCAGTCGCTCGAAAAAGTGCCTGTTGTGCTGGACGCGATATTCATGATGCCAAAAGAATCGCCAATGAAATGGATTTCCCGCATTACGTTTTGGATTATGAAAACTTTTTTAAACAACAGGTTATTAACGAGTTTGTTGAAAGTTATACCAACGGCTATACACCCATCCCTTGCATTCGTTGCAACGAACGAGTTAAGTTCAAAGAGCTCTTACAAACAGCCAAAAAACTTGATGCTGATTGCCTCGCTACAGGACATTACATTCGGCGGGTTGAAGGGGTTAAAGGACCCGAGCTTCATCGAGCCACCGACCGCGATAAAGACCAATCATATTTTTTATTTACAACAACCCGGGATCAACTTGAATTTCTTCGATTTCCATTAGGAGAGATTGAATCCAAAGAGCAAACACGAAACCTAGCAAAACAATTTGGACTCTCAATAGCGGATAAACCTGATAGCCAAGATATATGCTTTGTACCCAGTGGAAATTATTCAGAACTTGTTAAGAAACATAATCCTGACGCACTGAAACCAGGTGAAATTGTTGATTTAGAGGATAATGTCCTAGCTCATCATGAAGGAATAGCGCACTTTACCATTGGGCAACGGCGAAGGTTAGGAATCGATCATTCACCCGAACCTCTCTATGTTGTGAAGTTGGACCCAAGCAAAAACAAAGTGATCGTTGGTCCGCGTTCAGCCTTGGGTACTCAATCATTTACAATTAACAATATTAACTGGATTGGATCTGAAGAATTTGATTCAAGGGAGTATTGGGATATCAAAGTACGGGTCAGGTCAACAGGTCTAATCATTCCGGCATATGTATATCCACGCTCTGGAAAAAAAGCGTACGTTAAACTCGTCAAACCCGAAAGAGCTGTTGCTCCGGGACAGGCTTGCGTATTTTACCACCCCGAAGAATCACGAATATTGGGAGGAGGATGGATTTCCCGTAAAACTTCCTAAATTCAACAGTAGCTAATTCAAAACAAATTTTAGGTAAACCATGGAACTCAATAAGTTACTTTCCACAATTGATACAGAATTAGATCAATCAATTAATCGATTGATGGAACTCTTAAGAATTCCTTCAATTTCGACTAATCCCCAATATTCACCCGATTGTTTGAAGGCAGCCGAATGGCTTGTCAAAGAACTAAACACAATTGGTTTTTCCGCGTCAGTTAGAAAAACACAGGGGCACCCAATGGTTGTCGCTCACAGTAGTTCGGAGAAGCCACAATTATTATTTTATGGTCATTATGATGTCCAACCAGTTGACCCTGTTGAAGCATGGAATCATCACCCTTTTGAACCAACGATATTACCAAACGATAGCAAGGGAGTTATCCAAGCAAGAGGTTCTTCAGATGACAAAGGTCAATTAATGACATTTATTGAAGCTTGCCGGTACTGGAAGAAACAAACTGGCCAACTACCCCAAGGAATATCAATTCTTATTGAAGGTGAGGAGGAGTCAGCTTCGCCCTCTCTGATACCCTTCTTGAAGTCAAACAAAGATGAGCTCAAGGCAGAACTTGCCCTGATCTGTGATACAGGTCTTTTTGCTTCAAAAGTTCCTGCAATAATCACACAGCTGCGTGGTTTAGTTGCGATGGAATTCGAAATAACTGCTCCAAATAAAGATCTGCATTCAGGCCTGTACGGAGGTTTGGCGGTTAATCCGCTTAATATTTTGGGTAAGATCATTGCCAATCTCCATGATCAAAATGGCACAATAACTATTCCAGATTTTTATGAAGGGGTTTCCGAACTCACACCTGAACGTAAAGTTGAATGGGATAATCTTCAATTTGATTCGTCAGATTTCCTTGGAGAGGTTGGCTTATTGCACCCTGCCGGAGAGAAAACTAAATCCCCTTTGGAGCAGTTATGGTCACGTCCGACCCTTGATGTGAATGGAATTAAAGGCGGTTACAGTGGCGATGGTTTTAAAACAGTTATTCCTTCCAAGGCAAGTGCCAAGATCAGCTGCCGATTAGTTGGAAACCAAGATCCCGAAAAAATAATCAAGAACATCAAAGAATTCGTAATAAGTCATCTTCCTAAGGATTGCCAAATACAGTTTATTGACCATGGAGCAGCGAAAGCATGCGAAATGCCTCTTACCCATCCAATGTTTGCGACTGTCAAAAAGTCATTGTCCGAAGAATTTAGTACAAACTGTGTATTTGCTGGATGTGGTGCATCAATCCCGATTGCTGGTTTTTTCCAAGACATTCTTGGTATGAATTCATTACTGACTGGTTTTTCAAAAGAAAACGATAATATTCACTCGCCTAATGAAAAGTACGATATTGATTCATTTCACAAGGGAATCAGGAGTTGGGCTCGAGTTCTTTATTATGTACATCAATCCAATTAGGAGTGCTTCCAGATTAAAATCATCGTGTAAATATAACTGTGATAATTGATAAACCTTTCCTTAAGATTAAAATTTCCAAGAAATCAGATATTTGCTGCCGAAATTAATTACAGAACTTCATTTTTATTTAAGACGTGATACTCTTGTAATTACAGGATCTGAGGACAGAATTTTGTGAAATCAACCTGCCAATTCTCTTGACACTTATCCAACCAACCTATACGACCACTTGCCGTTTGTTGAGCACTCGGGCATAATAGATATTGTCTGTCAACAATCGGGTGTGTTCTGACCGACTCTCGCTAATGATGAACGAGAAACATGGCAAGATGATTCCTGATTATCAGTTATAAAAAACAGGAATAATCTAACAATCATCCCCGATACAGATTGGGATACAGTGGTCAGCAACTGCGTTGAAATATTCTTTTCCCAAAGTGTTTTGCCGAGTTGCGTAGATTTTTAGGTTATTCAACAATACGACGAAGGGATGATTTTTGCAGTGTTCTGGTCATAGTATCATAGGGGTTTGAATTGGTTTTGTTATTATGGCTCTCCCATCAAGAAGACACGTTATTTGTAAATTGTTGCGAAAACACAATTTTGTATCATATCTGGAGCGTTCCAGTGATAGAAGAGGAAGTAAGTGATTTGGGTTCATACAAGGGTTATGGAGTCAACATTGATTGGACTTGTAAAGAACGGCCAAGTATAAGATTGTTGCGTCGGATATAAACGGAATCAATCGGTTTTGGAAATCAGATAACCGCGGCACATTGTCAGGAAAGAAGTGTATTTTTTACCTTCTCTAGTTTTTGACATTTATCTCAGCCATCCGAGTTAAATGTTGTGTACAGTAACGACTATTGAGTGTATAATCAAAGCATTAAGAGTGAGTTTTGCTAAATGAATTCAATGTCGTCATTTTAAGAGAGATTAAATTCTGGTATCTCAACACCTTGAAGTGATGTGATTTTTTTTGCATGATTTACTGACATTCTTTCAACAATCAACAACGACTAATTTAGAGCAGAATTTCTTCCTTGATAATCAGGTCAATTGTGCATGCCTATCCGGTGGTATGGTTGGAGCTGACTCAGGGGAGTTTTCAAAGAGGATAATCATGATGGATACTACAGGAAGAAAAATTTACATAGTATATCTGACAGAGGATGAAAATCAGTCTTTACAAGACCGTGTTAAGAGTTGCAAGGGTTCGGCTCAATCACGCGACCGGGCTCAGATTCTGTTATTAGCCAACGCGAACCGTCCTATTGGCCGATACTATGACAAGTATATAGCTGATATTGTTGGTGTGAGCACCTCAACGGTTGAGCGGGTGCGTAAAAAATGCGTTTTGGAGGGTATTGAAGCGACAGTTGGATGGTGATGGGGAGTGACCCCATCCGAAAAGTCAAAGCTAGAATAATTAATTTAATACTCAGTTACCGGTAGAACCGATATGCACTCCTATCATTGCTGCTTCGGTGCCTCCATCAGACCTTACATGAGCGCCGTGAGTGCCTACTAACAATCGCGGATTGAGGTTGCTGTCAGAAACTGTTTCCTTAGAAAATCTATTTCCAGTTTTCCCGCTGTTTTCAATCAAAGTTAATGGGGAAAATGAAGCTGGTAATGAAACAGTTACATCACCAGTTGCCTGACCGTTAGAAGTAAAGGTTACATTGTCCCAACTGAGTTTAATCCCAACTAATCCATTGCGATTAATGTCTATAGAATTATTATAAATATAAGTTTCTTCACTGACTGTAACAGTAACCACTCCTGATAAAGTTCCACCTCCACTACGAAAATTTGCAGTGGACTCAAAGGTACCCGAATACTCACCAAGAACGTTTGTCCCTTCTTGTGCATTCGTTAAATCTGAACCTATAGTAGCCGAATATAATCCAGCGGCGCTTCCCCTATAATCAGCCGAACCGCCTGTTGGTAGTACAGGGTCACCACTAATTTCTGGTCCATCTATAAAAGCCCCAACTTCAAATGGAGGTTGATCACTTGATAAATTAGTAGCATGTATCCAGTAACCGCCAGCGACCCAATTTCCAAGAGAATCAAAATCACCTTCATAAAATCCTACAAGAGTCGCTTCTTCACCATTTTCTTTATAAAGTCCACTAGAGTTGACTATCACATCATTAAGAAGCCTGTATGTCGGACCAGAAATTAAATAATCTTGAGTTGAATTTATGGAAATGCCAGTACTAATTGTAGATGGCAATTTGATTAGGTATTCTCCAGTTGAAGAGCGAGTTACTTCGGCGCTAGAAGTTGGAGATTCTCCCGCTATCTGTACGACGCTACCATATATAGGTTCTGCTAGAGCGGCTGCTTTTGAAGCTTGAGTTGTTTGTTCAGAAATTTCGGTAACAACTGCAACGTTTGTTGGTGCATTGTTCGCTGGATTATTTCCATTACTTGACCCCCCCCCCCACATGCCGACAGAAGAAGACCGGTAGCAACAAATAAAAAGGGTGTTAGCGATCCATTGTGCGAGGTGTGGAATCTATTTGCAACCATCACTTTACTATCTCCTTTTATTTCCTCTTAACAACTCTTGGTTTCCATTTTAGCTCATTCTATTAGCGGAGTCAATATTATTTTCGCTGAGAATTGAAGTGATTAATTGTTATGACTGTATGGTACAATTTAAGATACACGACCGCCTAGGTCTCTTCTAATTTGGTTTAAATTAAGTGGCTGAACTGACTAATTTTGAGATAAACTCAGATATCCAAAAATGGGTGCACAAGCGGATGAATAGCAATGGAAAAGCGTTGGTAATCAATTAGTACTCGAGACGATAAAAAGCCCGCAATTATGTGAGCTGAAAATATAGCTAGAATGGCTGTACATGTTTTTAACGTCATCGTACAAATAAAGCTGGGGTCAGAAATAAACCTTTCCTGAACAAAAAAATTTTGGCTTCCGAAATTAATAGCAGAACTTCATTTTGATTTTTGACGTGATTCCCTTGTAATTACAGGATCTGAGGACAGAATTTTTTGAGGTTAACCTGCCAATTACATGGTAAATAATTGTCTGGGTCAATCTCCAACAGGTAAAAGTCACGGTCTTGTAACTCCTTCAGGATCTCCAAAAGTCAGAAGACATGGTCTGGATTTTCATGGGTAGCGAACTCACTTAGCGTCATTATAGCGAGGTCGGATAGTAGTGTTGTTTTCCACTTTTATGCCGATATCGGAATAAAAGTGGAAAACAACACAAAGTGTCTTCAGTATGAAACGGCATGAATTGGACATCACACTAGTGCATTGTATTCGGGAGGACTACAACAATATTCTGGACAACCTAGCCCTTTTTGATAGCTTGGCCGTAGTTAATGAAAACTCTGTAGGTGGTAAAGAGTGCTCCACGCATAACAAGGACAAGCCTAAGCGGGGTTGTGGCGTGGTAGGGGAAACGGCCATTGGAGCACACAAAGATCAGGTCAGAGCTCAAGTCGTTATTGACTCCAAAGATGACCTCGAAGGGTTTTATTATGGTGAAACAAGTATATTATCCTCATGTAAATCTGCATCAATTGAGATCTTATTTAAGCTTATGAGTTTTGGAGGTCTTTAAGTAAATAACTAAAATCCTGAGTAAGAACTGTGATTATGAGATGGGGAGTGACCCCATCCGAAAAGTCAAAGCTAGAATAATTAATTTAATACTCAGTTACCGGTAGAACCGATATGCACTCCTATCATTGCTGCTTCGGTGCCTCCATCAGACCTTACATGAGCGCCGTGAGTGCCTACTAACAATCGCGGATTGAGGTTGCTGTCAGAAACTGTTTCCTTAGAAAATCTATTTCCAGTTTTCCCGCTGTTTTCAATCAAAGTTAATTGGGAAAATGAAGCTGGTAATGAAACAGTTACATCACCAGTTGCCTGACCGTTAGAAGTAAAGGTTACATTGTCCCAACTGAGTTTAATCCCAACTAATCCATTGCGATTAATATCTATAGAATTATTATAAATTATATATTCTTCGCTGTCTGTAACAGTAACCACTCCTGATAAAGTTCCACCTCCACTGCGAAAATTTGCAGTGGACTCAAACGTCCCCCCATACTCACCAAGAACTTTTGTCCCAGCTTGTACAGTCGCTGATTCTGATCCTATTATAGCTGAATATAATCCAGCTGAGCTTCCACTATAATTAGCCGAGCCTCCAGTTGGCAGAACAGGATCACCACTAATTTCTGGACCATCTATAAAAGCCCCTGCTTCAAATGAAGGTTGCTCGCTTGATAAATTAGCACCATGTAACCAGTAACCGCCAGCGACCCAATTTCCAAGAGAATCAAAATCACCTTCATAAAATCCTACAAGAGTCGCTTCTTCACCATTTTCTTTATATAGTGCACTAGAGTTAATTATCTTATTATTAAGTATCCTGCCAGTCGCACCAGTATAATACAAATCTTCACTTGAATTTATAGAAATGCCAGTACTAATTGTAGATGGCAATTTAATTAGGTATTCTCCAGTTGCAGAGCGAGTTACTTCAGCGCTAGAAGTTGGAGACTCTCCCGCTATTTGTACGACGCTACCATATATAGGTTCTGCTACAGCAGCAGCTTTTGTAGCTTGTGTTGTTTTTTCGGTTATTTCGTTAACGACTGCAATATTCGTTGGTGCAGTGTTCGTTGTATTACCCCCCCCCCCACATGCTGACAGAAGAAGACCAGTAACAACTAGAACAGGCGTTAACGACCCATTAATCAAGGATTGAAATCTATTTGTAATCATCATTTAACTTTCTCTTTCCTATTATCAAATAATTGGTTGCCATGCTAACTCCTACTAATGTCAGTGTCAAAATTATTTGCGCCGGTCATTGAAGTGATGAATAGTTATGTCTGTATGTTGCCAATGAAGATACACAACCGCCGAGGTCTTCAATTTGGTATGAATTTGGCGACTAGTCTGACTAATTTATGAGCTAATCTCAGTGACTTAAAATGAGAAACGCAAGCGGATGAATAGCCATGGAAAAGCGTTTGCAATAATTAATTCTAAAGAAGCGAGAAAGCCCACATTTTTGTGAGCAGAAAATATAGCTGTAATGGCTGTACATGAATTTAACGACCTTCAAATTTGGGGAGCCTTTTTTGTTCAAATGCTAATATACCTTCGCGAAAATCCCTTGACCGTCCAAGTATTCCCTGAAGCTTCGCTTCAACCTCAAATTGTCTTTCAAGATCATTACCGTAAGACTCTTTTAGAGCTTCCTTAAGTTTTTGAAACGCTAAATTCGGGCCAGCGACCAATTGTTGGGCCCGAGCTCGCCAAATTGCGTCAAAATTATTATTTGGAACTGCTTCCCAAATCATACCCATATTACTAGCATCTGATGCTGAAATTCTTTCGGCAAACAGTGCTGCACCCATTGTTTTGGCTAGTCCTATAGTTCTCGGTAGAACCCAAGTCCCACCTGCGTCTGGAAGCAAACCAATTCGAGAAAAGGCTTGTAAAAAATAAGCATTTTCTGACGCAATAACGATATCCATCATTAAAGCGAGATTGGCACCTGCTCCGGCTGCCGAGCCATTTACTGCGGCAATTGAGGGTATTTCCATATCTGTAATAGCTTTGAAAAGAGGATAATATTCCTCCCGTAATGTTTCCTCCAAGTCAACATTGGCTAGACTTTTACCATCGCCGATATCCTGCCCTGAGCAAAAAGCCCTCCCTTCACCCGTGAGGACGAGAACTTTACCCAATTTTTTACTTTCCCTAAATGCATGGGTAAGTTCAATTCGCATTTTTCTATTAATGGCATTCCTTGACTCGGGTCGATTTAGTCTGATTATGACAACCTCATCTTCAATTGAATGCTTTAGTGTTTCGTAGTTCATAATTAATTCCTGTTGTTATTCTGACCTGTTAAGTATGAAGGGGTTAGCTAAACAAAGAAATACATAATTAATGTGTTTTCTTGTTTACAATTTTTTGCAATTCCTCACGCTCATAATCATGAAGATTATTGGCAAATTCGGATTGATTGCCCTTTCGGGCTTTGACTTGTTTAAAAGCAACCCAGAAAAATAAGATCAATAAAATCGGTCCCGAAAGGTATAAGAATAAATTTTTTATAGTCATTGAAGGCTTAAATAAAGCAAACTCACCATATCGTTGTACAATAAACTCATAGATCTCCTTATCACTTAATCCTTCAACAATTTTTTCTCTGATCAAAATACGCATATCTCCAGCCAAATCGGCATTGGACTCGTCAATACTTTCATTCTGACAAACGAGACAACGAATATTTTGGGAAATTTCTCGGGCTCTTTCTTCTAATTGCGGATCTTGCAATTTTTCAGAAGGTTCAACACCCCATACCATTAAGGGAGCAATGCAAAGGGCAAATACAATACAGGTCAACCTGAAAAACACGAGTGCTATTTACCTTGGAAATTTAAATTGCATGAAAAACTCAGATATTCATGACCAAGTCTAAAAAAATACGAATTTACGCAAAATTTATTGGTTAACAGTTCCAATTGATGAAGTCGACATTTTACGAGACCTAATGCCAATTAAACTTAATAAACCACCAAGAGCCATAAAGATAGCACCGATCCAAATCCAGTTTACCATGGGCTTGATGTAGGTTCTTAGTACCCAGCGATTGTCATTATTTTGGTCACCTAATACTACATACAAATCACGAAATATTCCACTATCAATTGCGGCTTCAGTAGTCGTTGTTCTCGCAACTGGGTAAAAACGCTTTTGTGGAGTGAGATCAGTGATTTTTCTTGTACCGCGAAATGCCCCTATATCGGCCTGAAGAGCGAGATAGTTCTGTCCCTCAACTTCCGAAATCCCATTCAGCTTAAATTCGTATGCCCCAACTTTATACGTCCCACCGAGTTCAACCAATCTAATGTCTTCTTGCTCCCACGCTGTGACCGCGGCAACACCTAAGATTAAAAACCCGAGTCCAATATGTCCTGAGGTTTTCCCGAATTCTGACATAGGCAATCTAAGTAGCCATCTTAGTGAAACAGAATATTCATGCTTACTTAGTCCAACTCTCATTCCAATTTCCCACAAGGATCCAATTATTAACCAGGTTGAAAGAGCGAGACCAATTGGAGCGATGAGTCCCGAACCATCTTGCCAAATGAAAACTATTAATCCCATCAACAGCGCGAAAATAATTGGAAAATTGAGCTGTTGAGATACTTTTTTTAAGCTTCCCTTCTTCCAGTTTAGAAAGATTCCGAGCGGTACAAACAAACTTAACACAATAAAAAAGGGAGTGAAAGCAAGGTCAAAATAAGGAGGGCCTACCGATATCGTTTCATTAAAAAGCACTTCTACAATTAAAGGCCAAAAGGTACCAATTAGAACAACCAATGTTGCAGTAGTAAGTAATAAGTTATTGGCAAGTAAGGCCATCTCTTTACTTATTATTTCAAACAGGTTACTTCGGTCAGCCCGTTGGCCCATAAAATAGTAGACTAAGAACCCACCCCCGCTAAACAATAATAGTATAATTAGGATATAAATACCCCGCGTTGGGTCACTAGCGAAAGCATGCACAGAAGTGATAATACCTGACCGCACAAGAAAAGTACCGATCAACGAAAATGAAAACGCTAAAATTGCTAGAAAAATCACCCACCGAGAAAAGCAGTCACGCTTTTCAAGAACTAGAGTAGAATGTAAGAGAGCAGTCGTAATCAACCAAGGCATAAACGAGGCGTTTTCAACGGGGTCCCAAAACCACCAACCTCCCCAACCAAGCTCATAGTATGCCCACCATGATCCTAACGCAATTCCCAAAGTCAGGAAAATCCAAGAAACAAGTGTCCATGGCCTTGACCAACGCGCCCAAGCAGAACCAATGTTACCATAAATTAATCCTGCAATAGCAAAACTAAATGTAATTGAGAGACCGACATATCCTAGGTAAAGCATCGGTGGATGAAAGGCCAAACCAGGATCTTGAAGGATAGGATTAAGATCTTGGCCATTAAAAGGAACCGCTTCAAGACGGTTGAATGGATTGGAAGTTAAAAGAATAAAAGATAAAAAACTAAACGCTATAAGACTTTGTATCGCTAGCACTAAAGCCTTGAATCGAATAGGTAATTGAGTACCGAATGACGCAACTAAATAGCCAAATAAGCTAAGAACGAGTACCCACAACAGCATTGACCCTTCATGATTACCCCATACTCCAGATATTTTATAAAGGATTGGTTTGAGTGTATGTGAATTAAAAGTGACTAAAGATATCGAGAAGTCAGAGCTTAAGAAACCGATGGTCAAGACCAAAAAAGAAAACGCGATCAGACCAAATTGGACTGTAGACAGAAAGGGACCTGCCGCGAGTAGATTCAACCAATTCTTGGCGTATCCCACGAATAAGCCGAGAACCTGTATCATGGCAACAAGTAAGGCGATGATAAGGGCTAAATGTCCTAACTCTGTTAACATGGTATAAAGAATATCACTGGCTTGTTAAAATGGAATGGAAGGTCACAACTTTGGCCCTATCCGCTCATTCATCTATTCATTAACTGGTTGATAAATACCCTTTTCTTTTAAGGCATCAACGACTTCCTTGGGAATATACTTTTCGTCATGCCGTGCTAATACCTCAGTGGCTTGGAAGGTTTCCCCATCAAAAGTTCCCAATGCAATTGCACCTTGATTTTCGGCAAATAGATCGGGCAATATTCCTGTATATTGTACGGAGATAGAACTATCGGCATCTTTGATTCGAAAGGTAACCATTGAACCAACACTTTCAATTGAATCTTCCGCAACTAAACCACCCACTCTGAAAACTTCTCGTGGATCCGGATTATTCATTATGATTTCTGAAGGAGTTCGGAAAAAAGAAATTCCTTCTCTGAAGCCATAACCAATTAAAACAGATGCGAAAATTACCAATATGGCGGCAATGCCAATAAGCTGTATGCGCCTTTTTTTTTGATAACTTGGCATCTGTCAGGGGAATATAGGAACGAGGTCAAGCCCTACTTTCTCATCCAATCCAAGCATTAAATTAGCATTTTGAATTGCTTGGCCTGATGAACCCTTGACTAAGTTATCCAAGGTTGAAAAAATTTTACATCGATTCCCTTTGCGGTCTGGAAATACAGCGATTTTTACAAGGTTTGAACCCCTGACATGCCGTGTTGAAACAATAGTTTCCATAGGTAAAACATGGATAAATGGTTCGTCTTGATATCTAAGTGACAAAGTTTTGTGCACTTTATCAGGATCACCTTCAGCATAAATCGTTGTCAAAATACCACGATTTAAGGGAAGCAGGTGTGGGGTAAATGTAACTTTTACATTCGCCTTAGAATGTTTATTTAGTTCTTGGTCAAATTCCGCAAGATGCCTATGCCAAACTGGATTGTAAGGTTGGCAACCCTCGGAGAGTTCAGCAAATATATTACTTTGCTTTGCAACCCTACCAGCACCAGAAACACCGACTTTTAAATCAAGAATAATGTTTTCAGGGTCAATAATATCGGCTTCAATCAAGGGCAAGAGTGGAAAGAGTCCAGAAGCAGCATTACACCCTGTACAAGCGACAAGCATTGATGATTGAATTTCCTGGCGATAAAATTCCGTTAATCCGTAGGTTGCTTTGGCTTGAACTTCAGGAGCGAGGTGCCTGTTTCCATACCATTTCTCATAATCGCTTGGGTTTTGTAAACGAAAATCAGCCGAAAGATCAACAATTTTTGTCGTGCCAAATATCTTTTTAATCAATTTTTGGCTTGTTGTATGGGGAAGTGCACAAAATATGAGGTCGACAGAACTTGGGTCAAAGGAATTAATGCTTTCCAGTCGAGGCAAATTAAAACTCTGAAAACCAGGAAAAACTTCTTCTATAGTCTTCCCAGCGTTACTGTTGGCTATGAGATGCTTAATGTTCAAAAAGGGATGACCAATTCCAACACGAATTAATTCTGCACCTGTATAGCCACTCGCTCCAATAACAGCTATTTTTTTAGTCATCATGATTCTACATCCAATCTGCCGTTTGGAATTCCAATGGTTTTTGCAAAAACAATTTTGCCTTACTTGAAACTGCTACGGGGTCAGCAGTGGTAAAAAACGAATTATTTTTGTTACCTAAATGAATCCAATCATGACGATTAAGGTAATCTATAAGACTATCAGCCACAAGTGCCGGTTGACTTATTACTCTTACCTCCGGTCCTAGTGCCTCTTGAAACGCTTTAAATACGATTGGATAGTGTGTACAACCTAACACAGCGACATCGGGGGTTGACATTCGACCAAGCAAAGACTTGACATGTCGTTTTGCCAACGTCGCAGCAAGTTTCAAGTCACCATCTTCTATCGCATCAACTAATCCAGCACACGCTTGCGATTCAACATCAACTCCAATGGCTCGAAATGAAAGTTCGCGTTGAAAAGCCCTTGAAGCAACTGTAGCAGGAGTAGCAAATAATGCCAAGCGTTGTACCGAAACCTCTTTGGGAGGAGAGTTATCCCCCCAAGTTCTTTCCGTAATTGATTCAATTGTGGGAACAAAAACCCCTAGCACCCTTCTATTTGGAGGGACAAATTCCTCTTGAAGTCGTTTAAGGGTAACCGCCGAAGCTGTGTTGCAAGCAAGGACGACAAGTTGACAACCCCTTTGCCATAATTCGCAAATACTTCTTGAAGTGAATTGATATATCTCTTCGGATGTTTTTGTCCCATAAGGGGCACGTTTATTATCGCCCCAATATATCAATTCAGTATGTGGCAATCGACGGTCAATCGCATCGTAGATAGTAAGTCCACCGAGTCCAGAATCAAATATTCCTATTGGCATTTCATTATTTTTTTACTTTGACCACGGTACTAGAAGACCCAGTATGTCATTCGGTTTGATAAAAACTACCGAGCAGTTAAGTGACAACCCAAAGACAATTTAACTTGCAGAAATAATCCGCTCATCAAACATAGGTTGGGCTCAAGAAAGTATTTTTTACTCTACTTTGAATATCAGATTATGCAACATTCTGTAAAACATTCATGTCGCAAAGAGTTGAGCACTTTAATTTTTTTCGGCTCATAAGGCTAATTTGTTCGGTAGATGTTTTAGCGTTTTGAAAACTGGAAGCTCTTTCTCGCTTTTCTTTTTCCGTATTTTTTCCGTTCAACAACACGTGAATCTCGTGTTAAAAATCCAGCTGATTTCAAAGCCGGCCGGTAGGCTGGTTCATAGAGTTGAAGGGCTTTGGATATACCATGTTTTAAGGCCCCTGCCTGTCCAGAAAGGCCACCGCCTTTAACGGTCGCCATCACATCAAATTGCTCCTCAACACTAACGAGTTTAAAGGGCTGCTGGATGATCATCTGTAAGACTGGGCGGGTAAAATATTTTTGATAATCAATTTTATTGACGATAACCTTGCCCTTTCCTGGCTTAATCCATACTCGTGCGATGGCATCTTTACGCTTACCAGTTGCATAGGAACGACCTAATGAATCTCGAACAGGTTCAACTTTGATTTCTTCATTAACTTCGGGGGAAGCGGTCTCATTTAATTCTTCGCCTGTTTCAGACAAGGCCTCTGCTTCACTCATGAAATTCTACTCCGTTTATTTTTTTTATTGATGGCACCCAAGTCAATTAAAGTGGGTTGCTGGGCCTCATGCGGGTGTTCAGTTCCAGTATATACTTTAAGGTGTGTTAATAATTTTCGGGACAGTCGGTTGGACGGAAGCATTCTTTGAACGGCTTTAGCGACCACTCGCTCAGGATGTTTTCCTTCCAGAATCTGTGATGCAGTTCGGCTTTTGATACCCCCGGGATAACCTGTGTGCCAGTAATAAGTTTTATCTTTAAGTTTATTTCCTGTAAATTTAATCTTATCAGCATTTATCACAATGACATGATCGCCCATATCCATATGGGGAGTAAAACGCGCAAGATGCTTACCCCGAAGACGCGTTGCAATGAACGATGCTAAACGCCCTAACACTAGTCCTTCAGCATCAATCAATATCCATTTTTTTTCAATATCTGCTGGTCGTGCAGTATACGTTGACATCAGAAACTCTTTCCTTGTTTAAAGCAAATTAACTATTAGGCGTTATATAGGTTTCATCAAAACCGATGCCAACCTTTATTTCCCCTCTAAAACAGCCATTAAAGATGGGCTTTGACCTGATACTTTCAAGCCGACATTTTATATTTTTTAAACCTAATTTTAAATTACTGGCTTTCTGCCACCATCAATTGACTATTTTTGTGATTCTTCATAAAAGTGAAATTAATGACTATCAAAAATGATATCGCGATAAAGACATAATCAACGGCGAATTCTATTTGTTTTTCTTTGATAGCAATGTTTTTTGTTTGTATTCATTGACCAACAAGGTGTTGGGTCAGGGTAATGAATAGGTTAATGTCGCATGCGTTACCGGTTCAATTAGTCCTTGGCTATAAATCAAAACATCCCCTACAGCAAGTCGTCTTCCAAGTTTCAACAGTTGAGCCTTAGCAATAAGTTTACCAGGGACCGGTTTACGCATAAAATCAATTGAACAATTTGTCGTGACGGCATGAGTCTTTGGACCCACATAAAGTAAAACGAGATAATACATGGCGAGGTCAGCTAAGGAAAACATAGTCGGACCTGACACAGACCCGCCGGGTCTCAAATGTCGGTTATCAGTAGGCATTTCCAACTTTAGAAATTCCTTTTCAAGTTCTATATTTGATACTAAACCTGCTGATTGAGGAAATTCATCGTTGATTAACTTAATTAATTGCTTCGTTGTCATTTTGGGTAACATCATATCCTCATACGTAATTTGAAATTTTAACTTCTGGAGAGTCAAATGGTGAACGAGCTTGTTCTTACAAATGTTGAAGATAATATCGCCTACCTGACATTAAACTCACCTGAACAACTCAATGTTCTATCAGAACAAATGATGAATACTCTTTTATCGTATTTGGGTGAGATTGAACAGAACCCTGACGTTCGGTGTGTCGTAATAAAGGCCAATGGTCGGGCTTACTGTGCAGGTCACAATTTAGCAGAATTATCCACTCAAGATTGTAATCAAGAGTCTAGGAAAAATGATTTAAAGCAACTTTTTGAACTGTGCTCTTCGCTTATGATTAAACTTAAGCAAATTCCGCAGCCTGTCATTGCCCAAGTTCAAGGCGTTGCTGTTGCTGCTGGTTGTCAACTCGTTGCATCATGTGACCTCGCGATCGCTGGACACGGCGCCAAGTTCGGAGTGAATGGTGTCAATATTGGTTTATTCTGTTCAACCCCGATGGTTGCTTTAACACGTAATGTTCCAAGAAAAGTTGCTTTTGAACTCCTTTGCACGGGGAAAATTATTGACTCCCAAACGGCTCACAATATTGGACTCGTGAATAAAGTTGTCCCCGATAATGAACTTGCTGAAAACGTCAAAGAAATGGCTTTGACAATTGCTTCAAAGTTAACTGAAGTCGTCAAAATAGGGAAAGAGGCATTTTATGAGCAGGCCAATATGACCCTTGAGAACGCTTACCAATTTGCAGGGGATGTGATGGTAACCAATCTTGAAAATCAAAACACAATTGAAGGGATCAATGCCTTTCTTGAAAAGCGTGCACCCATTTGGGACAAACAAAAATAATCAAAATCTATTCATAGTTCATAGAGTTCAGTGAATTTTTCCTCAAGGTACCGGAGTAAAGGTTCTGGGCTAATTTCTTTACCAGTAGCGTCTTGAATCGTTTCCTTGGGTTCCTTTAATCCGCCATATTGCTGAACATGTTTCTTTAACCATCGGGTGGCAAGCGAAGGATCACCTTTCGTAAGATAGTGATTTAACTTAGGATATTTGTTTTGAAGTGCTTCATACAAGCAACCGGCATAAACGTTCCCAAGCGTGTAGGTTGGAAAATAACCAATCAATCCATACGACCAATGAACATCTTGTAAAACTCCCAATTTTGGCTGTGGAACCTCATAACCAAAATTTATTTTGAACTTTTGATTCCAAGCGTCTTCCAAGTCATTGACTTCCAAAGAGCCGGAAACAAGGTCGCGCTCAAGTTCATAGCGAAGGATGATATGGAGATTGTACTGGATTTCGTCTGATTCAGTACGGATAAACCCTTTCTTGACTTGGTTAATATAACGATAGAAGTCCCACTCGGTGAAAGAGCCAATTTCCCCAAAAGTATTATTGAATTCCTTGAATAGCCATTGAGTAAAGTATTTGCTACGAGCAAGTTGATTTTCACAAATTCGCGACTGACTCTCATGCACTCCAAACGAGGTTCCCCCGCCTATTGCAGTGAGATTGTATTCATCTCTTACATTTTGCTCATAGCTACCATGTCCCGATTCATGAATCGTTGAATAGAGGCAATTAAGCGGATCATTTTCATCAATCCGAGTTGTAATTCTGACATCCTTTCCACTCCCACAGCAGAATGGATGGACGACCAAATCAATCCGACCGTTGTTTAAATCATACCCAAATTTTTGTGCCAACAATTGTGCAAGTTGGAGTTGCTTTTCTTTGGGAAACTTACCGGTAAAAGTGGTTCCAGATCTATCACACCCCATTATCTTATCCCTTAGGGCAATGAGACGTGGTCGTAATTGACTAAATAACGCATCCAAGCTTTCTTGGGTCATTCCCGTTTCATAATCAGACAGAAGAGCATCGTATCGGTTGCCATCACGGGCAAGCACATCCCCCTCCTCTCTTTTGAGACCAATGACATTTTTAAGATCAGGCAAAAAAAGCTGGAACGAATTTTCCTGGAGTGCAATCTGCCATTGAGCTTCCGCACGCTCAGTGGATTCAGCAATAGCCCGTGCTAAATCTTCTGGAACTTTTAGAGCACGGTTATGAAATATTTTTATTTCTTTGACTTGCGCTTGGTCGGATTGCGATAATTGGCTTTCATCTATTTTGGCAAGTAGTTCGGATATGCGCGGTGATTTTTTACGATTATGTAATTCAACACTTAATGCCCCGATACTAACAGCTCGCTGCTCAACAGCACATCGCGGCATATTCGTCGCACTATCCCAGTTGAGTATTCCAGCAACATATTCCAGTGCCATAATATCACGGACATACGCTTTTAATTCCTCTAAACTCTGCATTAGTTCCCCTTGCGAACAGATTTTTGTTCTGGATACCGGCTACAAAATAAAAGATTGACATAAATGATCATAATTAAAATTGCCCAGAGCTGGTGTAGAACTGCTAGGCCCATAGAGACCGATGTCAATACGGTTGCGATACCAAAAATGATTTGTACAATAATCGTAATTTTTCCCAATAACCCGAATTGACGAGTTTTTGCATAAGGCGATATTCGACTAATAAAAAACACCCAAAGGCCAGCAAGAACAATCAAATAACCAACCATCCGATGGTTGAAGTGCACAAGGCTCGGATTCTGAATAAAGTTTAGTATCCACGGACTATAATCAAAGCTGTTACTCGGTAAAAACTCACCATTCATCAATGGCCAAGTCGGGAATCCCAATCCTGCATCAATTCCGGCCATCAGGGCTCCTAAAATTCCTTGCAAAAATAAAGCAACGATCATCACCATACTAGCTGTTTCTATACGTCTTTCACGATATCTTCGGGCTTGTAGTAATTCATAGTTGGCGATTCTCGTTTTCAGAAAATTCCAATAAATCAAAACTAAGATCAAGACTGAAATCGTCAGATGTGTTGCCAATCGATAGGATGCGACATCAGTTGTTGTTGCTTGCAATCCACTTGTTACCATCCACCACCCAACAATGCCCTGAAACAATCCAAGACCGCCAAGTAATAAGAGACGCTGAGACCAAACCTGGTTTATTTGCCTCGTAAAATAGAGCCACGAGAAGCCCATAATAAATACAATGCCAACAATTCGACCAAGTTGCCTATGGCCCCATTCCCACCAATAAATGACTTTAAAATCCGCTAGTTGCATGGTGTTGTTAACAAGTTTAAATTCAGCAGTTTCTTGGTAATTACTGAATTCACTTTCCCAGTCTGCGGCTGTAATTGGAGGAATAAATCCTCTGATCGGTTCCCAAACGGTGATCGATAATCCCGAGTCAGTTTGCCGAGTTAACCCACCAACAAAAACCATACCAAGAACTAATACAAACAAACAAACCAAAAAAATTCTGATTTCTTTTTTGGTTTCTGAGGAGGTTTGGCTTGCTTGAGAAACAATGTCTAGGGGATTCGATTGGTTTTTACTACCACCGACATCTTCAAAGATTTTACGATTTCGAGTCAATTCTATAGCCTTTATTCAATCTATGTTGTTGGCGTTGCTTGTTTGCAGTGCTTTTCTAATGCGATGGAGTGTTTTGACTTCTCCGTCCGTCAAGTCAAGCCGAATGAATAGGTTTTTTAAGTACTCTTCCATAGAATCTTTTCTATTTTTGGGCCTAAAGTAATCGGTCTTTTTCAAATCATCAATCATTTGCACTGCAAGAGTAAGTTTGGCTATCACCGGTGCTAATTTTGTTTGCTTTGATTCACTTTGCTCAGTTGATTTACAATTGATTAATTTATTCCACTCATAAGCTAACAAAAGAGCACAATGAGCAAGATTTATTGAACTGAAATCGGGATTGGTAGCGATTGAGACATAGTCATTGGCATAGATAATATCTCGGTTAGTCAGCCCAGTTCGTTCTGGACCAAGCAAAAAGGCAACTTGACCCCTCTTCTGAATTATTTGATCTGCGTGGTTCATGGCCTTTTCAAGCGAGACCACAGGTTTAGATAAACCCCTTGACCGGATAGTTGTCGCAAAAACATACGTATAGTTTGCGATAGCCGACTCTAAATCAGGATAAATTCTTGCTTCGCTTAACAAATTCCCGGCGCCACTTGACCGGGCTATTGCTTGGGACGTTAACCAACCTTCACGAGGATTAACGAGAATGATATTGGTAAAGCCAAAATTAAGTAAACCACGAGCCGCAGAACCAATGTTTTCCCCAAGCTGGGGATTCACAAAGATAATATCAGGTTTGCTTATGCAAGGATTGGATGAAGGTAATATCAAAGAAGTCATTCAAGAATTACTAAAAGATTTTTAGACCCATTGTTTGCGTATATTGGTTGTTAGTAGTGGTCAAGATGACTAATATCCTTTGGACAAAGACATCATTTTTTACTTAATACCAATTTTACCAAATAACAGACCACTTAGATTGTTGAGTTACACTTATGTATTTTCATTCTTATTTATGGATAAAGAAATTATATCGAGACGATTAAGAACATTGAAATAGTAAAGAAACGAGCAGTTGGTAAAGGACAATATTGTGTACAAAAAACCCCAAGATGGTTTGTTGATTATTCTTTCTTCCCCTTCCGGAGCAGGTAAATCAACTCTTGCTAAACAACTCGCCAAATGGGACTCCTCAATTCGGGTCTCAATTTCGGCAACGACTCGACCGGCACGCGATAATGAACAAGAAGGCAAGGACTACTTTTTTCTCACGGAAGAAAAATTCAAAAATAAAATTAACAATAGAGAATTTTTAGAGTACGCAACCGTTTTTGGGAATTTGTACGGTACTCCCGTCAACTACATTGAACAATGTCTCAGAAATAATCACGATATTGTATTTGATATTGACTGGCAAGGAGGGAGCCAAATCAAAAATTCTAAATTTAAAGAAAATGTAATCTCAATATTTATTTTGCCTCCCTCAATTAAGGCATTAGATGAGCGATTGCGACGCCGGGGGGACTCACACGCTATGATGTCTAGACGCATGCAAGATTGCTATGAAGAAATTAAACACTGGAAAGATTACGATTATGTTCTCGTCAATAATCAACTTGATGAAGTTTTTAGCCAGATTGCAAAAATAGTCATTGCGGAAAGACTGAAGCGTAAACGCATGTGCGGCCTATCTGATTTTGTTGAAAAACTAAAAAAAGAATTTGAAAGTAATTACCGATGACCTGTTACTCATTATCAGGGATTCAACCCAGTTTACCTCCCGATGAAAATTACTGGATTGCTGAAAATGCTCAGTTAATCGGTAATGTTACTCTAGAATCAAATACAACGATTTGGTTTGGAGCCGTCTTGCGAGGTGACAATGAACCAATTGTCGTTGGTGAAGGGACAAATATTCAAGATGGTAGTATTTTGCATACCGATATGGGCTTTCCATTGACAATCGGGAAGAATTGCACAGTGGGTCATCGGGCCATGCTACACGGGTGTGTAATTGATGATGGTGCACTGATTGGAATGAATGCCACAATTCTTAACGGTGTTCAGATAGGTCAAAACAGTGTTATTGGGGCTTGTTCACTGGTAACCGAGGGTAAAGTTATCCCTGCCAACTCACTTTTTATGGGGTCACCGGCAAAATTTGTCAGAACTATTTCTCAAGCAGAGCATGAGGATTTTATGACTGCTGCGCTTCATTACCAAGCAAATTTGAAGCGGTATAAATCTTCTTTTGTTGCTATCAAATAATGAAATATCGTGTCAAAAAACTATTTTGAACCAGGGGATTTAGTGATTAATCCTGAACATCCTGAGTGGGGTGTTGGTCAAGTGCAATCAAGCATTAACAACCGAATTACGGCCAATTTTGACCACAATGGAAAAGTCGTTATTAACTCTGAAGAAGTTATTTTAGAAGAATACATAGAGGATAATCTTTGAATCATTTTCTAACTGATTGCAAGGTCACTCAGTAGTAATTGTGAATACCTTGTTTAACCCAATTATGCGTCGGGAAGATAGCAATTATCGGTTAAATCTTGTTTCAAATGAACAAGATTTACTTGCTTCTCAGCGATTGCGCTACAAAGTTTTTGTAGAAGAGTTAGGTGGAAACGGCCCCTTGGTTGATCATCAAAATCGTTTTGAAATTGATCCTTTTGATGAATTCTCGGATCATCTTGTGTTGATTGACACTAATATTCCAGAGGCATCGTTAGATCATGTTATTGGGTCATACCGTCTCCTTCGTGGTGATATCGCTTTCAAAAATAATGGTTTTTACTCAAGTTCAGAATTTGATTTAACCTCCCTGATTAATTCTGGTCGCAAATTATTAGAACTCGGAAGGTCTTGTGTTCATCCTGATTACAGAGGAGGAACATTCATGTTTCAACTTTGGAATGGGCTTGCCGGATATGTCATAAAACACAAAATCGAAATCCTATTTGGGGTGGCAAGTTTTCATGGAACAGTGGTCGCCAATTTTGCGAAGCCTCTATCCTACCTGCACCATTGGCATGCAGCGCCAAAAAATCTTACGGTCAAGTCCATTGGCGACACCTCGGCTTCGATTAATATTATCCCTAAAGAAAAAATTGACCGCGTTGCTGCGATTGTTCAATTGCCTGCTTTAATCAAGGCGTACCTGCGTTTAGGTGGATTTGTTGGAGATGGGGCTTATATTGACTACCAATTTAATACAATTGATGTCTGTGTGTTGATGGACACTCTTCGCATGTCACAAACCCGCAAATCACATTATGAGCATATTGTTGGAAAAGATCACAACCCACCAAATTAAAGCCCAAGCGTTACGCTTTTTTCAGAATATGGGTTTCATTGGCTTTTTCAGAATGGCCTTTCGGCTTATTCTACTTTTATGTACAATTTACTTTGGGCTCGTTATCTTCATGCTCGTAAGGTTATTTGAATGGCCATTCGGTCGAAAAATTACTCCCTATATCACCCAAATTGTTTGCTACTTGAGTCTTCTTATCATTGGTTTGAAGCGCGAAACTAGTGGTGAACCATTTAAAGGCCGTGGAGCTGTTGTTGCTAACCATCCGTCGATGTTGGATATATTTGTACTCAATGCCAAACAGAGAATATTTTTTGTTGCCAAACATGAGATCCGTTCTTGGTTTGGAATTGGCATTCTCGCAGTAGCGACTGGAACTCTTTTCATTGAACGGAATCGGGGGCAATCATTATTCCAAAAGGGGATATTCTATCAACGCTTGAGCCAAGGTGACACTCTTTTATTTTTTCCGGAGGGGACGACGACAAACGGGCTTGAGGTTGTTCCATTTAAATCCACCTTGTTTGCGGCTTTCTTTGAAAATCAGTTGTATGAAGAACTTTCTATTCAGCCTGTTTCCGTTTATTACAAGGCACCCAAAAATAAAGTTGACTCTTTCTATGCATGGTGGCAGGACGATGTCTTTTTCGCTGAACACCTCACAAAGATTCTTTCTGCTCCACGAGGCGGAGTAGTTAAAACTGTCTATTGTCCCCCGATTAAAGTTGCCGATTATAACGATCGAAAAGCATTGGCTTTAGCTTGTGAAAAAGCGGTTAAAGAGGAGTTTCTGAAGTCACAACAATCGCTACAAAATGTGAGCTAAGGATTTATCTCACCTCTTTTGCATTCACAAAAGTATAAACAATCAGGAACGCAGAGTGTAAAAATGACTGCTTCAACGTCTTTGCGATGGGTGCCAGAAATTGACCCGGCTTTCAATAAGGGTAACAATTCCAAAAAATAACGTACCGGCAATTGCCGCCACAACAATTTCGGCCCATACAACATCAAACGCTAAACGTCCTACTTCAGTCGAAATTCGAAATCCCATTCCTACCGTTGGTGAACCAAAAAATTCGGCAACAATTGCACCGATGAGGGACAGAGTTGTACATATCTTTAGTCCATTAAATGCAAACGGCATAGCTGCCGGAATTTTGAGTTTAATCAAGGTCTGCCAGTAATTCGCATGATAGGTTAGCATAATGTCTCGTTGCGTTCGGTCAATTGATGCTAAACCTTGAACCATATTAACCAGCATAGGAAAAAAGACCATCGCCACAACTACTGCTGCTTTTGACTGCCAACCAAACCCAAACCACATAACAAATATTGGCGCTGTACCAACAATAGGTAAGGCAGCTAACAAATTGCCAATGGGCAAGAGTCCACGCTTAAAGAATTCAAATCGATCAACAAAAATAGCGACGAGCACGGCTGACCCACACCCCATGGCGAAACCAGTGAGAGCTCCTTTGAAAACAGTTTGAACCAAATCAATCCAAAGGATGTCGGGAATCGAAATAAAGGTCGTGGCGATGACGCTTGGTGCTGGTAGGATAACCAAAGGAATGTTATAGTGAACGACCAAACCTTCCCAAATAACCAATATTGTAAGTACAAAGATGGATGGGATTAATACCTTACGAGTTGGAGTTGACGGTTGGATCGATAGGTAATGATTTGCACCCCAAGCAATTAGCCAGAAGCCAAATATCAAATATAACAACATCAGTGACTAAACCCTAATCGACTTAAAGTGAGTTTTTGGCATAATCCAATGATTCCGACTAGGGATGCGGCGAGAATTGCCGCCGCAAAAAGTGCTGACCAAATCTGAATGGTTTGACCATAATAACTTCCAGTTAACAGCCGCGCTCCAAGTCCCGCAACAGCACCAGTCGGTAATTCGCCGACAATCGCTCCAATCAGAGAAGCGGAAATACCGATCTTTAAAGAAGGAAAAAGATAAGGCAATGAGGTCGGCACTTGTAATTTCCAAAATATTTGTCGCTCATTCGCCGCATACGTTTGCATTAAGTCCATTTCAGTTTGTCCTGGACTTCGGAATCCTGCAACCATACCAACTGCAACCGGAAAAAAACTGAGATAAGAAGAAATAATCGCTTTGGGGATTAGCCCCTCGAATCCCATTGAATACAAAATGACAATGATCATCGGAGCGATAGCCAAGATAGGTATAGTTTGGCTTGCAACTAAAAGAGGCATAACACCGTATTTCATACTGCGGATATGAACGATACCAACGGCCAGCAGTATCCCCATTCCCGTTCCAAAGGCAAAACCAACGAGGGTGGCTGAAATTGTTATCCATCCGTGATAGATCAAACTCCTTTTGGAGGTAATTTTTTTATTGACTGTCGTGTCCCAAAGTTCCAGAATTACTTGGTGGGGTGCCGGAAGTTTGGGCCGCTGTTGCGCTATGGTATCCTTGACAATTTCAGAAAATGTGACTTCGACCCCAGCTCGTCTTGCCTGATCCTTAGTCCAAGTTGAATTCAGAATCACGGTAAAGCAGTACCAGACTAATAAGATGGCACATGCAACGGCACAAATAGGTATAATTGATTTCACTCAGTTACCTAAAACTTAAATATCAGCTTCATTGAGTGGGATCTGAGTTTGGCGAAGTCCTTGCCGGACTTCCTGTGCTACTTCAATGAACTCTTGGGTATCTCTAATTTCAAGCGAGCGGTCTCTAGGTAAGGGGCTATCAATGACTTTGATCACCCGACCAGGGCGGTTACTCATGACCACTATTTTAGTCGAAAGGAAAACAGCCTCAGGAATGGAGTGGGTAACAAAACCGATCGTTTTCCCAGTACGATTCCATAGTCCTAATAGTTGCTCATTGAGATGATCTCTAACAATTTCGTCAAGAGCTCCAAAAGGTTCATCCATGAGCAAAATGTCGGCGTCAAAGGCCAAGGCGCGTGCAATTGAAGCCCGTTGTTGCATGCCCCCCGATAATTGCCAAGGAAATTTGTTTTCAAATCCTTTTAAATGTACAAGATCAAGAACCTTCTCAACCCGTTTGTTCATTTCTTCAGACGTATACCCCATAATTTCTAGTGGCAATTTGATATTCTTGGCGATCGTTCGCCACGGAAACAAGCTCGCGGCTTGAAAAACATAGCCATATGCGCGATTAAGTCGAGCAAATTCAGGTGAAAATCCATTGACCGTAATGTGCCCTGACGTTGGATGATCTAACGCCGCCACGATTCGCAAAAATGTCGTTTTGCCACATCCAGACGGACCAATTAGAGAAACGAAATCGCCTTTGTTAATTTCAAGGTTTACTTCTTTTAGAGCTTCAACTTGGCCATCAGCGGTTTCAAATACCAAACCGAGATTCTGGGTCGAAATTACAACTGGTGATTGCGAACCACTAGAAGGCTTTAAGTCATTCATAATTGTGAACTACTTTGCAATGATTAGATACCAGCAGGAATATTAAGCGGGTCTCGTTCAATTTTACGTGGTGTGTTAAGTTCTTTCCATTTGGATACGGCTTCATGCGTAGCTGAAAATGCTGGTCGGGGAATAAATTTACCACGTCCAGGATTGGGTTGCGAGTTTTGGCCCCAGGACCAGATAACTTCTCCTCTTGAGAGTGTATAGCGAGGTTGAGCAACAATTTTATGTCCTTCAAAAACATTATAATCTAATACTGACTTATGTGTAGTTGCAGTGATCGTTTTACTAATAGTTGGATCCCAAACAACAATGTCTGCATCAGCTCCAGGAACTAAGGACCCTTTGCGGGGAAAGATATTGAGGATGCGCGCTATATTTGTTGAGGTCACGGCTACAAATTCATTCGGAGTCAATCGCCCTTTTTCAACTCCCTCTGTCCATAGGACTCCCATACGTTCTTCAAGCCCGCCTGTCCCATTTGGAATTAACGTAAAATTATCTTTGCCCATTCGCTTTTGCTCAGTCGTAAACGCTGCATGATCTGTGGCCACGACTTGAAGCGAGCCTGCCGCCAATCCATTCCACAAACCGTCCTGATGCTCTTTTCCTCTAAAAGGAGGTGACATTACCCGTTGAGCCGCATGATCCCAATCCTTAGAAAAGTACTCACTTTCATCAAGGGTTAAGAATTGAATCAGCGGCTCTCCAAAAACTCGAAATCCTTTTTGCCGTGCCCGACGAATCGCTTCATGAGCTTGCTCACATGAAACATGAACAATATACAAAGGAACACCGACGGCATTGGCAATCATAATTGCCCGATTGGCCGCTTCGCCTTCAACCTCAGGTGGGCGTGAATACGCATGTCCTTCAGGCCCGACCAATCCTTCAGAAAGATATTTATTCTGTAATTCTGCAACAACATCGCCATTCTCAGCATGCACCATTGGCAAAGCACCGAGCTCACGACACCGTTGAAACGAAGCAAACATTTCATCGTCTTCAACCATTAAAGCGCCCTTATAAGCCATAAAATGTTTAAACGAGTTTATGCCCATTGCAACAGCATCTTTCATCTCATTGTAAATCGTCTCATTCCATCCTGTGATCGCCATGTGATACCCGATATCAGAACAGATTTGGGGTTGCGACTTTCGGTGCCACTCGTTGATGGCGTTTTTAATTGATCCATCAGCACCCGGCAAACAGAAATCAACGATCATCGTCGTTCCACCGACCGCGGCAGCCCACGTTCCAGACTCAAAGGTTTCTGCTGCGGTCGTCCCCATGAACGGCATTTCCAAATGTGTATGCGGATCAATACCTCCCGGGATAACGTAAGCTCCCTCGGCATCAATATATTCAGTTCCTTTGAGATCATTGCCGATGGCTTTGATCACTTCACCCTCAATAAGAACATCGCCTTTAAATGTTCGGTCAGCAGTTACAATCGTGCCATTTTTTATAACTTTTGACATTATCGACCTCCAAACTTTTGAAGTTACTACAATATGCTAATTGACAATTTGGGCTATTTCCAAGACCGCCAGAAGCAGCGTGTTTGTTCCTTTATTGGCCCATTCAACTGAAATCTCCTCAGCTTCATTATGCGAAAGCCCATCAACGCAAGGGCACATAATCATGGCCGTTGGAGTCACTTGATTAACCCAACACGCATCATGCCCAGCACCCGAAATTATATCGCGACTTGAATATCCCAATATCTTGACAGCATTTCGAACGGCTTGGATACAATTGTCATCAAATTTTACGGGGTCAAAACCACCTATTTTTTCAAAAGTAACCTCTAAGCCCAACTCCTTACAGATGCTTTCACTCCCCTCTCTTAGCCGGGCCTCCATATCCTCTATAACAGCAAGTTCAGGTGATCGAAAATCAACAGTGAAGATCACTTTTCCTGGGATTACGTTTCGACTATTTGGAAAAACATCTATTTGTCCGGCGGCACCGACTGCATCGGGCTTATGGCTCCAAGCAATTGTATCGACAAGGTCAAGTATTTTGGCCATTCCCAACCCGGCGTTTCGGCGCATTGGCATTGGCGTTGAGCCCGTATGAGATTCTTTTCCTTCAATGGTAATTTGGGTCCAAGATAGACCCTGACCAAAGGTCACTACGCCAATATCTTTTTCTTCGGCCTCAAGGATTGGTCCTTGTTCAATATGAAGTTCAAAAAAAGCGTGCATTTTTCTTGCACCAACAGTCTCATCTCCCTGCCAGCCAATTCGTTGAAGTTCATCACCGAATTTTTTTCCATTTGCATCCACTCTATTGTAAGCCCATTCAAGGTCATGAATTCCAGCAAATACCCCTGATGCAAGCATAGGCGGTGCAAATCGGGTTCCCTCTTCATTTGTCCAATTAGTGACAATGATCGGATGTTTAGTTTGGATGTTCATTTCGTTTAAGGTTCGAATGATCTCAAGGGCGCCCAAAACACCTAAGACGCCATCGTATTTTCCACCCGTAGGCTGAGTATCAAGATGCGAACCGACATAAACTGGCAATGCTTCTGGGTCACTTCCTTTCCGGGTGGCAAACATGTTTCCCATTTGATCAACATCAACGGTTAAGCCCTCTTCTTCGCACCATCTTTGAAACAAATGGCGGCCTTCGGAATCTACATCGGTTAATGCTTGTCGATTATTTCCACCAGCGACACCTGGACCAATCTTGGCCATTTCCATGATGGAGTTCCAAAGCCGCGTCGAATCAATTTGTAAATTATGTAGTTTTGAAGACATCCCAATTACCTCATTGTACTTTGGTCAATCATTAACAATCCGTAATAAGATTATGCTACTCTTGCTCTTCTGTACATGCCAATACGTTGTTGGGATGTTGAGTCCAATTGCTGTAGGTATCAATGACTGGTTGGCCTGTACGTTTGTCATAATCACCTTCTTGCAACTGTTCCATGGTAATGCAGTTATCGACGGGACAAACATTGACGCACAAATTACACGCAACACATTCTTCATCAATGACTTCAAAAGTTCGACCCTCGTTGATTGCTATGGCTTGATGCGACGTATCTTCGCAGACGGCATAACATCGCCCACACTTGATGCATAAATCCTGGTTAATTCGAGCTTTGGTTATATAGTTCAGATTCAAATATTGCCAGTCTGTAACGTTGCCAACAGCACGCCCTTGAAAATCTTCAATACGGTCAAATCCTTTCTGCTCCATCCAGAGCTCCAACCCTGAGGTGAGTTCGGCAATAATTTTGAAACCAAAGGTCATGGCGGCTGTACACACTTGTACGGAACCAGAACCGAGCAGTATAAATTCTGCGGCATCGCGCCAATTCGTGATTCCTCCGATACCAGAAATTGGCAATCCTGCTGTTTCCTGATCACGAGCAATTTCTGCCACCATATTAAGGGCAATCGGTTTTACGGCTGGTCCGCAATACCCTCCATGAGTTCCTTTTCCGTCTATGGAAGGTTCAGGACTAAATGTGTCTAAATTGACTGAGGTAATTGAAGAAATCGTATTGATAAGGGATACCGCATCAGCACCACCATTGAGAGCCGCACGAGCTGGGTATCTGACATCAGTAATGTTTGGGGTGAGTTTCACGATGACTGGCATTCGTGTATTGTCTTTAACCCAGCGTGTTACCATTGATATGTACTCAGGTACCTGTCCGACGGCTGACCCCATCCCTCTTTCGCTCATTCCGTGTGGGCAACCAAAGTTTAGCTCAACGCCATCGGCATTAGTGTCCTCTACCATGGGAAGAATCTTTTTCCAAGCATCTTCTTCACAAGGGACCATGAGAGAGACGACTAAAGCTCGGTCAGGAAAATTACGTTTGACGGACTTGATTTCTTGTAAATTTTTTTCCAACGGACGGTCAGTAATCAGTTCAATGTTATTCAGACCTAACAAGCTTCGGTCTCGCCCCCAAACTGCCCCGTAGCGGGGACCATTTACATTAACAATATGAGGGTCAAGTCCGAGGGTTTTCCAAACAACCCCACCCCATCCATCTTTCAGGGCACGCGTAACGTTATACTCTTTGTCTGTTGGTGGTGCGGAGGCCAGCCAGAATGGGTTCGGTGAATTGATACCAGCGAAATTGGTCTGAAGATTGCTCAATTGATTATCCTCGTTGTTGGTTGTATGACGACAAATATTTATGAATATCTTCGGCGGCATCCCGTCCTTGAGCCACAGCAGTAACTGTCAAATCATCATCTCTAATAATGCAATCACCTCCTGCCCATAATTTGACTATACTCGTGTGTCCGAATTCATCAACATCAATTTTCCCCTTATGGGTTTTTAGATCTTCAATCTTCCAGTCAAGCTTTTGACCAATGGCCATAAGAACATGGTCCGTTTGGAGATTCGTAGTTTTGGTCTCGGGGATTACTTGACCATTGACAACTTTGGTTTTGGCAATCTTTAATTGCTTCTGATTTCCTTTTTCTTCTATGACTACGGGTACGGCGTTGGTAATAATATTGACACCTGAGATCGCTGCCAATTCAATTTCGTGATGTGATGCACTCATTTCATCTTTACTCCGGCGATAGACGATTGATACATTAGGAGCACCAAGTTTCTTGGATTGTACGGCAGCATCTATGGCTGTCATGCCTCCACCAATAACAACGACATCTTCACCAACAGGGATTTCTGAGTAATCTTGGCTTAGCCTTAAGGCCTCAATAAAATCCACTGCGTTGGATACGATTTCATTTTCTAAAGTAATTTGATTGACACCATTCAACCCAACACCTAGGAAAACGGCATCAAAATCAAGCAACAGTGTTTCCAACTCATCCTGAGTCGAAATTGAATGACTCGTTTGAGGGGTAATTCCTCCAATTTTTAGAAGCCAATCGATTTCCTTTTGGGCAAAATCATCCACAGTTTTATACGTCGCTATCCCCGTTTGGTTTAATCCCCCCAAAAATGGTTCTTTCTCAAATATCTCAACCGTGTGACCATAGACGGCTAAACGGTGAGCACAGGCTAGTCCTGCAGGACCAGAACCAACAACGGCAATCCTTTTGCCCGTCTCCGGTTTTCTCTGATATGGGTGTTGCCCCTTTGCGAAGATGATATCGGTAGCGTATCGTTGCAATTGACCAATCAGCACGGGTTTACCCTCGGCAGTTTCGCGTACACAAGCCTCTTCACAAAGCACCTCTGTCGGGCAGGAACGTGCACACATTCCACCTAGAATATTGCTGTCAAAAATGGTCATTGCCGCCGCTTCTGGGACCCCAGTGGCAATCTGTCTGATAAACAAGGGAATATCAATGCCTGTCGGGCAAGCCGTAATACATGGAGCATCATAGCAAAAGTAGCATCGGTCGGCGGCAACTAATGCTTCATGACCATTCAACGGGGGAGTCAGTTCGGAAAAATTTTTTGCATAGTCTTCATCAGAAAGCCGTCCTGAAAATTGTCCCGGTAAATTCTCCAATTCAGTCATACCAAACCTATTATCAATAAGTTAATGAAAAGCATGCTATCTGAAACGCCAGAAACGAGCGCGAGATTGGGAAAATTGATTCTCCCAATCTCACTATAGATAATTTATAGTGCTTGATCAGTGATCAAATGTGTCCAAGCTCCTTCGGGTTGCATTGAAATGACAGCATCGGAACCACCAAATAACAGTTTATCAACAGTCCGCTGAAAGTCATTGGGATCTAATGTTCCATTCGATCCGGCGGTCAGTTTTGCTATTTCACCCATCATTCTCTTTTGATGTGTTTCCGTTTGGGCACCAGTGGCATCATTATCAAGTACAATCAGTGCTGCCTCATCAGGATTTTCTTCAGCATATTTCCAGCCCTTCATTGAGGCACGAACAAAGCGAACCATCTTATCAACAAAGGCTGGATCATCAAGATCATTTTCATTGACATAAAGACCATCTTCTAAAAGGGCTACACCTTGATCCTCATACTTATAGGTGATGAGCTCATCGGGGGAAATTCCAGCATCAACAACTTGCCAATATTCATTGTAGGTCATGGTCGAAATACAGTCAGCTTGGCGCTGCAATAGAGGATCAACGTTGAATCCCTGTTTGAGAACAGTAACACCTTCACTCCCACCATCAGTCGATATTCCCATTTGGTTCATCCAATTTAAAAATGGATACTCGTTTCCAAAAAACCAAACACCTAAAGTGCGTCCGGGGAAATCAGCCGGCGACTGGATTCCACTCTCTTTGAGACATGTTAGCATCATTCCAGAAGACTTGAATGGTTGGGCTATGTTGACAAGAGGTAATCCTTTCTCACGACTTGAGAGTGCCGCACCCATCCACTCAACAATGACATCTGCTCCTCCACCAGCTAACACTTGGGGTGGTGCGATATCAGGTCCACCTGGTTTGATCTCAACATCAAGATTCTCTTCCGTGTAAAATCCTTTGTCCTTGGCAACATAATAGCCGGCAAATTGGGCTTGGGTAACCCATTTCAATTGTAGGGTAACCTGGTCCGCGGCCATAGCATTGCTTGAAAAAGCCAATGCGGCAAGGAGCAATACCGTTTTAATTATCATACTCATAGGTCTTCCTTTCATAGTGATAATAATTCATTTAAGTCCTGTTAATAAATTTAACACCGAACCCCATTTTAATTCAACAATAAAAATAATTCTCGGAAATGGTGGAGTTCAGAAACGATAACAGATTTTGGTGAAACTTGGAAACGATAATTAATTCAGGTCTGAGCAGCTCTTATTGCGATTTCTTCTGATACTTCAAAGGCCAATTCCAAGGATTGAGAAGAATTTAATCGCGGGTCACATACAGTGTGATAACGGTCCCCAAGTGTGTCATCTGATACAGCGCTTAATCCTCCAGTGCATTCAGTTACATCCGTACCGGTCATTTCAAAATGTACTCCGCCTGGTATTGTTCCCTCTTCCCGATGAACCGCAAAAAACTGCTTGACCTCGGCAAGTATATTCTCAAATCGCCTTGTTTTGTATCCGTTTGAGGCTTTCTCGGTATTCCCGTGCATCGGGTCGCAACTCCAAATTACCTTAGCTCCTTCCTCTTTTACCGCCGTAATGAGTTTTGGTAAATACTCAAAAACCCGACCTTTCCCAAATCGCACAATGAGTGTAATGCGACCTGGAATGTTATCTGGATTAAGTTTTTGAAGGAGTACCTTAAGTTCGTCGGGTTCCATACTTGGCCCGCACTTAATCCCAACGGGATTTTCAATCCCTCGGCAAAATTCCACATGAGCACCATCAGGCTGTCGGGTACGGTCCCCAATCCACACAAAATGACCTGATCCAGCAATCACTGACCCAGTTATCGAATCAACGCGACTCAAGGCTTCTTCGTACTCAAGAAGCAATGCCTCATGACTGACAAAGAAATCAACCCGTTTAAGAGCTTCAATTTTGTTGGCACTGACTCCTGCGGCTTCCATAAATTCCAAAGCATCCGTGATACGTCCTGCAAGATAATGATAGCGGTCGGACTCTTCTTTCTCTGTAAATTCAAGTGTCCATGCATGGACCCGTTTTATATCGGCAAAACCTCCCTGACTGAATGCACGAAGTAAATTAAGGGTGGCTGCTGATTGTGAATAGGCTTGGATCATACGATCGGGATTGGGAACTCGAGCCTCTTGGTTGAAGGCTATATCATTGATAATATCACCCCGATAGCTGGGCAACTCAATGCCATTATTCTTTTCAAACGCTGATGACCGTGGTTTAGCAAATTGTCCAGCAATACGGCCGATTTTTACGATTGGAGATTTAGTTGCATAGGTAAGCACAACCGCCATCTGTAGAATAATTCTAAACGTATCGCGGATTGAATCAGCACTATACTCCTGAAAGCTTTCAGCACAATCTCCTCCTTGAAGCAGGAAGCGTTTTCCTTCGCATACTTCCGCTAATTGCTCCCTTAGGCTTCTGACCTCACCACCAAATACCAATGGTGGGCATTGTGAGAGATGCCGTGTTACAGAATTGAGCTTATCTTGATTGGGATATTCCGGCATTTGAATTTGTGGTCGCTCTCTCCAGCCAGATTTATTCCATAATTTTGTCATATTTCACCTCGTGATACCATTTGGTATGACGTAATCAATTTTTTGTTATATTCTAGATTTACAGATTAAACGAAGGTCAGCAAAGTGTTAGTTGTATCCGGTTAAGTCTTATCTTGTGGATTGAAACTAACAGTCTTGCTTTGTCAATAGGAGCATTGAGGAGTAAATCCTTGCGGCTTAACTTGATATAGCCCATTGCGGTCCTCAGCTAAAAACCAAATTGTTCCGTCAGGTGCCTCTCGTACATCACGAACCCGTTTGGTTTCAGGTAACTGGATTGTCGCCACTTCTCTCCAATCTGATTTTGGGTCTAGTATAGCGATGTAATCAAACTTCAACGACCCGACAAATACGTGCCCTTGCCATTCGGGCCACAATTTTCCGGAATAAACCATCAATCCTGATGGAGCAATGGATGGATCCCAATAATGTTTTGGTTGTTCCATCCCCTCCAGAGCAGTTCCGATGCCGATTTTATCGCCGGTATAAAAAGTACCATACGAAATTATCGGCCAACCGTAATTGCGACCTTTTTCAATCAGGTTGACCTCATCACCGCCACGTGCTCCATGTTCGGAAGTTAACAAGTTGCCATTGAGGTCAAGACCTGCTCCCTGTGGGTTTCGATGACCAAAGGTCCAGATTTCGGGTAAAACTCCAGCCTGAGAAACAAATGGATTATCATTTGGCACCGTCCCATCGCGATTAATCCTCAACAGTTTACCGTTATAATTACCAGGATCCTGGGCTGATTCCCGATTGCCTCTGTCTCCATGGGTAATAAATAAAGTACCATCAATCGCTTCAACAATTCGGGAGCCGAAATGAAACGTTGATTGTTCACCCGGGCTGGCAACTAAAAGTGTTTTTTCATTGCTCAGTTGCGAATTATCTATAACCAATTCGGCAGAGCTTACACCGAGTGCACGAAGTCCTTGAGAGTCGCCAGTGGCATAAGTCAAAAAAATCTGCCTACTTTCGGTAAAATCGCGTGCCGCGACGACATCAAGTAAGCCTCCTTGACCACCTGGAGAAACCTTTAAGGTATGTTTGACCAAAGTTCGTTTGCCGGTTGAATTATAATGATATAATCGACCACGTTTTTCAGTCACTAAATACTCACAATTATCTAAAAAGGTGACACTCCAAGGAAAATCCAAACTTCCTGCAATACGTTGAATATTAAGAGAATTTTCATTGGCTTGAATCCCTGTACCGATAATCGTCCAACTTAACCCAGCAATTAAAGTTATAAAGACAGACCGTAAAGTGTAAAGCTTAAACATCTTAATCAATTAACCTCTCATCCGATTACCTTGTGCGTCCCAAGGTGATTGTTCCAATACAACGGCACGACATTCATCATTGATTATGTGTGTCGTTAGTTCAGTCCCTGGAGTACTCATGTCATTTTCAACATAGGCCATTGCCAAACTCTTTTTGACATTATGTCCATACCCTCCAGAAGTAATAAATCCAACCCGGCGATCATTCTTCCATATTGGTTCATAGCCTACAGCTTCAGTATTGGTTGAGTGAACCTCCAGTGTAACTAATTGCCGTTTTGCCTCCTCATGAGTTTGACTTAGGGCCGATTCCTTGCCAATAAAATCACCTTTATTGAAATCAATCCAACGGATTAATCCTGATTCTTTCGGTGTATATTCATTACGATATTCAGCATTCCAAACGCCAAAGCTCTTTTCAAGTCGCAGTGAATTGAGTGCATAAAACCCGACCTCTTTACCATCAACTTCAAGCAATGCCTCACGCAATATATTATAAAGGGTTTCATGCTCGCTTGAATGACAATTAATCTCATATCCTAATTCTCCAGTGACCGTTATTCTTGCCGTCTTTGTACGAACAAGCCCAATATCAAGAGTTTTAAGACTTAAGAACGGCATGCTTGTGTTTGAGATATCACCACGTGTCACCTGCTCAAGAAGTGCGCGCGATTTTGGGCCAAATATTGAAAACCCAACAATGCTATCGGACACATCTTCAATTGCGACGTCTTCTTTGAGATGTTGAGCAAACCAACGCATATGCCATTCTCTGAGATAATAACTCCCCATGACCCACCACTCAGCGTCATTCCAATTCATCACAACCAAATCACCCATCAATTTACCAGCGAATGACAGAATCGGATTCAGTCGACATTGGTTCTTTTGCGGAAGCTTGCCAGCAAATATCCAATCAAGCCACTTGGTTGCCTTGGCTCCAGTAACGCGGAATCTTGAATAGCTTGATATATCTAGCAACCCCGCAGTATTCCGTGCTGCTAAACACTCTTGGGCAGTTATGTCAAATGCATTAGAACGTCGCAAAGTTGGGATTTCGGCAAAGTTATTTGGAGCAAATAATAGAGGAACTTCTAATCCCCAATTTTCACCCCACTGTGCGCCATTGTTGGTCATTAATCCGTAACTTGGCGATTTTTTTATTGGGCGGCCAGCCCAAAGTTGTTCATTGGGGTATGTCATAACAAACCGGCGCGAGTAAAATTGGCCAGTGGTTTGTTTGATGTATTCAATATTTGATGTAAACTCACCGTATCGAGCGATGTCCATAGCCCATGGGTCGGCCTCAGGCTCACCATGAATAATCCATTCAGCAAGGGTTTTACCTACCCCTCCGCCCTGCAAAAATCCAGCCATAACACCGCAGGCCAACCAATAGTTCTCGATTCCCCTAACTGGGCCAACGAGCGGATTGCCATCAGGTGAAAAAGTAAAAGCCCCATTAATCCAAGACTTTACTCCCACTTGATTTAAAACGGGATATCGTCTGATGGCCCAATCCAATTCATCCGAAATTCTTTCGATATCTGGTTCAAAAAGTTCCATTCCGTAATCCCAAGGTGCACCATCAATAGCCCAATGTTCAGGATTTTGTTCATAAAAACCGACCAACATTCCCATTTGATCTTGACGTGAATAGGTAAATCCCTCGGGGTCTACCGATGAACAAATTCGTTTTTCACCTGAAGCGACTTCAGGAATGGTTTCAGTAATCAAATAATGGTGTTTGAGAGGTGCAACTGGCAATTCAAGTCCAATCATTCGACCAACTTGTTTTGCCCAAAGTCCGGCAGCATTGATAACATGTTCCGTCAATATCGTGCCTTGATTGGTAATCACTTCCCATGTCTTATCAGGCCTTTGTTTTAACTCTAATACTTGAGTGTGCTCAAAATAGGATGCGCCTCTTTTTTTGGCAGCAAGGGCATAACCACGTACTGTCCCTGTCGTATCAACATAACCTTCGCGTGAAATCCACAGCCCACCCCGAACATCATCAAGATTAACGAAGGAGTGTTTTTCTCTAATTTCCTCAGGGGTAAGTAACTTGGAATCTTCAATTCCGATTGTCTGAAACATATGATATCGAGATAGCAACCACTCCCATCTTTCTTGCTCGCATGCGAGCGTAACCCCTCCTTCCATATGATAGCCGATTGGTTCATCTGATTCGTCTTCAATTTCATGGAGCAGGTTAATCGTGTAGGCTTGAAGCGCCGCCATTTGTGGGTCTGCATTAATTGGATGTACGCCACCAGCGGCATGCCATGATGATCCGGCCGCAAGAACCGACCTTTCAAGCAAGCAACAATTTTGCCAACCGAAACGGGCAAGATGATATAAAACAGAAGCACCAACGACACCTCCACCTATGACAACTGCCCGATATGTTCGATTCATATGTTCACTCCGTCTAGTACCCTAATTGTATCTCAGTTGAGTATGTTTCAGAATAATTGAAATATGACAATTTATAATTCTAAATTTTAATCCAAGTTTTAATGAATTTTAACTTAGTTTAACCCGTCGTCTTATGATGAAGAATGCTGAAAGCATATCAATAATTATTCCTGCTGCTGGAAAATCGTCTCGTATGGGCGATAGCGATAAACTATTACTCAGTTTAGATGGCAAAACTCTTTTAAAACTTGCTGTATTGAAAGCAGTGAATTCAACAGCAAAAGAAGTTATCGTTGTTTTACGACAAGACCAGCTTTTTCGATTGAAAGAGATTGAGGATTTTCCGGTTAAAATAGTCTATTCAACGCATCAATTGAATCTCATGTCAAATTCAATTCAAGCGGGGTTAGATAGGGTGGAGCCAAGTGCATTGGGGGTTTTAATTTTTCTGCCTGATATGCCACTCATTACAACCAGCGATTTAAATACATTGATTGATTGCTTTCATGAGGAGCACATTGTTCAAGCTTGTAACCATAATCAGCAACCAGGTCATCCCGTTTTGTTCCCCCGGCAAATCTTATCCAATTCATTTAAGATTTCGGGTGATGAGGGGCTTCGCACATTGCTGCAAGCGAATGCTTCAAGCGTTTATTTTGTTCCCTTAGAGGGAAATCGTGCTTTGGTTGATGTTGACACTCCAGATGACTGGAAAAAATTGACTGGTGCGGGCGAAGGGACTTGAACCCCCACTGCCTCACGGCACACGGATTTTCATACCACTACAACTTTCGTTGCCCACAGTAGGTTTGTGGTCTGGACTATACCTTCACCTTAGCTCAAGCCTTAGGTGCTGTCCGTCTAGTCTCTACACCTTCCCCGAAGGGCTTGGCTCGGGATTGCCATTTGCAAGGTTTCCCCGAATTTGAACAGTTCTACCAAATTCGTTTCCAAATAAGGCACTCAAATTTTTAAGTCCGTTGCGTCTACCTATTCCGCCACGCCCGCAAGTCACTCCAACAATATGAACTCTGAATTAATAAGTCAATTGTAGAGAACTTTTATAAACACTCATTGGAAAAAAATTCAAGCCCAAGACCCAACAAAAAATTCAAATAGGTGGAGGAGATAATCATAATCCAGTCGCCTTAGATCCACGGTCTCAATTCTTGGGTTGAAATTTGTCAATTATTCGCCGATAGTTGAGCAATTTTTTCACCTGCCTTAATTAAGGAATTATTCGTTGCAAATACTTTTTCAATCACACAATCGCTAGGTGCCGCAAGCGTAAACTCCATTTTCATTGCCTCAACATAGGCCAATATTTCGCCTTTGCTAACAGTCTTCCCCTCTTTGCAGTTCACCAACTTTAACAGTCCAGGAACCTGTGAAATAATCAAGTTTGATGTCCTTGACTCATCAAGATGATCAAATTCCTTCCGTGCAAATGAAAACTCCCATAAACCAGTTTCATATACCGAAACTTGAGAGTTGTGAACATAAACCTTGTGCGAAACATTTTCGAGACCAATAAATAAACCTCTTGGAGTCAGCTGACACTTTGATATCGCATCAGCGAACCGTAAATTAAAGGTATTCGAATTGAAGAAACTCACTTCCAAATCATATTGAATATTACTTCGGTTCAGAGCAATTGTTTGCCTATGACAATGCCAATGCGAAAATCCAGTCTTCCAGTTTCTCCGCTGGAGTAAATAAAAATCAACGACTGCTGCAGCAGCTAAAATTAAAACGGAATTGGACGGCGGTTCTGATTGCTGAGGAAATGGTAAGTAATCATCAAGAAAACCCGTATTAATGTCTCCGTGAATGAATTCAGGAGTATCAATGATACCAACGAGTAAATTTAAATTAGTTTTGATTCCACCAAATTCACTTTGCCTCATACCCTTTGATAACTCTTTAATAGCTTGCTCTCGTGTAGTTCCTGTCGCGATGAGCTTAGCCAATAATGAATCATAAAAGGGAGTAATTGAATTCCATGTTTCAATGCTATTTTCAACCCGTAAATTTTCGGCTAACATAACCTTGTTTACTTTACCTATACTCGGTAAATAACCCTCAAGTACTGCTTCAGAACAGATCCGAGCTTCAATTGAATGACCTTGAATTTGGACGCGTTCTTGCGATAAAGGAAGAGGTTCATTGTTGGCGACTCTTAACTGCCATTCAACGAGGTCTAATCCAGTAATTTGTTCGGTTACAGTATGTTCCACCTGAAGCCGGGTGTTCATTTCTAAAAACCAGATTTTATCGACATTAATCTCATCGCTGGCGTCAGCAATGAATTCAACTGTACCGGCGCCCTTATAGTCAATAGCATTCGCCAGTTTCAGAGCCGCTTCATATAAGAATTCTTTTACTTGAGTTGTAATATTAGGAGCAGGCGCTTCTTCAATTAATTTCTGATTTTTTCTTTGGATTGAACAATCGCGCTCAAATAAATGAATTCGATTGCCAAAGTTATCACCAAATACTTGAACCTCTATATGCCGTGGCCGAGTGATGAATTTTTCGATCATCATTTCGGTATTTCCAAATGCCAGCTGGGCTTCTTTAGATGCTTGATCGAATCCGGCGAAAAACTCAGTTTCGTTATTTATTCGTCGAATCCCTTTACCCCCTCCACCGGCGACAGCCTTTAAAAGAATTGGATAGCCAATTCTATTGGCTTCTTCAAGGAGTTTTTCTTTAGAAATATTCTTTGCTTTGTATCCTTGTAACACCGGCACCCCAGCATTTTGAGCAATCCTCTTGGCTTGATCTTTAAGCCCCATAAGTCGTATCATTTCAGGATCAGGGCCGATAAATTTAATTCCATTGTTTTCGACAGTCTGAGCAAAATCGGGATTCTCTGATAAAAAACCATATCCTGGGTGAATTGCTTCAGCCCCACTCTTTTTAGCCGCAGCAATGATAGTATCAATGTTCAGATAACTTTCCGCTGGATTCGAGGGGCCGATTCTTATCGCAAGATCAGCAAGTTGGGTGTGCTTTGCTTCGTAGTCAGCATCACTGAATACAGCAATTGTTTGTATGTTCAAGCGATCACAGGTTTTTATTATTCGACACGCGATTTCCCCGCGATTGGCTATCAACACGCTCTTAAACATGAAATTACATCCGGAAGATACCGAATTGAGTATCTTTGATATCAGCATTAAAAGCGGCTTGAAGAGAAAGGGCAATGACTTCTCTTGTTTTACACGGATCAATGATTCCGTCATCCCATAATCTTGCTGATGCGTAGTATGAATGCGACTGAATTTCAAACTGGGATTGAATCGTATCTTTATAGTCTTGGGCCTTTTCAGAGTCTGAGGATTTTACAGCTCCCATGACACCTGCTGCCTGTTGACCCCCCATAACAGCTATTCGAGAATTGGGCCATGTCCATAGAAATCGTGGCTGATATGCTCGTCCAGCCATACCGTAGTTGCCAGCACCAAAGGAATTGCCAATGATAATAGTTATTTTGGGAACCGCAGTTGTTGCAACTGCCGAGACCATTTTAGCACCATGCTTAGCTATTCCTTCGCTCTCATATTTCTGGCCAACCATAAAGCCTGTAATATTTTGAAGAAAGATTAAAGGAATTTTGCGTTTTGAACACAATTCTACAAAATGCGTTGCTTTGAGAGCGCTTTCAGAAAATAGCACGCCATTATTCGCAATGATGCCAACCAAAACACCTTCGATACAGGCAAATCCAGTCACAATGGTCGGGCCAAAATTTGCTTTGAATTCGTCCCATTCAGAGCCATCAATAATACGTGCTATGATCTCTCTTACATCATATTGTTGCCGTGGATTCTTCGGTATTATTCCTAAAATTTCAGATGGATCGTAAAGGGGTGCAACGCTATTTGATGTTGTGGCTGGTTTTAGATTTAATGATCGAATAGTTTTTCGAGCGATGCACAGGGCGTGCTCATCATTCTGAGCAAGGTAATCAACAACTCCAGACAATTGGGCATGGATTTCACCCCCACCAAGATTTTCAGCTGTTACGGTTTCGCCTGTTGCAGCTTTGACTAAGGGTGGACCTGCTAAAAATATCGTTCCTTGATTTTTCACAATAATTGAAACATCGGACATCGCAGGTACATAAGCACCTCCTGCAGTGCATGATCCCATAACGACAGCTATTTGTGGAATCCCCTGCGCCGACATTTGAGCTTGATTATAAAAAATTCGTCCGAAGTGATCGCGGTCTGGAAAGACTTCGTCCTGACTAGGTAAATGTGCTCCACCCGAATCAACGAGATAAACACATGGTAAATGACATTCGGCCGCAATTTCTTGAGCACGGAGATGCTTTTTGACAGTAATTGGGTAATAAGTTCCTCCTTTTACGGTCGCGTCATTACATACCACCATAACGTCACAGCCATGAACCTGCCCTATTCCCGTAATTATTCCACCACTGGGAACCTCATCTTTATAGAGCTGATACCCAGCAAGAGCTCCGACTTCAATAAAGGGAGACCCAAGATCAAGAAGTTGTCCAATACGATCCCTCGGAAGGAGTTTTCCACGGGAAATGTGCCTGTCCCTTGACCGCTCTGGCCCACCTTTTTGGAGTGTTTCAATTATTGACTTTAAGGTGGAAATATCACGTTGATGAAAGGCCTTATTCTCCCTAAAAGCTGGATTGTCAATCTGGATATTTGACTTGATAATGGTCACTGTGTTCAGAATTTACGGTAATAAGTTGAGTTTAAAAGTATTCCACAGTTTCAAGAATTGACTAATTCACGTCCGATTAACATTCGTCTAATTTCCGAAGTTCCCGCTCCAATTTCCATTAACTTAGCATCACGAAACAATCGACTTACCATTGATGTCGACAGATATCCTGCCCCTCCAAAAGTTTGAACCGCTTGATGAGCCTGCTTCATTGCTTCTTCTGAAGAGTATAGAACACAGGCGGCCGCATCTTGGCGGGTGACATATCCTTGATCACAAGCTTTTGCGACTTGATAAACATAGGCTCTTGCCGAGCTAAGTGAGGTATACATATCAGCTATTTTTGCTTGAATGAGCTGAAACTCGCCAATCGGTTTGCCAAACTGCTTACGCTCTTTTACATAGGGTATGACTTCATCTAAGCAGGCAGCAATTATTCCTAGCCCGATTCCAGCAAGGACCACTCTTTCGTAGTCAAGACCAGACATAAGAATATTCACTCCCTTTCCTTCTTCACCCAAAAGATTTTCAAAAGGAACCTCAACATTATCAAAAATCAACTCGGCCGTATCGGAACCACGCATACCGAGCTTGTCAAAATGGTTGGATGTTGAAAAACCTGACATTTCTTTTGTAACAATAAAAGCTGTTATGCCTTTGGATGCAGCATTAGAATCTGTTTTCGCATAAACAACTAGAATATCAGCGTCGGGACCATTGGTGATCCAAAATTTTGACCCATTCAAAAGGTAATAGCCGTTCCTTTTAGTTGCACTTAATTGCATTGACACGACATCAGAACCAGCACCCGCCTCAGACATTGCCAAAGCACCGACACTTTGCCCAGAAACTAAAGGCAGCAAAAATCTTTCTTTTTGTTCATCATTACCATTCAGAAATATTTGATTGACACATAAGTTCGAATGAGCGCCATACGACAAAGCGACACTAGCCGAAGCTCGCGCTATCTCTTCAATGACAACGACATGGGCAAGATAACCCATTTCGGCTCCGCCGAATTTGGCATCAACAGTTATACCGAGTAGCCCCAATTCACCTAGTTTGTGCCAAAGATTCGATGGAAAAACATTGGATTGGTCAATCTCTGCAGCAAGTGGCTTGAGTTCCGCTTGGGCCCATTTATGGACTATGTCACGAATACAATCAATATCATCCCCTAGTGCGAAATTCATTTGACTATAAAACACTGTTAAATCCTATGGTTTAGGATTGTTGCCAGTATCAAAACTATGAAATGGAACTCACTCAAAATTTTAACTTTTATTTTTTAAATATTGCTAGGATAAAATACTGTCATCTCTACAGGTATACACTTATCGGATATTGCTCCATGCTTCACAATTGGTGCAATTCGATTAAGTCTTTCTGAAAAAATTGAATATCCCTCATACATTTACTGCGGCAGTTATTCAGAAACTTATCTCAGAGTTCAATGTCACAAACAAATATGCCATTTAAACCCCCATCAAGTTTTTCAACAATTCGTTTACCAATTTCTTTGTGAATGTTATCATTCAAGTAAATATCGCGTACAGATTTATCGCGAAAGTCAAACCAAAACATATCTAGAAAGTTATGGACTAAAGGTGTTTCAACCGAGATGTTACAATAATATTTGAAGTCAAGAATTCCATCAATATGCCCCGAAAGCTTACTCAGCTCAGAATACAATAATTTCTTTTCAACGTTGGTGACGTCTGAGCGAAAGCGCAGGTGTACAAAATGACGAATCATAATCCTAATCTTTTTGGTATCCGATACTGGCTTTAGTGAGATAACTAAATGCAACCGACTATTGCGTGTACCCCTGAAGAAATACAGTTAGCTCACTTACAACATCATACTGAATAATTTTAGAATTATGAAGAGACAACAAATAAATTGAACATTTTTATATTTGAATATTGACTTTAAGTCCCTTGACTTGACGAAAGTTCGGGTAAATCAGCACAAAGAGTGTATCACAAGTATCATATTGTCGATAATCAAGAGCTCGAAATGATAAGAAAATCAATACGAATATATCGTCACTGAAATCGTACCGAGATCTACTTCAATGAGTTCTATCTGTGTCGGCATGACTTTAGGTGAGATAATTAAGGACTATCAAATGAGTAACGGATAACCACAAAAGTTGTCATTCAATTTTTTTGTCAATTAGTCTAACTTACGCTGATTGTTGGGTGTGCAATTGTACTCCATCTCTCCCAGGAATATCATTATACGTCCCATAACATGGTGCTTTTCTTGACCTGTCCATTAGTTCTAAACCCATGCAAGCGGGGTCAAATAAATTGGAATCCATGATTTTGCAATCGTCTGAGACGACCAACTCTGTTGCTGCTTGGTCCAAAATATCGGATTGCAATTCAATTCCCGGAGCTATTTCGGTTATCACCAAGCCTCGCTCAGTCAATTTAATTACACAACGCTCGGTGACATAAATGACATCCTGTTTTTGTGATTGGGCACGGCTCCCTGAAAATGAGACCTGGTCAACAGCATCAACAAATTTGTTAATTTTTCCCTCTCTGTCAATTTGTAACTTTCCTCCTTTAACTCTCATTTTTGCACCCGCATTAAAGTTTCCAGAAAAGACAATTTTTTTTGCACGTGCGGTTATATCAACGAAACCACCCGCTCCTGCTGTGCGATGCGGTGTTGCTGACAATCGCGAAACATTCACTGAACCTGATTTGTCAACTTCCAGAAATGACAATAAAGTCGCATCAAAACCACCTGCCTGAAAATAACTGAATTGATGGGGTGATGTCACGAATGCCTCTGCGTTGGCAGAACAACCAAATTTAAAGTCAAGTAATGGCACTCCCCCGACGGCGCCTTGCTCAATCATCCAGGTTACCTCCCCGTGCAATCCTTCCTCAATTAGGATGCGTGGAACATTTGCTGAAATGCCAAAGCCAATATTTACCGCCCAACCTTTTTTTAGTTCTTGTGCGACTCTGCGGGCAATAACCTTATTGACGCTAAAATCCATTGTTCGAAAACTGTCAAGCGGACGTATCAATTCACCCGAAATTGCGGGATCATAATCAGTACCTGTTGTTTGCAATTGATCAGGAGCAATTACTATTCCATCAACTAGGATACTTGGGACATGAATATCATGTGGTCGAATTGTTCCTGAAGCGGCAACACGTTTGACTTGCGCAATCACTGTTCCGCCATTATTGTGAGCCGCCAATGCCATTTCCATAGCCCCTAAATAGGCTCCCTCATGTTCAAAGCTCAAATTCCCTCTCTCATCGGCCGTTGTCGCACGAATGATCGCGATGTTAGGAACTAAAGACTTAAAAAATAGCCACGTATCATCTTCAAATTCGACCCGCTTTACAAGTGGCTCTTTTCGTGCGGCATCATTCATTGCACAGCCCTCTATCTGTGGGTCAACAAAAGTATCCAAGCCAACTTTAGTCAGAACCCCAGGGCGCATTGCAGCTCCCTCTCTCAACATATCAAAGATGACGCCTGACGGTACATTATAGGCACACACTTTGTCGGCTAAAATCATATTCCAAATCAAAGTCGGTTCGGCTTGACTCGGTCCAGAAGGGTAAGATCCGCCTATTATCCGCACAAGACACCCTTCATGGGCAATGTGATCAATCCCCTTTGTACCAAAGAAATCTCCAGCTGCAATCGGATGAACCGTCGTTAGGCTCTTCGGGTGTCCAACTGCTTTAAAACGTTTACCAATACCTTTTAAGATAGCGTCAGGGCAACATAATCCGCTTGATGAATTGACCGCAATAATTGCTCCATCACAAATTAACTCTGCTGCCTCTGCTGATGTCATTAACTTTGACATGTATCTCCCCTTTAAGACGTCTTCCTATATCAAATAACTATTTAGTTAATACAATTAGCCAAACAATAAATACTCAAGACAAGTTCTGATTTAAGTTAGACTAACCACTGAATTTCAGCACCAAATGATCAATATATGCAATAATCTAAATGGATTAGTGATCAATTGGATTTTTAAACTGGGTGCCTTCTCTTCTTACGTGTTTGTCCAAAATAATGGATTACTAGCGTACATAATTGTTGCTTTATTTCAAAATTTCCAATTGTGCCAATTTCACTGCTATATTTTTCAATTTAAAAATGCTTTCACAGAGTTTATTTTTGTAACAAAAGAGCTGATGTCTAAACCACCCCATCGATTTATTCTGTTCTAGGACAAAAGATCTAACCAATCATAAACAATAAACGGCTCAATAATTAACCGGCTTTGAATCCTCTTATAAATTTTTTCAGGGTCTTTCGGTGAAACGATCGTTATCAACCCTTCAAGATTAATTTTATCACTGTAAAGCCACCGCATGGCCCGCTGAAATCCACTGAAAGTGCTATAAGGAGCATTGTTGTATCCTTCTAGCAATTCCTCCCATTTGAAATCACTCGACAGTACTGGTATCTCCCATTCCCAACCACTTCGCAACTCCACAAAATTGAAGAAGATAGCGTTTAATACTTCATGGGCCAAGAGCTTTGTTTGCGCATACCATGGCACACCGACCAAAACGACTTCGCCTCTTTTTCGGACGATTTTACAACCATCAAGCACTGCGGCTTCATTTCCCGAACAATCAAGTACAAGAGCCACCTGACCCTTATATGCTTGATCATCCAAGGGCATGGAAGCAAAAGTTAAAGGAATACCTGAACGTTCCACTTGTTGTCTTCTTAAAGGGTCGGGCTCAACTACTGCAACATCATACCCTCCAATGCTGAAATTATGTGCTGCCAAAATGCCGACTGGCCCAGCGCCACACACAATTACTTTATCCCCAGTTCTTGCCTTTGTTGTCATTAAAGTTGTCATTCAGACACCCATAAGGCGTGTTAGTAGAGCAATTTCAGGAATCATTTCCTTATATACTTTTAATGTAAACTGAGGCATACATTGCTGGGTTTGACGGTGATAACCCATGCAAAAACGCAGTTCGCCTTTTTCTACATCAACCACCGAATCGCCGATTTCTTCTACCCTGAAAATAGCGGCATATCCAGGCCGGATCGGAAAATCGTCACCTTGTGACCATCCAAATTCGGTTCCCTGACTGATTAGAGATACAACTGTAGGTCCACGAATTTCATTTGCTTGAAGATGCGGGTCCTCATAGTTCAAAAGCGAGAATTTACCCTTTGAAGGAAATACTATTTCTTTTGGCATCTTACCCTCTACAAAACGTTTAATGAACGGCCTGACGCACTAGTGCGGTATCAGAATTCGCCGCCTTCTAGTCACTAGAAAACGGCGTCCATAGTTTGGTACCTTGATTTTCCTCATAACCGAGTGGACCTTTGGTACTAACGATTTCCAAAAATTGACCCCAAGGGCTTCGCAGATAAAGCCAAACAAGATTCTGCAACGGACCACTATCAATAAGTGTTGGCCCGTCCAAAAGGTCGACTCCAGAATCACGCATTCTTTCTGCAACTTCATATGCATCATCAACTTCAAAAGCGATGTGCATGGCCCCTACCTCACCATTGTGTTTGAGACGTTGCTCACCGCTAACACCGGTGTATTCAAATAATTCCAGCGACCCCCCGCGACCAATTTGAATCAATCGCTGGTCTGCTATCTTGACACCCTGCGGTACGCCAAGATGTTTAGCCATAAATTCATCATTGACATCAACAGAACCGCACTCAATCACTGTGACCGCTCTGAATACGTCTGAAAAGAATGCGACTGCTTGCTCCATATCTGGGACGGTGAACCCAATGTGGTGCAAACCCAGAATTCGACTTGACATGGTCATTAGTAGAGAGCTCCTTTTATTAAGTATTCTACGTTTAGTTCAACTATTGGACAGCACACTATTGTCGTTCGAAATGAATTTCTCTTCTGCAACGTTTGACGCGGGTAGAGGTTGACGCCCAAGAATTAGGTCTGCTCCTTTCTCGCCTATCATGATTGTTGGAGCATTAGTGTTTGATGAGTTAATGCTGGGCATGATTGATGAGTCACACACCCTTAAACCTTCCAAGCCATAAACTTTTAGCTTCATATCCACCACGGATAAATCATCTTTACCCATTTTACATGTCCCAACAGGATGGTGGTCTGTCTTGGCCATCTTACAAAGGTAGTTTAACAACTGTTTTCGCGAATGCACATTCGGACCAGGGAGAACTTCTTTGCGTACGTATTCACTGAGTGCGGGCTGAGCTAAAATCTCACGAGCCATCTCCAGACCACGAAACGCTATCTCAATATCATGGTTATCGTCCCAATAATTGGGATCAATTAAAGGGTCTGCAAAAGGATTACTGCTTGCTAGTCGAACCGTTCCTCGTGACTTGGGCTGCATGTACGCACTGTTCAAGGTTATCCCAGCTCCTTCAAGCTTCGCGATACCTTTTTCAATACCCGACCCCTGACCTAAGTGAAACTGGATATCTGGTTGGTCTTCGTTTTCTTTAGAAAACCAAAACCCTCCTGTCTCAAAAAGAGAAGATGTCGCAGGTCCAGACTTCAGAAATAGATACTGCAATCCCGCAAAAGCACTTTTGTGTAATTGGTCCCACCCATCATAGCTATAGGGTCCTTTTAATTCTGCAATTGTGCAGATATCAATATGATCTTGAAGGTTTAATCCAACTCCAGGGAGATCATGTTGAACATCAACACCAACATTTGTGAGATGGTCGGCAGGCCCAATGCCAGATAATAATAACAGCCGCGGCGATCCAATTGCACCCGACGAAACAACAATTTCATGGTCGGCATACAGGACATTTTTACGACCTTTGTGGATAAACTCAACCCCTATCGCTCGGCTTTTTTCTAGTATGATTCGCGTAACCTGGGTTTCAGTCATCACATCAAGATTTGAGCGGACTTCAGCAGGTTTCAAAAAAGCGACCGAAGCCGAGCATCTTCGAGCGTTGTGTTGTGTTAATTGATAATAGCCTACACCAGCTTGCTTACGACCGTTAAAATCAGAGTTATAAGGAATTCCATATTCTTGGGCTGCTGAGATAAATGCTTCACATACTGGAAGTGTCGCTCGCGGATTTGACACTCTAAGTGGCCCTTCGCTACCGTGGTAGTCGTCTGAGAAGCTTTCGTTGCATTCAGAACGCTTAAAATACGGGAGAATATCACGATAACTCCAACCGTCACATCCATACAGATTTGACCAATTATCATAGTCTAATCGATTCCCTCGTGTATATATCTGTGCATTGATTGAAGATCCTCCGCCAATCACCTTAGCTTGGGTATACCAAATTTTTCGTCCCTGCATATGTTTTTGAGGGACCGTTGACCACCCCCAACTGGCTATCCCCTTAGTCATCTTTGCAAAGCCTGCAGGAATATGAAACAGCAAACTCCGGTCGCGACCACCGGCTTCAAGTAACATTACTCTTATATTCGGTTCCTCACTGAGCCTGGCGGCAAGAACACAACCCGCTGAACCGCCACCGACAACAATGAAATCGTACTTCTCCCTCATGTTAGGTAATCCAAGGGCTCCGCTTGCCTATCTCTATATGAACAGATTTAACTTGAGTATATTCCTCAACACCCATCAATCCTGCCTCTCGCCCCCAACCGGATTGCTTAAATCCTCCTAGTGGGAGTTCGGGACCGCCCGAAAGAGTCGTATTAACCCAAAATCGTCCAGCACGTACATGTCGTGTGACCATGAGAGCTTTGTCAATGTTCTTAGTCCATACCGATGCAGCGAGGCCATAGACTGTATCATTTGATATTGCGACCGCTTCTTCAACTGTTTCAAAATTTTGTACAGTAAGAACAGGACCAAAGATTTCATCTCGGGCAATAGCCATCTCTCTTTTAACATCAGTAAACAGAGTGGGGGCAATGAATTGACCTCTTCCCAAGTCTAATTGTGAGCCTCCACATACAAGAGTTGCTCCTTCTTTTTGTCCGCGTACAATATAAGACATTATGGTTTTGTTCTGAGCATTTGTGGTGATGGCTCCGACTTGGGTATTCTCGTCCAATGGGTCCCCAACACGAATTTTGTTCATTTTTGCTGCGACTAGTTCTGTAAACTCCGAGGCAACCGAAGCCTCAACGATGAGCCTTGAACCTGATACGCAACATTGACCCGTATTGAATGCGACACCAAATGCCACACCATCGGCGGCATCTTCAAGGTCAGCATCGGCGAAAACGATCTGGGGGTTTTTACCACCGAGCTCAAGTCCGAGTTTTTTGAAATTTGAACGACTTGCCGCGGCCACACAAGAACGCCCTACTTGCGTAGAACCAGTAAAAGAAAGCATATCAATATCCATATGCTCAGACATCGCTTGTCCAATTGTATTACCCGACCCAGTGACGACATTCATTACCCCTTCTGGAAGACCTGCCTCCGAGAGAATTTCTGCTAAAATCAGAGTGGTTGCACTTGTTACTTCAGACGGTTTAACAACTAAAGTACAACCGGATGCCAAGATATAAGGGACGCGTTCGCACAGGATCAAAAAGGGAAAATTCCACGGCGTGATGAGCCCTACAACACCCACTGGCTCACGAGTGACGACCCCAAACATACCATCACCCAGATTGTTAAAACTGTCACCATGCACCATCCGGGCCAAGCCGCTTGCGTACTCATACATTCCTATACAGCCACCTACTTCAGCACGAGCCTGAGATATAGGTTTGCCGTTTTCAAGGCTTTCCCATAATGCAATTTCTTCTTGTTTTTGGCGGATTATTTCAGCCGCTTTTAATAATACCGCTGCACGATCACTTCCAGCCAATCCAGACCAGCGTCTATCTTCAAAGGCTTGGCGCGCCGATGCGACAGCCTTATCAAGGTCAGCATGAGTACACTTAGGAACCCGTGAAACCGGAATGTCATGAGCAGGGGAATTTCTTTCAAAAACCTCGCGGCCACACGCGTGTTCAAACTTCCCGTTTAAAAAAAAACCAAACTCCCGAGGCGAAGAAGGTGGAATATGCTTCGTTGATTGCATGTCCATATCTAATCCTCCAAATTATTATGAAAGCATCTAGAATTAACGAGAGGCTAAATTATAAATAACTAGTTATTTACTATTTTTTTCCTTCAAGAACAAGTTTTATTTTTATTAAATTTTTTTGGATGCTTTCCTTACCAAGGAGAATCAAATCGATGACCTCGCATCAAGTGCATGGCACCAATCGTTCCAACCTCCGTCCACCGAAGATGGAGCAGCATGCCACTCAACCATAACTCCCCCTGTTGCTGGATCTTTAGCTGGGATTGGTAACATCTTAATTCGTTTACAAGCTCGTTTGTAATCTTCTACGGATAGAAACTCTTCTTGAATGTCATCCCAATCGCGACCATCAGGATAACCACCACACATATGGATATCGGCAGATTGTCCAATCATTTCGTGACTGACACCTGCCGGCATGATAATCACATCACCAGCTTTAATTTTTACTTGACTCCATCCACCCTCACCCACCGAAAGCTTGAATTCCATCCACCCTTTAGCACACCCTAAGCATTCATGTGTTGTTGAATGGAAATGCGCGTATTCGTAAATGCCCGGATAATCCCAGTTGTTTGACCAACCGTTGGTTTGGAATCTTACTTTAATAGCGTTTGCTCCACCGCCCGGAATAGCCTTCCTATGGACCAGTAGAGGAAACCGACTGTTTGGGATCATTCCTTGTGGTTTTGATATAAAGATCTCGGTTGTATTCACCATATTGTATCACTCTCTAATCTTCAATAACGATTTGGGTTTTTAAGTTTTCAGGGTGTCCAGGATAATTCTCAAATGCGCTTTGGATATCGATCAATCGGTATTTGGTTCCGAGCAATGGTTTTGGATTAATCCGTTTATGTGCAAGTAACGTAAGTGCATCATACATATCTTGGCCCATACCTGCGACGGAGCCTTTAATTGAGTTCTCCTCCAATATAGTTTTTAAGATATTCAAGGGGAGTGAATCTTCGGCCCCTGTCAGACCAAACGCTGCAACATGACCACCTTTGCGAATCAATTGCATGGCGGTCTGGTAAAGATGTGGCAGCCCGACACATTCAATAACCACATCCGCTCCACGTCCAGCAGTAACCTCAGTTACGACTTTGTGCAATTCATCAGGGTCTGACACACCATAATCAGCTCCATACTGACAAGCCAGAGCGACACGTTCCTTGACAATGTCAAAGACAACTATGGGTGCAGCACCGATTGTTCGCAGTAATTGTACGTGTAGATTGCCAATGGGTCCGGCACCAAGAACGACAACTGAATTACCAAACCTTATCTTGGCCTTGCGGGCTGCTCGAATAACGCATGCCAAGGGTTCTGTTAAGGACAGTACCTCAAAGGGAATACCGCTAGGGGCCGGAATTACAAGGTGTGCTGGGACGGCAATATATTCAGCAAAGGCTCCATCCATTGTGATACCTAATTGAGCCATTTCAGGACAGCTTAAAATTTCGTTACGGCGACACCAATAGCAAGCACCACAGCCAATATTCATATCGACAATAGCTTTTCCACCGATACATAAATTTTTTACATCACCACCTAGTTCAGTGATAGTTCCAGCAAATTCGTGTCCAAGCACCATCGGAAGATTACTGGTCGCATAATTGCCACTGAATATATGTAAATCGGTTCCACAAATACCGACACATCCAACACGAATCAGAACCTGATTTCTTTCTGGTTTGGGAATGGGTCGAGTCTCAATCTGGAACCTTTTTGGCTCCACTAAGACTGCGACCCGCATCATTTAACAATCCGAATTTTTGACCGATCAATCGTGAGTGCGATCGCAACGATCAAGATAATTCCAAACACCATCTGTTGCATTGTTGCGTTTATATCAAGGTAAATCATTGCCGAACGGATTACGACGACAATCAATGTGCCCGCCAAGGTATTGATTACTCCGCCAACTCCACCCGTGAGAGGTGTTCCCCCGACTAACACCGCGACTATTGCAAGAATCAAAAACCCATTTGCAAGATTTGCATCTCCCCCCGATAATTTGACAGAAAACATAAGCCCAGCAATTGCCGCCGTAGCACCAGAAATGGCGAATGCCAATATCTTTATCTGATCCACATTAATTCCAGAGGCAACAGCCGCTAATTCACCTGAACCTACAGCTTTTAAAGCTCGGCCAAATGTCGTACGGGTTTGTAAAAACCAAACAATAATGAGTACTATTGCCCCAATTACCAGTTCATTGGGAACTCCCAATGTGGTGTCGAAAATCCAACCAAATGTTGCATCACGAGATTCTGCATTCATCGACAAGGCTCGCTCACCTGATAAGAACTTAGCAAAAGAAAGAGCAATAAATCCCATGGCCAAAGTCGCTACAAATGATGGAACATATTGCTTTGTTGTTATCCAGCCTGAAATAGCTCCAAAGGTGAAGCCAATTAGGACACACAGCACAGCAACTAAAATGCCAAGTGGCAAAAGATAAACGGTAGCCACAACCGTCACAAAATTTGCAATTTGCTGCACAGAGAGATCAATTCCCCCTATATAAATCGCGAACGTCATGCCCAATGCCATAATGAAGAGGGGTACGATATCAGCGACCAACGAAATTAAACTATTAGGATTCAAGAAAGCCGGATTGATTGCACCGACGATTAAGACTAGTATTACCAAGGTTATCCAAGGAAAATAAGGTTTCAAGGAATGTATATTCATGATCATAACGTATCAAATCATATGGTGTAAAAGGTCATAAAGCGATGGCTTATCACCCGCTGATCCATCAAATCTTTTTTGGAATTTTCCATCTTTGAGAACAAGGATTGTATGACTGAGACCAATAGCCTCTTCCAATGAATCAGCGACAAGGATAATACCCGAACCATCTTCACACATAGTTCGAACCATTTCATAAACGTCTTCCTTGGCTCCAATATCGAGTCCTCGTGTCGGATGATCAAGTAATATCACATCAGAACCACCCGACCGCCATTTGGCCAAAACAACTTTTTGTTGGTTGCCACCCGACAAGCCCCCACAATCTTTAGAGACATCGGGCGTTTTGATTGCAAGTGTTTGAACCCAATCTTGGGCCATAGATTTCTCATCACCGACACGAAGAACACCATTTTTAGAATAATTCTTCAATTGACTGAGCGTCATATTTTCGTAGACGTTCATGCCATTCACAATACCTTCTATTTTTCGTTCACGGGGGACATAACCAACACCTCGTTCTACTGCTTCGCGCACGTTACCTCGAGTGTATGGAGTTCCTTTTACTTTCACTAACCCGCTTGACGGTGTCTCAAGACCAAAAACTGTACGGAGTATCGATTCGCGACCAGAGCCTTCAGTACCAACAAGACTTAACACCTCGCCAGCGTGTAAGTCAAAGGAGATTTCCGAGAACTTTCCCGAAACGCTTACAGAATCTAATGAAACAAGTGTCTTATTCGAATCATATGGTTTTTGCCGATGCTCACGATAGTATTCTTTATCAATCTCGCGACCGACCATCTGGCGCTGAATTTCGTTGGTATTGGCATCATTTTTATTGACCAGATCAACAACTTCGCCATCTTTCATAACGTAAATTCGGTCTGATAGTTCTAACACCTCTTCAATACGATGACTAACGAAAATGAACGCAGCACGATTAGTCAATTCCCGCACTATCCCAAACAGTAACTCAACCTCTTCAGGTGCAAGAACCGAGGTCGGTTCATCAAGCAAAATAACAAGATCACCGTCGATTCTTTCTTCCAAAGTGAGAACTTTAGCGAGTTCAACTAATTGTCTTTGAGCAAATGATAGAGTGGACGTTATCGCAGCAGGATCGATATTTAGCTTTACCTTAGTTAATTGATACCGAGCTGCTTCTGCCATTGACTTCCAATTGATAACGCCCCATTTCACGAATTGCTGCTCAAAACCAAGAAAAATATTTTCCATCACCGTGAGGTTGATGATAAGCGACTGTTCTTGAAATAACATGCCAATGCCATGACTCATTGCTTGCCGGGGATTCTGAAATCGTACGGTATTGCCGTCAATTTGCATTGTCCCTGAATCTAATTGATATGTGCCATAAATAACCTTCATCAGGGTTGACTTCCCGGCACCATTTTCACCAACCAGGCCAACAATCTCTCCCCGGTCAATAAAAAAATCCACTCCTTTCAACGCATGAACACCCGGAAACTTTTTATCAGCTTTTGTTAATTGATACACCAGCCCACCTCTATTTCACAAAGCTTATCGATTTACGATTCGTGGATAAAATTACGGCTATGATTACAAGGAGACCAAGAACTCCATCTTGTGCGTAGCTAGGAAGCCCGATCACAACCATACCATTACCAATGACGAAAACGATTAATACCCCAATGAGAGTATTCCAAGCTCCTCCAATGCCTCCCCAAAGCGCGGTACCCCCAACAACAACAGCGGTAATTGAAAGAAACATAAAGTTATTTCCTGTCGCAGTCTCAGCAATTCCAATACGTCCTACCGCGAGCAATGCCCCCACAGCAAAAAATATTCCGGCCAACATGAAGCCCATAATACGAATTCGATTAACGTTGAGGCCGGAAGCAAGCGCCAGGTCTTCACCACCTCCAATTGCATAGAAGTTACGACCTAAAGTTGTATACGATTGTACAAACCAAGCTACCAAAAGAAACAGGGCCGCAACGTAAACCATGATTGGAAAGTTAAATATCCTCTCTGTCAAAAGAGAACGATATAATTCATCCTCAATGCGAATACGGTCACCTCCTGTCATGACCATTGCGAGCCCTGTACCAACGAAGCCTAGAGCAAGAGATGCCATAAATGAAGGAATCTTGAGCTTGACATGAATGAGCCCATTAATGCCTCCGACAACAGCCCCAATGATAAGTGTAAATGGAAGTGCTATCCAGGCCCAACTCGCAAGTGTTCCTCCAAGGGCCATAAAGCAAAAAGCAAATGATACAGCGCAAACTGATACGGTTCCTTCCATGGAAAGATCAATTGAACCCATTATGATAACAAAAGTTACCCCTACCGCCACCATCAATGCAGGTGATGCAGCAATCAAGATTCGCGCAAAATTACGTACCGAGAAAAACCGCGGCTCAATTACGGTGAAAAAGGCCATAAGAATGAGCAAAACCAACAGCGGTGCCCACTTTATTATAGTGTCTCGGCTTATTGCCTTCTTTAACTTCGTAGGCAAATCTAATGCTCTGGCTGTTGCCATCGCCTGCCCTCCCCTACTCCGTGCAGTAGTTTAACTGCCCCAGCAAAACATCTTTTATGAACTGAATAATAAAGTTCGGTTAGATTTTGACTCTAACCGAACTATTTTTTGTTTCCAACTTATTTGTAAACGATTGGACCGTTTGAGGGTCCCCAAAAATCTTGCCAATCATAGGTTGGAACGCTGTCAAGGTAGTTTGCCTTGAACTCAAGTGCGTCTTCAGGAGTTACAAAGATCGTTGGACCATTAAACTCTCGATGTTCATTTGGCTCTTCTGATGGTTTGAAAAAACCGGTTGCAGCATAATAGGCCAATGCGGCAGTAATTCCACCACCCCAATGCGGATTGGTAAACACTGTTGCAAGGAGCTTACGGTCTGCGACAAGCTGAACCGCTTGAGGGTTGCCGTCATAAGCTGTGACGGGCATATCTTCAATACCCTCAGCTCGTAAGGCTTCAAGCACACCATATGCGATAGTATCATTCGCGCAATGGACGCCAGTAATTTCATCCCCATAACGAGTCAGAAAGGCCGACATTACTTGGTTTGCTTTTTGAGTATCCCAATCAGCAGGTTGGGCGTCTAATAGCTCAACGTCGGGATAATCTTTCAAAGCATTCTTAAGACCGTTCAACCGTTCAATCGCAGGGTTGTTAGAGGCAATACCACCGAGATGTACAACGCCACCTTTACCGCCCATTGCTTCAAGTACAATTCGAGCTGTTTGCTCAGCAGGACCCTCATCTGACCAAGACATATGGCTCACGTAATTGTCTCCAAAATCCCACGGATGCAAATCATTCGTTTTATTCCAAAGAGTTGAGACATATGCACCAGCATCAACACAAGCTTCTACAACTGGACGCGCATTGGGTGCGTCATTAGTGTCAATTGCCAGAGCGAGCTCACCGTTAGTCTTGGCAAGAAGAGCTTTAACGTCCGCAAGCGACTTCTCCGAAGATCCTTCGTTGATAAGGTGCGTCAGAAAATCTTTTGATTTCCCCAAGCTTTCAACAAAGGCCTCACCACCCGAAACAATTTCGTTCCAGTAGGGATTTGTTCGATTTCGATAGCTCCAAGCAATTGTTGGGTCACTATAGATTGCGGCCATTAGAGGCGATGGTCCAAACATTCGCATCGCCGCAGCCCCGGAAACCCCGTAAGCTGATGCGAGTAGAAAGTTTCGACGACTAATCGTCTCACTTTCTACAAACTTTTTGATGAATGACATGATTATATCTCCTTCCATTGATATTTGAGGACTTGGACTAACCTTTTCCTCTTTCATTAATCAAGTACATTACGATTGAATTCAAAACTTAAATTCAATCTATCTACTAACTAGTTAGTTAATTATTTGTTGTCAAGCAATTTCTTTACTCCGCGAGTATTTTTCGGGAAGTATTACATTTACTCCCTTTTACTCCTTTTATTTTTCGATGACATATGAAAAACCGAATAGGTTTCCCGAAAAACCACCTGATCAATAATTCCCAACAGAAGTAGGCTTTTCAATCCCTAATCACTCGAGTGATTCGGGAAGATTGAAGGTAATTAGAACCCAATATAGCCGAAAAAGGAATGGTATTAAATGAACAAGTAATTGCCCCTTTTGTCCTGACTTCGACACTTTATCGCTTAAAACACCGATTCTATGGGGGTACCCCCTAAAAACTAGGCACTACATTGCCCTCATTTTTGGCTCGCCAAAGTCCCTTCTTTCTCCCCTATATAATGCCGCTTTCAGTCCTCATCTTGGTACAATGCGTACGCCGTGGTTCCCATCTTGACACCCATCGCCTTGTAAATCGCTTTTCCCTCCTTCGTGGTCGTCGAGGGTATCACATAACGCTGGCCACTCTCATCATCCCGGACAATCGAACATTGCTGGTGAGCCAAAGCATCCCGAATGCCTCTCGGTGACAGCCGCATGTCCAGACCCGCCAAGCGATGACCCAGATGGCGTATCAGACTGAACGCCATAAAGCACAGGGCGATATGAGCCTTGATACGGGACGCGGTCCAATGATAGATCGGTCGTATTCTCAAATCCGTCTTCGCGATACGAAAACTTTCTTCAATCCGCCATAATCCACGATACCGTGCCAACAATTCCGTGGCCGGGATGTTCCGGAGATTGGTGATCACCCCATGCAATCCATCCCAACGCGCATCGTACCGGAGTTTATCTTCATCCAGGACAACACGGGATTTCTCCATGAGCTTGATATACCGCCATCGTCCACCACGCCCCATCATCTCCCGGGGATTGTCCGAGTTTGCCAGTTTCTTCAGCAACTTGTCCACAGCTCGTTGACGGTCGGCAGCATCCTTGCGGGCCCGTGCCGGACTGTAGGATACCACTAAACGGCGCCCCTTATAGCGAAACACACCGATGGAATATTCCG
>MPNP01000037.1 GCA_002239085.1 Rhodobacteraceae bacterium bin131 | reverse complement strand
CACAGTCAGGTTTAGAGCTGGCTCTTGATTACGCTCACCAGAGAAAACAGTTCGGAAGGGAAATCGCAAAATTTCAAGGAATGCAATGGCTTATTGCTGACATGGCTAAGGATATTGAAGCTGCGCGGCTGTTGGTTCATTCCGCGGCAACAAAAATTGACAACGGTGAAAATGCTACCAATGCCTGCTCAATGGCTAAATGCTTCGCCTCAGATATTGCGGTCGCGCGCACCTCGGACGCAATTCAGGTCTTTGGTGGTTCGGGGTATATTAGGGGATTTATTGTTGAACGATTATACCGAGACGCAAAAATCACTCAGATTTACGAAGGGACTAATCAAATTCAACGATCAATCATATTTCGGGAGGTCGCAAGACAACGCTCGTAAAATCAATAACTGACCCAGCTTTACATTGACTGACAGTTGGTTTCCGAGTGACTCAAATCAAATGGTATATTTCTTGACTTCGTCACATCAGGGCATTAAACACCGATTCTATGGGGGGGGGGGTCATCGCAAAAATAGGCACTACTTAGCCCACATATGAAGCTTGTAAAAGTCCCTTCTTCATCCCAGCTACATAAGAATGGACCACATTGTATTGTAACTTGGGGAAATATGGATTCTGATCTCCGAATGATAGTGGTGCAGAATCGTCTATTTGCGGAAAATAGAACCTGCATTCGTGCCATTTAGTAAAATCTTTAGAGTGTCATTGGAAAGATTATCAAATCACGGTTCAGCAACTGGCTCAGAAAAGTTTTGATCGGGTTCATAGCCAAGGGTTCTTGCCATCGTCCTCAGGTCAGCAGTCTCAAAACCTCTCTCTTGCAGAGTTCGGTGCTCATCCTCTGAAAAATGAGGAGCAACTAAGAATGTTCTAATCTCACTCGGTCGATTCTGTCCTCGCTCCTCGTATAGTTTTATGAGGAATGGACCGAACACTTTCTCAGGAGAAACAGATTTTTCGATATGTTTCTTGGGATCTCGTTTACAACTGCCGAGAAAGAAACCTCTTTCTTGGCCATTGATAGATTCTGGTAGACTTATTAGGGCATCAATCTCGGGTCCATCATCCGCCAACTGAACATTATAATGTGTACTGTGGATCAATTTTCCATTTTCCACTTGATGAAGAGCACCGAAATATTCCGCTGTTATTCTCTCCAGATCATAACCTTCATTTTTTGAGGTTTTATTAAGCACCTTAGTATAATTTTCAGACTCAGCATCTAATATTTCTTCAGTTGTTAATCCTATCCGTTTGACCATCAATTGGTGTCGAGTATCATTGTCTATGAAGCAGTATTTTGAAGGTTCCTTTATATCGCTACGGTATAATCTGATCCCACGTATTATCTGGAGGTGGTTTTCAAGCATGACCAAGTTGCCCTTAATTGATCGACTCCATGGATATGAACTCTCGGCTGTTTGTGGTGGTTCGGGTAAATTCAACAAGGTACTACGCAATGTACCGTTAGGTTTCTGACTGATCTTATCGAGAATGCGTTCTGCAATTGGATTGGTTACAACCCAGGCTCGGTAGTCCCATTGGTCTCGTTCATTCTCCAGTGGACGTAGTGATTCATACTGCCAGAACCGGTTTCTCCAACTGGAAAAATTATCAAACCGAAGATTGAGATTATGTTCCTGTTCATCGTAATACTTTTTCCAGAGACCAGGGACACCCCCATAAACCGAATAAAGCGTCAGGAACTGCCTTGGGTCACGGAGCCACCCTTGTTCGGAGGCCATTGCTAGCAATGCCGGGGACTTTAGTTGGTTGAGCCTGATATCGCCCGTAAACCGACCATAAAGTGGTTCCCTCGAGTCTCCCAATAATCGAAGCATGTTCTGTTGGTGTGAACCGGATGCAACAATGCCACCACCAGAAGGATGTGGATTAAGTGTTGATGAACGGATTACATCAGCGATCCGCTTGATGTAATATATCAGTTGGCTGCCTTTGATATCTATATTGTGGAATTCGTCAAGACAGAGAATTCCTCCTTGGGATACAAAATGGCGCGCTTGATCGAAAAAAAATCGCTCCGTATCATTAGGATCCCAAGTCAGTGACCGCTTGATATTGTGCATGAGACTATCGAGTCCAGCTTCTTTAATTGCTTCATTTAACTCTTCACCGATTTGAGTAGGATTCGGTTGTACCTCAAGATATACGATTGGTTTTGATTCAGCCGAAGGCAACGCCCTGATGTGGTCAATAGCCCGAACTAGCAGTTCCGTCTTACCAATCAACCTCCTTCCATAAAGGGCTATGGTGGGAAATGAACTAAGGCAAATGGACCTGACAAGTTTTTCAAATTCTTTATCACGACCGTAGAAACCAAATGAAGGTGAAGCTTTTATCATTATCTGTTCTTTATTCTAATTTATTGCACCACATTAACACAAAAGCAAACTACATTTTGAATTATCTTTGAGCACGTCTTACTTTCCCACGAAAATGATATTTGATCATTAATTGTTGAAACGGCTATTCAACCATTTTAGGAATTTTCAAAAAACATTCCCCATTTTTTAGAGACTTAAGGACTGTCAAACCTCATTTTTGAATGTTGCTCTCGTTTGCTCTTGACTAGCTCTTCTATTTCATAGCCATTTTTATTCTGCATAAAACAATGCCTAACTGACACACGAAAAATCAGATCATTAAATCGGTCCGAACCGTCACGAAAGTCCTGCAACGAGTCCTCTGACACGTCGGTGCCGCTCGCGATAATAACGAACTGGATATCCTTGATGGCTTCGCTCGGCCCTGGACAGTTCAGTGTTTTACCCTTGCAGGATAGTAGAAGGATCTAAGACTATTAATCGGTATCGCTGCATCAACGAAACGAAAGTTCACGGACGACAGCTGATGACCACCTATTCAGCGAAACGAGCGTGCAAGAATGTACATGACCGCTAGCGGGGGTTAGCTAAATTGTTGAAACGACTGAACAGCAGCTGTTGTTCCTCACTATTATGCCGATATCGGCATAATTGTGAAAAATTTCAGTCTGTACCCAGGGCTATCGCATTTAAAATTTTTCAGTTGTTTCCACCTGCATTTTCTCCTATTCTATCAAAAAAATACAATTTACGAGGTAGAACAATGCAAGGCTATCGCATTTGAAATAACATTCTATCACATTTCACGAAATTTACTCTCACAGATTATTTCCAGAAGGAGATTAAAGGATTTTTCTTTCCTTTACTGGCTATAAATGTTGAAAATATAGAGTTCGTCAGCAAGCAAAACCATTGTAAAATTTTAAATGCGATAGCCCTGGTCTGTACCTTCACTCCTACGACCGAACCAGTGCATTGTAATCAGAGACCATTGTTTTTGCGAGTTCACCAACAACAAAATTATAGTCCCTGATTTGGCTTACGGGTTCAACTTCCGCTGCAGTACCGGTTAACCAACATTGCTCAAAAGATTCCATCTCAGAAGGTTCAATATGACGTTCGTGGATTTTAATCCCCCTATGTTTCAACAGTTCCAAAACTTTTTGTCTCGTTATCCCGTTTAAAAAGCAGTCTGGCTTTGGTGTATGGACTTCACCGTCCCGAACAAAGAAAATATTTGCTCCGGTCGCTTCTGCAATGTAACCACGGTAATCAAACATAAGAGCATCAGAAAAACCCCGCATTTGCGCCTTATGTTTGGAAATCGTACAAATCATGTAAAGACCTGAAGCTTTGGTGTGGCAGGGTATCATTTTTTCACTTGGGCGTTGCCAATCCGAAATATCAAGTTTAATTCCTTTGATCTCATCGGTGTTGTCGTTACTTCCGTAGTACCGACCCCATTCCCAAGTGGCGATCGCAAGGTTACAGGGATTCTTTGTCGATGAAATACCCATTTCAGGGCCATCCGCACGCCAAGCTACTGGGCGAATATAAGCATCAGAAAGTCCATTAATGCGCAGTGTTTCTGCCTTGGCTTGTTCAATCTCTTCGGGGGTATAATTGATATCAATATCAATTTGACGAGCGGATTCGAGAAGCCGAAGAGTATGTTCTCTGTTGGCAAATATCTTCCCGCCGTAGGATCGTTCTCCCTCAAAAACTGAAGATCCATAATGAAGAGCATGCGATAAAATATGGATCTGGGCTGACCGCCACGCAATGAGTTCCCCATTAAACCAGATATACCCATCTCGGTTGCCATATCCCTGTGGGTCGAATTTTGTAGTCATAATTTGACTCCCCCCTTGACAATACTACCAACTGAATACCTTAAATGAAACTGATTAAATAGAACAAATTCGCTTCATTTTTGTTTTTTTTAGTGTTGGACGGCTAGAACTAATTGCATAATTTAACCAATTCAATATACTAAACTATAATTAGGTCAATAATACTTATATTTTTTTTATGAATGATAATTCCAAATCCCAGAATCTAGCGAGCAATAAGCTTCTTTATCTGACAGACAAGGAAATCAACGACGGTATTGAAGCAATCATGTTTGCTTATCGAGCCTTTACTTCTGAGGCCGATTCTATACTCGCCAGTTCGGGTTATGGGAGGGCTCATCATCGCGCCTTGCATTTTATCAACAATCGCCCAACGCTCAATATCTCACAATTGCAAGAAATCTTAGCTATTTCTAAACAATCTCTGAATCGTGTATTGCGTCAATTGATTAATGACTCCCTTGTTGAATCGAGATCTGACCCCAAGGATAGACGGTCACGGCATCTCATTCTTACGCCAACGGGCCAACAGCTCGCTCGGAAACTTGCCGATGTTCAACATAATCATATTAGAACCGCCTATCTTAAAGCTGGTCCCGAAGCTGTTGCCGGGTTTCGGTCCGTTTTAGATCATCTCACCAATCCTGGTGACCAGGAGTTAGCAAAATTAAATGATCAATGAGTTCAGTAATAAATCCGTATGTCCGCACATTCTCGTGGTCGAAGATGACTTTAAAATTAGTCTGCTGCTGAAAAGTTTTTTTGAAAGCAACTCGTTCATATGTTCCCTTGCTGAGGATTCTGAACATGCCCGTAAACTCCTTGAGGTATTCCGTTTTGATTTAGCCCTTGTTGATGTCATGTTGCCGGGTGAAAATGGAATTGAGTTAACAGAATATATTGTGCATTCGTCTGATACTCCGGTCATAATTTTATCGGCAAAAAAAGCCGTTGAGAGCCGAATTAGCGGGCTTGAAGCAGGTGCTGATGATTACGTTTCAAAACCGTTTAACCCCCAAGAAGTGCTTCTGCGAGTGAAGGCTGTTTTAAAGCGCTCAACACAGGCTGACATTAAATGTATTACACTCGGAGACTATACCTTTGATTTAAATCGCGAGGAGTTATCAAAAGCTGGGAGCCCAGTGAATTTAAGTGCCGCAGATAAAACCATTCTTGGAATCATGGCCGTTCAGTCAAACCGTACGATTAGCCGAGAAGAAATATGCCGAATGGTCAAGACAAGGGGTGAAACCATAACGGGGCGGACAGTTGACTTAAGAATTTATCGATTGCGGAAGAAACTGAAGGATGACACACAAGTACCAAAATACCTTAAAACCGTAAGAGGAAGAGGGTACATACTTGTTCCAGACGAAATTGAGTTTGTGGCATCAGAGAAAAAGTAAAACCAAGGAGTTTTCATTCAATTCGTTTTTTGGCATTTGGATAAAATAGATTTATATCTTCGATTCGGTAATCCCTGATTAATTGCTGACCCTTAGGGGAAATCATCCATTCCAGAAATTGCCCAGCCAATTCAGCTTTGACCAAGGGACAATGATTGGGGCTAACCAAAATGATCCCATATTGATTGAATAATTCTTGGCCCCCTCTAAGAAGCACGTCATGGTTTTGCTTATTACGAAAATTCAGCCACGTTCCAATGTCAGTCAGTGTATAGCCCCCGATCCCAACGGCGATATTCAGAGCCGCTCCCATTCCTGACCCAACCTCTAAATACCAAGACCCTTGAGGCCGAGCTGAAATTGAGGACCAAATCTCCAGCTCTTTTTTATGCGTGCCACTGTCATCACCCCGTGAAACAAATGGTGCTTGACCCTCCAAGAAGCGATGAAAGGCCCCAAAGACAGAGGGTATATTTTTAATCCCCAATGGATCCGATGAAGGGCCAACAATGACAAATTGATTATACATTAAATCATGAGGTTGGATACCAAATCCACTTTCAATGAAGGTCTGTTCATCAACAGGAGAATGGACAATGACAACATCCCCGTTACAATTAGCAGCATTGTGAAGCGCTTGACCAGTACCTACAGCAACAATTTTGACGCGAACGCCCGTGATTCTTTCAAAAGAGGGAATGATTTTTTCGTATAGTCCTGAGTTTTGAATGGAAGTGGTTGACTGCAAGATAATAAAATCGTCAGATGCTTGGACTCCTTGTATGCAGATAAAAGATACTGCAATCCAATAGGTAACAATTGTTTTCAAACGAGCAATTCTCCTTCAAGGTAAGATTTAACAAGGGGTGATTTGGGTGAGTTGAAATAGTCATAAGCATCGTTTTGTTCAATCAACCTTCCTTTGTGAATAAAGGTAACATCGTGAGCCAAACGCTTTGCTTGACCAGTATCGTGTGTGACTAAGATAATTTTTGTTTTGTTTTCTGACACGGTCTTGATAATTTGTTCAATAGCAAAAGTTGATTGCGGGTCTAAACTTGCTGAAGGCTCATCAAGAAGTATCAATTTTGGGCCTGAAGCAAGAGCTCGAACCATTTGAAGTCTTTGTTGCTCCCCACCAGAAAGTTGTCGAGCCGGTGTTTTCTCTAACCCCTTAAGCCCACTGATGGCGATCAGTTCAGCCATTCTATTTTTTCGCTTATTTCTCGGATAACGCGCAATTGCGAGAGCATGAGCAAGATTCCCTTGAACTGTTCGTCGAATGAGAACAGGTCTTTGAAACACCATGGCAGTGTGTCCTGCGAAATCAGCATCAAGTTGTACAAAGCCTGATGTCGGTTTCAATAACCCGATAATTGTTCGTAACAATACAGATTTACCTGCACCGTTAGGTCCCATAATGACACTGACTCCATTTTTTGGAAATGTAGCTGAAACATTTGATAGGATTGATTTAGTACCGCTAACAAAACTCAAAGAGGAGCATCTGATACCAATTTTTGCTTGAACTGACGGTGATTGTCCAGTTAAGGGCAAGACTTTGGGATCAAACATAGGCATATTTATGCAATGAGGAGTTAAGAATGTAAGCGAAAGCATTCACTGAAATAGTTAAGAACAATAGTATTATTCCCAATCCCAGTGCAAGTGCCAGGTCACCTCGTGCCGTTTGGAGTGCGATTGCTGTCGTCATAATTCGAGTGAAGTGATTGATATTCCCTCCCACAATCATTACGGCGCCCACCTCTGAAAATGCTCGGCCGAGTCCAGCAAGAGCGGTTGTTAAAAGTGAAAACCGAGAGTCCCACAATAGTGTGAGCATAGTATCAAGTTTTGTCGCTTGCATTGAACGAAGAGTTTCGTCGTATTCTTCGGCAAGAAGGACAACAATTTGTCTTGAATTGGCAACAATGATTGGAGTGACTAAAATGGTCTGGGCGATGACCATCGCTGTTGGAGTATAAAGCAATCCTAGAGGGCCTAGTGGTCCAGTTGCCGAAAGCATGAGGTAAACTGCTAATCCGACAACTACTGGAGGGAGGCCCATGAAGGAGTTAAACAAAATAACAAGAGTATTTTTACCCCAGAAATTCAATACGGCAAGCGCCGTACCTAATGGAAAACCGATGATACAGGCAATGAGAACAGCTTTAAATGTGATAGATAAGGATAAGAGAACGATCTCAAATAAGTCTGAGTTCAGTGAAACAATCAAGAAAAAAGCTTCTTGGAAGGCTTCATATATCGTCGGCATAATATAAATTGTCCCGATTTAGCTTGTATTCTTCAACGTGCTACACAAACCCAATATAAACCCAACTTCTTGATTATTTGGATTAAATATTATACCGCGGGTTAATAAATTGAGTTCGATTTATTGAGCCCAAACCTTCATGTAATCTTTACGGACTATAGGTCTCTAAGATAAAGATGAGAATTTTTGTGTCAAGCCAAATGAAAATAGCATAGTTGATTTGACTCATGATATTCAGTGCGTGAGTTGGGTATAAAGAGTAAAGCAGGAATACCGGCTAGAATTGAGCTATAGACATATTTTGCTTTAATTTTTGTTGCGTTGCGGGTCGTCTGTATTGACAATCTTTACCAAAGAGGCAAGATATGGTCTAGTAGGGTTTACGAATATTCGTAATTCTAGTGTTTATGGAGCTAATAGTATTAATTCTGAATAACTTGTTTGTAGCTGTGCTATACTGAGCGAGTGTGTTTCAGCTAGGAAAGAGAGCTCCAATTAAAATTCTTTAGGAGAATAGTTACATGAATTCACAATACAACCAACCTCTCGGTGGTAATGAGATGGCTCGCTTTAGTGGTATTGCTTCATTCATGCGGTTGCCAATCAGTCAAGACTTGTCGGGGGTTCGTGCCTGCTTTGTGGGTATCCCCATGGATATTGGTGCATCAAATCGTGCTGGAACCCGGCATGGGCCAAGACAAATCAGAGCCGAAAGCAGTTTAATCCGACCTTACAACATGGGTACAGGGGCAGCTCCATTTGAAACTTTTCAGGTAGTTGATTATGGAGATATCGCCATCAACACATTCAACTTAATTGATACATGCGATATCATTACTCGGGAAATGACCAAAATACTGAACTATAATACGATTCCCCTCGTACTAGGTGGAGACCATACCCTGACTTATCCTGTATTACGGTCTGTGGCTCAGAAGCATGGTAGAGTAGCACTTATTCACGTCGATGCCCATGCTGATACTTCTGACTCTATGTTTAACGAAAAGATTGCCCATGGGACTCCATTCAAGAGAGCTTTTGATGAGCAGCTGATTGATCCAAATAAAACATTCCAAATTGGTCTGCGTGGTTCAGGATACTCTCCAAGTGACTATGATTGGGGGCGCTCCAAAGGGTTTAAAGTATTCACTGCCGAAATGTGCTGGCATAAATCACTCGCCCCAATTATGGCTGAAATTCGTCAGGCCATCGGCAACTCCAGGGTGTATTTATCCTTTGATATTGATAGCCTTGACCCAGCCTATGCCCCGGGGACTGGAACTGTAGAGATGGGTGGGCTGACAACAATACAAGCATTAGAGATTGTTCGAGGATGTCATGGATTGGATTTAGTCGGTGCAGACTTGGTCGAAGTCTCGCCTCCTTATGATACGACAGGGAACACTGCCTTAATTGGCTCACAACTGTTGTTTGAAATGCTTTGTGTTTTACCAGGGATAAAGATAAACAAGAGTCAACGATAATTTATCGTTAGATTGTAGTTCTTGTCTGGATGTTAATTTTTATTTTCTAAATGAATATCTGATTGCAGTGGAATCAACTCAGAAAATAGATTGGATAACCCTAGCGGTGATGCTATTTTGCTATCTCCTGTGGGCTTCGGGGACGACCTTTATCTATGAATTTTCTCCACTATTAGGTTTTGTTATCGTCACTCTGATGATCACACTCCACTCCTCTTTGCAGCATGAAGTCTTGCATGGACACCCTCTGCCTAATCAAAAAATGAGTGAATTGTTGGTTTATCCCGCGGTTGGATTATTGATACCTTATGAGCGGTTTAAGGATACTCACCTTAAGCATCATTATGACCCCAAATTAACTGATCCCTATGAGGACCCCGAAACCAATTACCTTGATCCAAAGGTGTGGAGTGAACTGCCCAAACCCATTCAGTCAGTCTTACTGATCAATAACACCCTATTGGCTCGAATCTTGATTGGTCCATTGATTTCCATGATTTATTTTATCAAAAGCGATATAAGGAATTACAAAAATGGGCAGAAACGCATTCTCATTTCGTGGATACACCATTTTGTTGGTATTTTGCTCGTATTTTTGTGGTTAATCAATTGGGGCCAGATACCGATTTTATTGTATTGTGTGAGTGCTTATTTAGGTCTTGGCCTGTTGAAAATCAGGACGTTTCTGGAGCATCGTGCCCATGAGCATCCTCGAGGTAGAACAGTTGTGATTAACGATCGTGGATTCTTTGCTTTTTTATTTTTGAATAACAATTTTCATCTCGTCCATCACATGCATCCAGGCGTATCTTGGTATAAGTTACCCAAACTCTTTGATCACAATAAAGAACAGTTCCTAGAGCGCAATGAGGGATATGCTTACACAAGCTACTTTGAGATTTTCCGAAAGTATGCATTCCGCAGAAAAGACCCTGTTCCCCATCCGCTATGGGAAAAGAAACCATAATTTAGAAGGATTGATAGAAATAAAGGTCGGATAGGTCTTGGCCTCTTTTGGTCTTGTTACTTTTTCAATCCCCTGACCAAACTTTTTGAAAAAGTTTGGAAAGTTGCTCCTGAATCTGAATGAATGAGTTATGGTTTTAATAGGGTTAATCCTTGAATTTAATTGAACAAGTACAGCCTTTTCATGCGGGTACAACCCTCACTTTTAGTGGAGAATAAAATATGCTCTCACTACGATTAGTATTGAATTTGAAAATATATAGTGGTAGAAATTTCTAATTGCACATTACAATATTGAATGAAAAATTTATGGGTTTTATCTTGATAAAGAATGTCTGAGAAAGTTCAACCGATTGCCTATGGAATGATTGGAGGGGGTCAAACAGGCTATATTGGCAAAGTTCATCGCACAAGTGCCGAACTATTCGGCCGCTTTAAGCTCCGAGCGGGTATATTTTCATCGGATCCTGAAATTTCATTAGCTTCTGCTTTAGAATTGGGTGTAGTTCCTGAGCGGAACTACGCATCCCTAGAAGCTATGGCAAGTCAAGAAAAAGCCCGACCCGATGGAATCAAAGCTGTCATCATTACCACTCCCAATCATCTTCATGGTCAGGCAATTAAAATTTTTAGCCAAGCCGGCTTCCATGTGATTTGTGATAAGCCCTTAACTGCGAGTTTAGAGGAAGCGCTTGAGGTCAAAAAAATAGTTGATTGTTCACCTCAGCTGTTTATGGTTACTTATTGTTATACGGGTTATCCTATGGTTAGGGAAGCAAAAGCACTCATTGCCAACGGAACAATCGGTAATGTGCGGATGATAAAAGTTGAATACCCCCAAGGGCATTTAGCAACAGCTGTTGAGAATACAGGTAATAAAAAATTTCAATGGCGGGTTGACCCGAAGCGGTCAGGAGAAGGCGGGACTGTTGCTGATATTGGAACCCATGCATTTCACATGCTCCGTTATGTTTCTGGATTACGGGTTACATCGGTGTCAGCACAACTTAATTCGTTTGTTGAAACGCGGCAATTGGATGACAATGCAGTGGTTAATCTCAAACTTGAAAATGGTGGGATTGGGTTAATCTGGGTCTCCCAAGTCGCCATTGGCCATGACAACAGCCTCAACTTTAAGGTGTATGGGGATAGGGGTTCGTTAGAATGGACCCACCGAAACCCATCTAACCTGTGGCTCATGCGTTTAAATCAGCCAAACAAATTGATTACTCGTGGAAGTCCTGAGGCCACTCCACAGTCAAAACGGGTAACCCATTTGCCTGCTGGTCATCCCGAAGGGTACCATGAAGCCTTTGCTAATCTTTACCTTGAAGCCGCAACTTTTATTGAGGAGTTGGCATCGGGTCAGAGCAATTGTAGTGAGGTTGACTACCCTGGTATTACCGATGGGGTGGAGGGTATGAAGTTTGTTAATGCGGCTATTCAAAGCTCACAAGATAACGGACGATGGTTTGAGTTAAATTAATCTTTATCAAACTGGGCCAGAACGAATTAACTGCTCGTAAGGCTGGGAGTACAGAAGTCTTGTTGAGTGAAGATAGTGTCTATAGCGAAAATCAACTTGAGTTAAATGTCGTGACACCACAAAACTAATATTGACGAACCGCTCAATAGGGTCTGTACCATAGTAATGACGGTCTTGGGTAATTGCTCTCTTGCTCGGACATGAGTGCAAGGAAACTCCAAGGGTCTAATCGTATGAGGATATATAAGTCAAGAAACGGTCAATGAATCAGACATGACTAACAGACTTACCCAAGGGTGACAAAATTGGTGGTCGCAGAGTTATACCGACAATACAAGTTTACAATTACGAGTTAGAAACATTTTCGGCAAAAAAATTGTTGGCATAAATGCGAATTCAACTTACGGTCAAATTCTCACACACAAACATCATCAATCAAAACAACCATTCCAGCACTTTTTATGCTGTAGGAGTACCATCAACTCCCAATCCATTAGCATGATTCATGAAATAACTGCCGAACTTTTACTCAGTCCAAACAACTTTATTGGGTACAAGAATAGTTGGGTGCAAAATATGATTTGAATTATTGATGTGGCTCACTTACTCTATCACATCTATCACAACCGTTTATTTATCCCTGCCTACCAAAAATCAAGCGACAAATTCCTATGGAAAAATTATCAGCAAGGCTTGAAGTGGCCTTAACAATTGCTAAGAAGGCCGGTGAACTAGCTTTACAAAAATACCATAATCTATCTGAACTCAAGATAGAAAAAAAAGGGCTACAAGACCTTGTATCAGAGGCGGATAGAGAGGTCGAGCTACTTATTCGTGAAAATATCAAACAAAGCTATCCAGATGATGGCATAATCGGCGAGGAGTTCGCACGAAAAGAAGCATCCCAATCGCCCTATACATGGGTCATTGATCCGATTGACGGAACCGCAAACTTTGTGCGAGAAATACCTATCTGGGCGGTTGTAATCGCTTGTATCACGGCTGAGGAAATTGTCATTGGCGTGGTCTACGACCCGGTCCATGATGAAATGTTTTTTGCCAGTAAAGGTAATGGCGCTTTTTTAAATGAAAAACCAATCAATACCGCCCTTTCAGATGGAATACATGATGGTTTAATCGGGATCGGGACCTCCCAACACCCAAGCAACAACAGAGTCATAACAATGATCACAGATCTTGTGTCACAAGGAGGAGTATTTTGTCGGTGTGGATCAGGGGCTTTAGGAATCGTGTTTGTCGCGTGTGGCCGCTACATTGGTTATTTGGAATCGTTCATGAATGCTTGGGATTGTTTGGCCTCAATCCTCATTGTTAAGGAAGCCGGTGGACAAGTAATTGAATTTGAAATGGATGAAATGATTACCCAAGGAGGCCAAGTCGTAACCGCCAGCAATAGTGTCGCCACTCAGATTTGGCAATTAGCTGAACACTTTAATCAATAGGAAGAAACGATTGATATTCGGGAGGAATTTCGCCATTATCTAAGTTGGTGATCACTTGTGAAACAATTTCACGATGCCAGTAATAACAATATAATGGGAGATCATCTAGGCTTGAGAAAATCGTATTAAACATCTCTTTGTCCCATTCAAAGGCTAATTCTTTGTAATTCTGTTCGGTTGAGTATTCGTCAATTTCTTGACAAAAAAGCTTGCCAAGCTCTTGGCGTTTAAAATAAAAACTATCTTCTTCAAAAATACCCTCACCATTCCTTCCCTGAACTGGCTCCTCAAAAGGAAAATAGAATTGACCATAGAGTGAATTGTCATGGTGGCGATAGTGCAGGACTATACGACCTATATTCTCAAGTCCTGAAGTTATTTCAAAGGTGAGTGAGTTATCCTTTACTTTCCGATTCATTAATAAACTCACCAAGACTTTTGCGACTCGGCTCGAAGGGACCAATACAGGTAACTTACTTAAGTCTCTCGATTTTTTGTGAATGACAACGCCCCGATGAACTGTTCCGTTCATATCACGGTAAAGAGATAGCGAACCAAGCTTGTGTCTATTTGCCTCTTGAATGGCCGCGAGATGATTGCCCGTGAGGATTTGCACAGGGAAGTTTCGCTCTTGCAAGCTCTGGAGGTTGAAATCTTGTAAATGACGAAAATTGTCACCTTGAGACAGACCGGTTTGAAATCGAATGGCATGTTTTCCGTAGGACATCAGACGACTCAAATCAAGGAGCTTAGGCTTAGAGTCTCCTGGCGTTATGGTATGAATACGATATGCTTGGGGTAAATAAGCGTGTTGTAACTTCGGGCAGTTTAATTTAACGACAGTGCGCAGTGAATTATCTTTATCGTTCCATGTTTCATCATATTGCAGAACGATCCCAGGTTTAATATTTTCAAGGAGATAGCTGAGAAATTGTAATCGCCGAAAGCGGCTCTGAAAGGCTCGTGATTGCACATAAATATTGTCAACTGCTTCTTCTAAAGTAGTTGAGGGGTCAAGCAAGTCCTGCATGTAAGTGGGAAAGTTTGTTTTAAGCGTATTGGCATATTTGATGAAGCCATCTGAACCATCAGAGATAATGGATTTGCTGACCATTTGACGGAGTTCATCACTCGTGATTGGCTTTTCGTTATAATGATGGATTCCAGTCTCGATATAAAGGGGACTCAAAAAGGAAGATTTCTCAATGTCATCAATATCAGTCTCATTCCCCTCATAAAGTGTGCGTGCTTTTATTTCGATATTTCCAGGGATTTCTTGTGGCTTTAAAGGATTACTATTATGACTGTTTAACTCTTCAATGATCGCATCAAACTCATAGCGAATAAGGTCAATGAGATTCGCTTGGTCAGTGGTGTTTAAAACGATCGAACGTGATAGCACCTTATTGGCAAAGCCGCCGTTGGTAGCATCTTGAAATTCAGTACGACCCTGAAAACCAAGACGTCGGGCCAGCTGAGGATGAGTTTCAAGAACTTGTTTTGCTGAACGGTCGCCAATGTTGTTCAGAAAATCTGGAATATCATCAAGGAGAAGGGGATGTGAACGATTCCCATCAACACTTGCCCCCATAGCTCGAAGCTTACGATTGCGTTGTTGCAAAATGCGCATTTCAGAAGCAAGTCCAGTCATGACGGAAGCAACGCGGGGACGCGATACCTGCCCGTACCGATTGCTTCGACCCTGTGCTTGAACATATTTAATGATATCCAATGGTGTTTCCATTTCAATCAAAGTTCGCGGGCGCCGGTCTTTAAATTCCGAAGAAGCATGATAGGAACCGCCAGTTGCCCCGGCCATGTTGTATATGAGAACATCAAGTTCCCCGCTATTGAACTTATGGATTGTTTCGTATCGACCGTAGTTTTTACGTCTTTGAATACAATTGTTCTTATAGGCTAAACTACGCCCCGAAATTTCCCCGCACGCAATTCCGAGTTGATCAAGTTTCGCAACGATATAATCGATGGGAAAGGCCGGTAATTCTGGGCAAATACCATCGATGAGTGTGTCAATCTCTAAACTTAGCTCTCGGATATCATCATTTTCCACGCGCAAGTCTATGTTCTCTGAGCTTCGGTCCGTGAACATTTTCTGAGTCACCCGACGCAATTGATCGATGATTGACAAGTGGATTTCTTTTCCTTGGGCTAAACTGGAATCTTGAGCAATCAATTCAGCAAGGAGCATTTCACCGGTTGAATGGAAAGTAATGAGAGGTTTACGTCCTTCCCTAATTTCGTTGACAACCTCTTGAATGACTTGATCAACTTTTAAGGAATTAATCATAAGCCGTGCTAATCGTGACATCGGCCCGCCTGGAGAAAAGTGACTGATTGAGCTGACAACTTCAGCATGAGCCGCAGATCGTGTAACTCCTTCTTCAATGAGCCGCTGGAAATAATGTCCAGAATAGCGATTGAGATAAAGATTGATCTGAATTGAACAATCTAGAATTTTTTCGACAAGAGGAGAGAATTTATTCATCTCCTCAACGTATCGGGACATGGTCGAGTCGTCAGGCAGTCGAACCTGAAAGTCAATATTGGAGAGATCATGGTCACGACGAAGATAGACCCCATCTTCTGCGAGCATTGATGTAAAGCTTTCTTGTGCCGATTCTCCGCCGCTAGACTTTATTTCAAGAAAGTTATTTAACCGGAATCCTTCAACGTTTGGCAGCAAGGGTTTGTAAAGGTCCGCGCTATGTTTATCGCGCATTGGGGTTGCTGTGGCGTAGAGTGCATTAGATCTCCCTATGCGACTGATCATGGATCGTATCACTTTACCCGTACGACTATTTTGATTGATAGCATTTTGTGATTCATCAAGAATCACAAGGGTGTTCTTGTCAACTGCGGTTTTTGCCCAAGTCGTTGAATCAGCAGTATCTTTACCCCGAAATTGCGAGTAATTGGTAAATATGATGTTATGGTTGGCCGGCCATCTACCGGAAAAAAACAAAGCATTTTTCTTCTTGGCACTCAGGGTGCGTACAGGTGATTTAGGTGTCAGTAAATCAGCAGATTCTTTTTGCCATGATAAAACGACAGGTTTACTTGCAAGGATCATTGGCTTGAGTTGATTTAAGGCACCGACGGCCTTTAAATCACGCCAAACATCGGGGATATTTATTTCGGAATTTTCAGTAAAATAAATGACTTTCTTTCCTTGGCGAATAGCAATTAAGGCTAGTGCAGCAAGTGCCCTACCTTTGCCGATTCCCGTTTGATCAGCCAATAAAAAACCTCGATTGCGATTAAAAGCACATTGAGCCATTGCGACTGCATCAACCTGTTCAGCAAGTAACTGAGATCGTAGTTTCTGTTTGGTGACTCCCATCCAATTCGCAACGATACCATCAATATCCTTTCCGATATGAATGGTAACTCGTGTTAATGCTTTAGTTGTTGGCGTTTCCAATGCTTTGGGGATCATGGTATGCGATTTATTCATAGTGGACAGAGGTTTATATAACCGCTGACGTTCATTCTCCTCAAAATCAGGTGTTGGGGTGCCAACGAGCTCTTTTTCCCATTCCTTGACTCTTCTTTTGGACCGTAAGATTTCTTGATAAACTCTATCTAAATCTTCGGTACTCTCAAGGGATTGCGTTCTCAATACGGCTTGCGGAAGAGTGTCTAAAACGTGTTGGCGCTTATTGCCGATGATAACCATCGTAAAGAATTTTTCTGTCCTATTGTTGGCGACAACATGGGGCGGCATCTGTACAACGATTTCGAAACTATATGACTTACCAATCTCATGTCTGAATCGGTCCGATTCACCGAAAATTTTATGATCAAAAAGGAATACACTTTGCCCCTTAGCTTTTCGTTTTTGCAAAGCGTTGGCAACACGTTCTATCAGACCATCGTCGCTAACTTTAGTCAGGTCATATACTTGCAGAGAGGTATTTTTTTCAGTTTTAATAAAGGGAAGTGCGATTGACAACTGCTCCGAACCATTAAAGTTAACTTCGCTGTAATTTTGGGTTAAGCGTCGTAAAAAAATCAAGAATTGAATATTGGGAGAGAAACCTTTTTCTTCGGAATTATAGGTTTCGACTAAATCTCCCAAATTATTAGCAACCTGGAGTGCTTGATGATATACCTTGCGATCCCCTTTCCGCTGAACCGCTAATTGGAGTAATTGATTAGGGAGTTCCGATTTCACCTTCTGGAACACTTGCTCCTTGCTCGGTTGTTCAAGACCGTGCCGAAACTGCTCAAGTCCAATGGTGCTCAAGTCGCGTAGATCACTTTCGTTTATACGATGGAGTTCAGCAGCCCGCAAAATACCGGCTGCCATGGCCGGGCAGTCATCAAGGGAGGCAATGCGAAGGTAATAGCTGTTAGGGAGTTTAGTTTGTTCAATCTCTAATGTCGTCACGCCCTCTTTAGATGTAATCTTACGGTAACGATTACCCGAAATGTAATTGAATATTTCATGGCCCTTGGCATTGACGCCTAAGGGTTTAATCCATTCAGTATTTAGTAGTGATGATTCGACTTGTTCGTCAATCAATATCGGTGGCTGGCTCAATTCAATTTCAGAGATCGTACAGGATTCGCCACCCAAGGCTTGAGCAAGTTCAGCCATCAAGTCCTTGTTTAAGGTGTCTGCTTCAACCGGTAGAAAAAACGATTGTTGATTGGCAATTTTCCAAAAACCGTATTCCTCTAAGACTTTTTGCAAGTCATTAACTGAATCCAAGGAGCTGATTATCAGGAGCAGTCCATGAGATTCTACTCGGTTCACACGGTGTAAACTCACCTGAGAATGTGGAAATTTAATCCAAGGAAATGTCTTAGTTGCAGGGATATCTTGTGTCATTGACTATAGCCTTTTTGGTACAACCAAGGTTCAGGCCAACCCGAACGATTACACTTCTGAAATTGGCTGGAAATTGGGGTTTAAAGAGTCATAGTATAATTGTTTTCGGTTGAGTTTTCTAGTACTTGATCAAGTTTTCGGGGAATATTTTCAGAATGAAAGTCGTTTTCTTTTTGAATATCAATTTGTTGAGCTGTCAGTTTAACTAAATCCTTAAAGTATTTGTAATACCGATTAATGGCATAGGGGCTACTGGGGGTAGGAATAAAGTCAAGTGGTACGGTTGGTCCAAGTGCTCGGGCCTTCCAGACAAAACCAATATCTCGCCCTTTATCACTTGTATGTTGATGGATGTGAAGAGTTGAATTGGCAAATCCATACATTGGCTGAGGTTTTGGTTGGATATCTAAGTCCTTGAAGAAATCAATAAATTCCGAATTCTTTATACCTCGCCAACCAAACTCAGCAAAACGGTTTTTTGCTTGGTTAGAAATTGATGCAAAAAGTTCTTTCTCAAAGTCCTTTGAGTTAACTTCTTTAACCTGTTTAAGGGCTGATTCAATACGTGCACCAAAACCATCAACCAAGTATTCCTGTAGTTTAATCATGGTGGCGTTTTTTTGATTGGCTGCTTCAGCCACTTTGGAACTCAAATAAAATGTTTCAATTGGGATCACATCAATTTTTCCTCCTTCTTTTAGGCACTCTTCAATTTTCGCTAGGTGCGGGTCGTGCAGACTTTTTAAGATGGCTTCCTCAATCGAAACGAGTTCACCATCCCGCCACGGTCGTCGCAGAGAAAGATTGATTCGGTCACCATTGATAAAGTGCTGAGCTAAATACACATTGCCGCCTGAATTGAAGGTTTGTGTGACAGCATCGTAAAGCTGCTGAATTGAAGGAGGAGTGACCGTTTCATTGATATTAAGTACAGTCGCTTTATACATCGTTTCATTGTTTGCTTTATATTTTCGTGATGAACCGGTGTTGGAGTCATATACGGGAGCAATTTTTGTTGGAACTCCAATGTAAAGGTTTGCCTCAGGATTGGCAAACTTGTTTGCCCACCTAGCTTGTGCTTGACCTTGAGATACATTCACAGAGTTAAAAGCAATGTAACCTTTGGGTGCTGTGAAGGAGTAATTTTCAGAATTACCAAAATCAGAGATTTTTGTAACTCTTGTATTGCTGCTTGTTTTGTTGATCCCCGCTTCGATGTGTTGGCCGTCAAGGTGACCGCCAACGATAACCCCTTTGACGGTCCCCTGATAACAATTTGGCATTAACTGTTCAGGCAGATAAGTGTCAACCTTGACGATTAAGTTTCGATAAAATCTGGTTGTGGAGTTCATAGTGGATTGAGCAAAATTATGATTCATGGTTTTTTTCATGGTTGCCGTTAATGTTTCTTCATGTTTAGATTAAAACAAATTGATGAAACTACACACTGTGTCAAAATTGTTTTTGTTGAATAAATCTTGTTATTTATTGACCTCCTAGCGGTTCTCAATTTAGCCGTCATCAAATTTAAAGAAAGCCATCAGAATCCTACTCCTACCTTAACTCCGAGGCAGTTCTATACTGTCCTAACCTGTGACGAAATTTTGTATTGCACGGTCATGATCTGCAACATTTAATGGCCAAATACGATTGAAATAGACACAAAGTGAGGGGCACAAATCGACATTTGATTTAATGTTATGAAACATTCTGATGAATATGCCACCTCTACAAATTAGGTTTTTTGAGACTTATGGTGTTCTAGGTGATGCCATCCAAATCTACTTAGTGCGTGTTTTGGTTATTGAATGTCACCTCAACAGCACGTGGTCAAAGGACAATTTTTCAAAAATAATTGGGTTAAATGGAACGGTGCTGAAAGTCTGATGAAAATAAACAGAAGAAGGTGGAGTCAGGGTTTCAAAAGCGGTTAAACATTACTCAATTAATGGTCACATTAAATGCTAGCACAATCTCTAACCTATTATCTTGATGTCACTCAATAACAGTCACATTTTGAACTTTGAATTCCCTGCTGAAGAAGGAACTTGTCGTTCCCCTATCACTAAAGAAAGATCAACCGAAATCAAACTATCAGGGACATCTGTTCTCTGCGTGTAACGCCTGACCCTGATGATGCTCCATACCGCCCCTGCTTAAGGGGACAAGCCACCGACACAAGGGTCAGTATCATCACCGAAAAGGTTTTGGGTGATCTTGAGCGCTGGACGGGATTGCCAAACTCTTCAAGCTCAGCTAGGAAATTCCTACCAAATCGGTGATTGCCCGGAACTCTCAGCAGAGTGAGATATCATTTGTTCGAAAAATAAGGCATTAAGTCTATAAGCAATCCAATTATAGAACAAATCGGATTACGATCACTTGCGAATATTGGGTTATTGCAATTATCTTAAAAGTTTATATATAAACTTATATATGATTTAAAAAACTATAAATGGTGTCATATGACAGACCAAAAACTTACCCCAAGGGCTACAATTGCGATAAGCACACTCGGTCGTAACATCAACATTGCCCGACGAAAACGGCGGCTGTCCCAGCGTGACCTCGCCGCGATGATGGGAGTATCCGTCAGCACCGTGCGCCGCCTGGAAGGCGGTGATCCGGGTATTTCCCTAGGAGTGCTAGCTATGGCTTTCATTGCCCTTGGCAACATCAGGCGCTTCAGCGAGGTTTTGGACGTCGCCACCGATGACATCGGGCTCCTGGCCGACCAAGAGAAGTTGCCACACCGGATCCGCAAACGAAAACACCCCGTTGACATTACCTGCAATGACCACCAACCAATTGAGCAAAAGCCAGCTGGCTGGCATCCAACTGATGGGTTGGGATTATGACGGAACAAAGACGGGTTACTGTAGCCATCGGAGCTAACCAGATCCCTGTTGGTCAGCTGATCTTTGATTTTGACCTCAATCGCCAAAAAGCGGTTTTCAAATATACCGAAGAGTGGTTATCTCGACCGGGTGCGTTTGCCCTAGCCCCAAGTATGCCACTCACGGACTATCCGGTTTATGCGAGCGGTGACCGGTCAAATCCCCACACCGCCCTGCCGGGACCAATCGCTGACACTACCCCTGATTCCTGGGGACGGGGGATCATCAGCAAGGCTTTGGCACGCCAACCGACCGAGCTGGATTATCTGCTGGCCGTGAATGATCTGACACGACTGGGAGCTCTCCGCTTCCTAGACAAGGAGGGTCGTCCTCTGGCTTTTGCCCAACCTCCCACACCCCGGTTGAACGATATGGACCAAATCATGCGCTATCATCGTTCAATAGAGAATAATCATCCCGATGCCATAGCCATAGCCAACCTCATTGTCGGCAGTGCCGGCAGTCTCGGCGGGGCTCGACCAAAATCTGATTATGATGATGAGGGCATTTTTTCAATTGCCAAGTTCACGGCTGAACGTGATACCATGCCCATCGAGCGGATGGAAGTGACCACCCTCAAGCTGGCAGCCAGGGTCGGTCTGCGAGCGGCCAAAGCCCGTCTGGTTCTGGCTGAAACGGCTCATCCCATTGCCATCATCAGACGCTTTGACCGGCGGAATGAAAGCCGCATTCATTATCTGTCGGCCCAGACATTTCTGGGACTCGATTCCGCAAGTGGAGGGTTTTACACCGATATTGCGGAAGCCATGCGGCAGCATTGTGGTGACGCTGATCTCATTACTGGTGAGCTTAGGGAACTGCATGACCGGATAATGTTCACCATTTTGATATCCAATAATGACGACCACTTGAAGAACCATGGTTTCCTGTACGCCGGTAGCAACAGATGGATTCTGTCGCCGGCTTTTGACATCAACCCTCAGCCCTTCCGCCATCGTCACCTAGAAACCGGGATAAGTCCTCTCAGCAACAATGAAGCATCTATTGAGGCGGCGATTGAGGCCGCCCCATTCTTTGATGTTACCGAGGATGAAGCCCATCAACGGGCCGTTGGCATGGGCGAGCAAATTACCAAGGAGTGGAAGATCCATGCCGCTGATTGCGGCATGTCACCGGCTGAAATCCGCCTCTATGAACCAGCTTTTGCCAATGAAGAAATGCAACTGGCTCGTGGTAAACTGTCCGCCACCCGAAGTTCAGTGGGTGTTGCAACCTAGGGCTATCGCACTTGAACTGTTTTCTTATTGATTAATAATACTTGAGCCCTAATGATGATTTCTATTCCATCCATCCTGTTTCAACTGACATCTCATAGTTGTCTGTTTCCTTTCTGGTGCCACTCTGAACATATTCGTTGCCATCCGACGAGATTATGAAAGAATTCGATTTTAGCCAATTAGTTGACTTTACTCTGATCCTCAAATCAAAGTTATTTTGACCATCATTATGAGTTTGAACAAGGTTGAATCCCCCCCTACAATCATCGCCTTCCTACCTTCCCAAAAAAATTCTCAATAAGACACTGATTTTAGTCCCTTTGTAACCGAAATATACGCAAAACACACGCTTACCCAGAAATCATCATACACAACCCTCTTGAACCACCATTCAAGCCTGACAATAAGCTATAAAGCGTGTGTTGTTTCTCACTGTTATAACGATATCGGGATAACAGTGGGAAACAACAGCGAGCATGATCATTGGTCCTCTTATCAATTTAACATAACCCAAGTCCAATTTGCGTTTTGTTTGGCCCATCTGATGCGTGAATTTACTGGTATGGCGGGTATGGGAGAAGAATGTGCCGGTATGAAC